>JAUSNJ010000127.1 GCA_030645355.1 Rhodoferax sp. | reverse complement strand
AATCATGGGCGACCTAGCAATTGGAAAACTGCTCTCATTTTAATAGCTGTCGGCGCAATCATGTCACCGATTGACGGGCTTTGGTTCATTGTCTGGCGATTTCGACGCCTAATTGCATCAATAGTTCTCGCGGCGGTAGATCAGGGGGCTTCTAAAGATGCCAAAAGTCGCGAGGCCGGTTGTGCTCGGCAGGTAAATCGGTGCATTGAGAGCGATGTTGACATTGCCGCTCGCACCCGGTGCGGCCAAGGTGAAGGTCCTGACGCCTGCAAGCACGGTTACAGGGCCCGGGCTGACCACCGCCACCCCACCGCCCAGGCCATTCACGATGGTGGCCACGACGTTGCCGCCTGCACCGGTCAGATTGCTGTTGAATGCGCTAATGCTGTCCGTCGCACTGGTCACCCAATTGGCCCCAGCGTTGTAGTACTGCACGGTTGCGGTCATGGGCAGCGGCAAGCGCTCGGAACCGTAGGCATTGGGTATCCGGATGCGGCCACTCACCACCTTGACGCCGCCTTCGACCGAAGTCGCAGCAGGTGCGCGCAATGACACCACGCCGTCGGTGTCGGTCGCACGGACAAAGACACTGGTCGGCAGTGTCGGGGCGGTGGCGAATGTGAAGACGGGTGCGGCCAGTGACGCAGCATTCGAACCATTGGTAAAAGTAGAAGCCGCCGCCACATTGGCAGACATGGTCCCGCCAGGCGCAGTGGTCGCAATCGCCGTACCGCCTTTGGTAGCCCCTGCGCTCAAGGTCACTGCTTTGGCGAAACTGCCGGCATAGTTTGCCGTAAGCGCGCCCGCCAAATTCCTGGCGTTGACCTGGGCGCTGAAGGCCTGGCCTGAGTAGACCATTCCCCCAGCCGGGCAAGCATTCACAGCCAAGCCACTCGCAGTTGCCCCGGCATAGGGTGTGGACAAAGTCAAAGAGGTGGCACTGGGAACCGCGGCTACGACGTATTCCACTCCGCCAATTTGAATCGTGTTGCCGGGCGAAAGGGCCGATAGAAACGATGTACCGGTGCCCGTCACCGCCGTTGACCCTGAGGTAACACCGAGGGTTCCCACCGTCACCGCACAGGTCAGTGGCCCGGTGGCCGCGGTGTCGAAGTGGTCAGGAATAAACCGGCCCAAAGACACGGCGGTCTTGTTGCCGACGCTGCAGCCATATTTGCCGCTGGCTACGACGTCTGACAGGTTGGCGTCGCTGGCGGTGCTGGTCTCGCAATCGCCTGAGCCACTATCCACCGCGGTGTAGCTATCGTCGCGGTATGCGCCCGCAGCCAGATACAGGTAACCCACTTCGGAGTAGGTGGCGTTGACGGCCGCCGCGTTCCCGATCAGCGTGGCGGGGCCGAGGGTACCTACGGTGCCACCGGGGGCTACAGAGGTATCCTGCGACGTGATCTGGGCCGTCAGCTTGGTGGCATCCCGGGTCAAGGTTCCTGCATAGTTGGTGCCCGTGCTGGTCGTGGCCTGCAAGTTGAAGTTGGCGCCCGCTTTGATGGTCGGTGTGGCCGTCGACGATGGCGCAACAGCAGTGGCCGTGGTGACCAAGCTAACCGCCGACGGGCGTACTGAAAAATTGTCAGTAGAACAACTGACAATGCTTGGTGCCTGGTTGGCGTCCGTCACGCGGCAGTGCAAATCCGGGTACGCCTTGGTCACGGTCATGGCCGCAGTGCTTTTGCGTCCCAGGTCCGTGGGCTGACCGACCTTGGTAAAGGTCAATGTCTGGTTGACCGCAGGAGTGATTGCCGTGCGGGAAGCACATGCGGTCGCCCCCGACCCATCCACCAGCTCCACGGTGACGTCCTTATTCGCCCCGGAGGCATATGCCGTATCCACCGCATCCGCCGTGCCGTCGCTGTTGGTATCTTTCAACGCCACCACATCAAAGGCGAATGCCGTACCCGCCAGTTTTGTGTAGAGATGTCCAGTCAGCGCGGCGGCTCCGCTCTCCACGCAGTTGAACCCAAAAGGCACAGCGCACACAAACGCGCGGCTGTCATCACACGTGGTGACGGTCCCGTTGGTGTAGTCGCTGGCTACGCATGATGCTGCCGCGTTGGAGTGCTCGGTGATGGTGCCTGACGCGACGTTGATGTTCAGGGAACCGGTCAGGTTGTCGCTCAAGCCGAATGTGACGCTGCTTTCATTGGCAAAGGAATAGCTCGCGGTGCCGCCCCCTGCTACGACGGATGTCAGCGAGTTAATGGCACCTCCCGCCACATCGGACCAGGTGCCACGGGCGGGCGTGGTGCTGAGATTCATGCTGGTGCCCGCCAGTGTGAACAAGGCGTGCGTTGAGTCGTGCGCTTCAATGGTGATGTTGGCGGGTGCGGTGCAGCTGGCGGTTGTTACGTCGTGAACGATATGGAAGTGGTCCAGCGAGGTGCATGAAGACCGGGTCAGGTTCATGTCGGCCAAGGCCTGGGGCGCGCTGATTTCTACGCCATAGACATAGACCTCGTCTATGCTGCCGTTGGCGCTGTTGGGCGTGCCGCCGGTGGGGGTAATGCCCGACGTGCGGTTGTCGCCAACGTAGACGGTGCTCAGCCCGGGCATGAAGCCATTGGTGGTGCCCCGCGTGGGGACTCCGTTTTGCAGAACGCCATCCAGAAAAATCTGCAAAACCGTCTGGTTGGTGCCCGCGCGCATGTTCCAGGCAATACCGACGTGGTGCCAGGTATTGGCCGCGAAGGTTTTGACTGGGGCAGTTGCGGTGACGCTGGTCCCTGCGGTGTCGGTCACGCGGAACGTGAGTGCTCCGGTTGCGGACTTCATCAGGAAGAACGGGCGGTTGGCCACGGTGGTGGCATCCAGCAGCATCGCAGCAGAACCCGCAGCGTTCCAGGCAACATTCGAGTTGAACCAGAAATCAATCGCACCCTGGTTGCCAGGGGTGACGGGTGTGGCCACTGCGCCAATGACGGTGTTCAAGGTATTGAGCGGAAAGCTGCCACCCCGGCACAGCTTGCCCCCGGGGAAGAGGCCGGGCGCGACACTGGCGGCAAGGCCAACGCGTGACGCATGCTGGCTGTTGCCAGAGGTGTCCTTGATCTCGTCCGCGGCGCCGGTCCAGGCACCTTCGTCGAAGCGGTATTCCGCAACCTTGGTCGCCAACTGGTTGGCTGGATACCACAGCACGGCGGTACCGACAGTCGTGTCAATGAAGTTCTGGTTGTAGGCGTACTGTGTGTAATCGGTGGTGGTGAGCTGCACGCCCACGGTGGCGCCCAATCCGGTCGTGGAACCGGTGGTGTACTGGTATCTGAAGTTGCCATTGACTCCAGGCGTGCTTTCAAACAGGGCAACCTGGAAGCTATAGCGTGTAGCGGCATTGCCGTAGAGCGCCACGTTGTCCCAGCTAATGACCAAGCGGCGGCTCGGCGCCACACCCAGCAACTCATACTTGACGTTGGCACCGGTAATTCCGGTGGCGGTGCCCGCGATGATGTCGATCCAATAGGCAGCCATCAGGTTTTTCGGCACGGCACTCAGGGTGCAGGGGGCTGTTGGCCCGGGGTTGCCCACGGTCGTGATTGGCAATGCCTGCGATGTGTAGTCCCGGTGGAAACCCGACACATCGGTGGGGAAGGCCAGCATGCCATTGGAATAGACACGCACGCTGGAATACGAGACACCGCCGAACGTGAAGGTAAAGCCGCCAGGAAACGCAATGTCCGACCAGTCATCGTCTCCCAACGGGAAGCCTGTGCACGCGGGCGAAGCCCCACTCGCATGCCAGGCCACGTTGGTCGCGGCGCCAGAGGGTGTGTCATAGGCAAACACGTCGTTGCGATAGGCATAGGTGGTTTGTGCCTGGGCTGGCGTAACGGCCAGGCCCAACCATGCCCAGCACAACCCGACCAAGCACCGCAGTACGAACTTGAAATACAGAAGGGGCTGGTGCACGGCTATATCTCCAAAGATGTTGACACACTGCGCTCTATGTAACCTATGCCACCGGGCGCTCCGCCGGATACTGCTGTGGACGTAAACTGGAATATTCTGGGCGCGACACCCGGTGTGATTCCGGTATCTGTATACGTAGCCATCCGGCATGTCACGGTTACGGTAAATCCTTCAATGGCCAAGCCGGTCGATGCGGCACTGCAAGCCGCGGCCGCCAGGTGGTTGGCAACGCCCCACTCCAGCCCCGCCCGCGCCGCCCAATAGGCACGCGAACCCTGCACATCCTGGGCCGACGTGATTTGCTGTGAATTCGAAAACGACACCATGTAGCCGCCCAAGGCCGCGAGCGCGACGATCAGAAAAATGGCCGCAATCGCTGCAAAGCCTTGTTGGGTTCGTGATGGCTTCATGGTGTGTTGTCCACGTGCACTTCGTGCTGCAGATTGACAGTCTCAGTTGCCGTGCTGTCCTGAATGCTCAGCACCATGGTGACGATTGCATTGCGTTGCAGGTCTGTTGGTGAAAAGGCAAAAGACGTGCCTGCGCAATCGACATTGGTCGCAATGATGGACCCGGCTGTGCAAGTGGTTGGTGCCGTCATCGAGGCCGTGGCGGTGCGATACAGGGTGGAGCCATTGCACACATAGGTCACGATCTGTTCGTTGGCTGCAACCACGTGGAAGCGGTTGCTACCGGATTCCAATGGAAACTGTCTGGACGTGATGTTGATCGGTGTCTCACCAGCGCTAACCGTGCCAACCGAGGTGACGGGAGACGTGTTGTTTCCCACATAGGCGTCAGCGCCCGGTATGCCAAGGTTGTACACCACCACCAGATCACCGGCGGCGATGATCTGATCATTGGGCAAGGCAGCACCTGCAAACGTCGCGCTGTCACCCAACATATTGAATGTTGTCACCGGTGCACTGAATGTAAGAGCATTGGTGCCATCCACCCGGTATCTGCCTCCGGTTTTGGTGGGTATGAATTCGAGACTGTTCGCGCATGTGGCGTTGGTCCGAATGCTGTTGGGAAGCGCCCGGCGCAAATCACGGGCGATGCGGCGCACGGTGGTATCGGCCACATCCGTCAGCGCAGCGCGTCGCGCGCTACTGAAGTAGGCATCAATCGGGCCGCGCATGAAGACCGACATGATTCCGCCGATCACACCCATGAGCACGATGACCATGATCAACTCAACGAGCGTAAAGCCCCGTTGTCTTGCTGGAGAAGTTGAAAAAGGCTTCATCCGAAGTCGCCCTTTAGCGATCATTACCCCGATACCCAACAATGCTGATCACATTGTTTTGGGTGTCCGTAACGGAAACTTCAACACGCTTGAGGTTCACGCCACCCACGGTTACCGTGGTGACCGCAACCGCTGGCAGGACACTGTAGCTGGCCAGGCTGGCAACGCTATTCCCCTGCACATCTCTGATGCCGGTGGATGTGTGCGTGTTGTAGTCGCACACGTCATCCCAAAGGGATCGGTTGGTACCGGCGGCCAAGGTACAAGTAGAAACCCCATTGGTTCCCCCATTGGGGTCTACGAAATCCTTTAGCAGAATTTCCTCCAACAGCGACTCTGCAATGGACAGCGCCTGTTTGCGCACCATCGGATCGGCACTGTTCTTGACGCCGGTGGTGAAGACCGACAAGACGCCCGCAACCCCGACGCCCACAATCACGATAAACATGATGAGTTCGATCAACGTGAATCCGCGCTGACGGAAATTAATCATGGACATACCCCGTGCCGGGCTCCACGGTGATGGGGGTGCTATTGGCAACCGTGATGGTGATCGCGGCTGCCTGGTCCGTACTTCCCAGCGGAGTGAATTGGAAGGGCGCTGCTGGACCGGCCAATCCTGTGCCTCCCTTGGGCGTGAAGGGGGGAGTGAGTGGTGGTGCCTGAACCGCGGTCGCAGCGCTACACGTGGCGGGCGCCGGATTGTCCACAAACATGGTCATGGTGATGCCGGTGCTATTCACCGTTACGCACACGGTGCGCCGTTGCGCAATCGCGGTCTTTTGCCCAAAGCGCAACAGGGCCAAGGTTTCATCATGCAGCCCTCGCCCCGTAAAAGTGCTGTTGTTAAACATCTTGGGAGCGGCAAACACTGCCAGCACGCCCAGGATTACGATGACCATGATCAGCTCGATCAAAGTAAAGCCTCGCGCTCGATGCCGTATTTGCATCGGGAGCTGTCGCATTCCAAACGTGGGCGCAGCAGCAGTTGTTACTTTGGTGAAGTTCGACAACTGCGACAGGTTTGCCATGTTGCGCACAAGGGCCTCTGATGTTCAGACTACATTAGCTGAATTGTGAGTGGGGTACAGATACAAGTACAGAGGAATCTTGTGGCTAAGCACTGGCGCACCTTCAGGTCTTGAGGCGGAAAAAGAAAAGCCGCCCGTGGGCGGCTATCTGGTCAAGCTGGGCCATTTCACCCATATGAGTACAGATTCGACCCCCAGCCCCTTAACTATCTGTAGTGCTCAAATACCTATTGCGGTAAAGGTTCCAGAAAGCACTGGTGTTGAAACAGTGCTTACCGTGCAGGAGACGGACGTGTTGACTGCCACAGCTGCCGCGGTAATGGAGTAATCTGCTGGAAGGCCTCCTTGCATGGAAGTTGCCACATCCGTGCAATTTGCCACCGCGTTACCTTTGGCGGCGTTGGCACTTCGCGCCGCATAATTGATTGCAGACGCTGAACTCAAAGCACCTCGTACACCATCCAGCGCAGCCTGACGTGCGTCGCTTTTCAAGTCAATAAACTTCGGAATCGCAGTTGCCGCCAGCACGCCCAAGATAACAATCACCATCACCAACTCAATCAGGGTAAAACCGCCTTGGTTTTGTTTCATAGTAGTCACCTTTTAATGAATGTCTCACCGCACCCGGCAGGCTAGCCCGGGACCAACGACCGCAAAGATCGCACTTACCGCCAAATTCTAGTCCTCCTATATCCAGTTGTGCATGAACTTTAGGTGCTAAATGTATGAATTAGTTCACAAATTTGCCGCAAATCATGCCTTGCGTCAGCGCAAAACCTGCTCAAACCAGCGGTAGTTGGCTCGGGGGAATAGGCGAAAAACACCGTTTACAGCTTCCACCCGAAACCAGATGGCGTCGGCCTCCTGGGCCGGCTCCAGTCCCTGCGGGTACCGCAGGCGGTATCCGATGCAACCACATTCGGGGTCGAATACCCAAGTGCCGGGCGACACCGTGCCAACGTTTGCCACCGTCACATTCCCGGCGAAGTTGGGCGTGCCCTCTAACAGCGCAAACGGATTGAGGGTTGTGGGCTCTGTTGATGCGCGAGGTGGTCGTGTGGTTCTCAGCAGGTGCTCAAGGGTCAGGGTATCGCGCAAGGCTTTGAGGGTCAGTTGCACAGTGAGTCTTTCGGCTTGCCCCTGCACAACTGCCACCTGGCGTTCAAACGCCCAAATCAATGTGACCAGCACCGCGGTAACCAGCGCCCACTCCAGCAGGCGATGATTCACCCAGGGGCTTGCCGCCGGCATAGACCTAGCCGCCGCCTTTGCCCATGGCAGCCTGCCCCAGGTTCCACAAGGGCAGGAATACGCCCAAGGCCAGCAAGAGCACCAATACGCCAATGACCGCCAGCAAAATGGGTTCAATGGCGGCAGACAAGCCCTTGATGTTGTAGTCCGTCTCGCGCTCGTACATGCCGCCAATCTCAAACAGCAGGTTGTCCAGCTCGCCGGTTTCTTCGCCCACGTTGATCATTTGCAATACCACGGGCGTGAAGACCCCCGTTGCGGCCGCGCAGCGCGAGATGCTCTCGCCGCGTTCAATACCATCGCGCATCTGCTCAATGCGCGACCCGATGAAAGCATTGTCCACCGTCTGCGCCACCACGGTCAGGGCTTGCACCAAGGGCACGCCACTTTGGCTGGAGAGCGCAAAGCTGCGGGCAAACCGGGCTAGCGTGGCCTTGAGGATGATCTCGCCGATGATGGGCAATTTGAGCTTGCGTGAATCCCAGCGGTAGCGGCCCTCGGTGGTGCGCAGGTAGGCGCGCACGGCGATTGCGGCCCCAACGCCCGCAGCAATCAGCAGCGGCCACCACTTGATCATCCAGGCAGAAAACCCCAGCAGCCCGCGCGTGATCAGGGGCAACTGCGCGTTAAAACCCGCAAACACCTTGGCAAAGACGGGGATGACAAAGATATTCAAAATGATCACGGCAATGACCATGGCAATGATCACAAAAATGGGATAGCGTGTGGCCTGCTTGATGCGCTCACGCACGTCGCGCTCAAACTCCATGTGTTCGTTCAGGCGCAAAAACACCTCAGTGAGCCGGCCGGTCATTTCGCCCACCTTGATCATTGAGATATAGAAGCCGCCGAACAGGTCAATATGCCGCGCCATGGCGGCCGATAGTTCTCGGCCCTGGTCCAGGCTGGAGCGGATGTCCTTCAGCAAATCGACCATGGCCGGCTTGGTGGCCGATGCCTGCAAGCCCGAGAAGGCCCGCAGAATCGGCACACCGGCCTTGTTCAGCGTGTACATCTGGCGCGAGAAGACCATCAGGTCTTCGTCCACCACCGGTTTGCGGTTCAGGCGGGCAAACCAGTTTTCGGTCGCTTCCTCGACTTGAACTTTGGCCAGCGCAATATGCACTGGCGTGACGCCTATGGTCTTGAGCTGGTCGGCAACCCCGTTTTCGGTCATCGCCTCCAACTGGCCGTCGACGGCTTCACCCCGGTTGTTGCGGCCCCGCCATTCAAAGACTGCCATGGGGGTTTAAGTCTCCGCGTCCGAGTCGCCCACATCAAAGCCGACGCGCAGGGCCTCAGCAAGGGAGGTCTTGCCCTGGCGGACCAGCTCCAGTGCATGAAACGCCATGGTTTGGCCCTTCATGCGTTCGCGCGCGGTGCGCATGAAGGCGGCGGGGTCGGAGTGCGACGCGGCCTGGGTCAGTTCGGCGTCCATCTCCAGCAGTTCATACACGCCCTGGCGCCCGGAGTAGCCGGTGCCATTGCAGGCCGAGCAACCCATGCCGCGCTTGGGGGAGGCGGTTTCGCCCTCCGCCAGCAAGGTGTCGAGCCATCCCTGTTCTTGGGGCGAAGGCTTGTGTGGCGCAGCACATTCCTTGCAGTTCAGGCGCACCAACCGCTGGGCGATCACCGCCTGCAGCGATGTCGACACCATGAACGGTGGCACGCCCATGTCCAGCAAACGAAACGGCGTGCTCATGGCGTCGCGCGTGTGCAGCGTGGATAGCACCAGGTGGCCGGTGATGGCGGCGCGCATGCCAATCTCGGCGGTCTCGGCGTCCCGCATTTCGCCGACCAGCACCACGTCCGGGTCCTGGCGCAGCACGGCGCGCAGCACCCGGGCAAAGGTCAATTCGATCTTGTCATTGACTTGCACCTGCGACAGACCCGGCAGGCGGTATTCGATCGGGTCTTCAACCGTGATGACTTTGAGCTCGGCTGCATTGATCTCGGCCAGCGCCGCGTACAGCGTGGTCGTCTTGCCCGAGCCGGTAGGCCCGGTGACCAGCACCATGCCGGCGCTGCGCCCCAGCACTTCGCGAAAGCGTTTGAGCATGGCGTCGGGCATGCCAATGCTGTCCAGACGGCGCATACCTGCGCCCTGGTTGAGCAGCCGCATGACGGCCGCTTCGCCATAGACGGTGGGCAGGGTGGAGAGACGCACGTCAATCGTGTTCTCCTTGATGCGCACGCTGAAGCGGCCGTCCTGCGGCAGGCGCTTCTCGGAGATATCCAGCCCGGCCATGAGCTTGAGCCGCTGGGCCAGCGCCGCACCGATGCGCTTGTCGGCCTGGGTCTGCACCTGCAGTACGCCATCCACGCGCACGCGCACCTGCAAGCCGTCTTCCTGCGGCTCGATGTGCACGTCGGAGGCACCCACTTGCGTGGCGTCTTCAAACAGGGACTGCAGCAGGCGCACCACGGGCGCGCCTTCCAGGCCCACGGTGGCGGTCAGTTCGCCAAAGTCGACCGCATCGCCCAGGTCTTTTTCCAGGGCGCGGGCCAGGCCGCTGATTTCTTCGGTGCGCCGGTACAGGCGGTCAAACGCGGGCACCAGGCCGCTCTCGGGCACCGCCGCAATAGCGATATTGCGTTTGAGAATGCGGCTGAGTTCGTCAAAGGCAAACAGGTCCAGCGGGTCGCCCAGCGCCACCAGCAGCGTGTCGCCCTTGTCTTCCAGCACCAGTGCCTTGAAGCGGCGTGCGGCGGATTCGGGCAGCAGTTTGACCACATCGGCGCGGAACGGAAATGTCTTGAGGTTGACGAAGGGAATGCGCAGCTGGCGCGCCAGCCCGTTGGCCAGCAGTTCTTCGGTGATGATGCCGGTCTCGATCAGGAGTCGGCCCATCTTCTTGCCGGTGGTGCGCTGCAGATCCAGGGTTTGTTGCAACTGCTCTTGTGAGATCAGGCGCTGTTGCACCAGTACATCGCCCAGACGCAGTTTCTCAGGACGGCCCGGTGCCGGGCGTGGAGCGTCCGGCGCGCTGGGCGCGCTAGCTGCCATGTTCATGCGCTTGTTCCTTGTGCGTGTAGGCAAAAATAATAGCACGCGGCGCAAGAACCACCTATCGAAAACCCATGGCCGACCTCAGGCGAGGCGACAGACGCGCCCGTCGCGCGTCACCGCAGGAAGCTGGCGGGCGTTACGGGGTGATAACGCCGTTGTTCACGGTCACATGGGCACCGACCGACAACGGGCTAGGGTGCTCCAGGCGCATGGTGTTGCCGTCTTCCATGCGCAGGTCGATGTGGTACACGGTTTCCTTTTTCATGCGCTTTTCAACGGTGTTGCCGGCGTAACCACCACCGACCGCACCGACCACGGTTGCAATGGTCTTGCCCGTGCCACCGCCCACCTGGTTGCCCAGCAGCCCGCCCAGCACGGCGCCTGCCACTGCACCGGCCCCGCTGCCGGCGCCATCGCGCTGTATCGGGGTGACGGCGGTTACTGTGCCGCAATGGGCGCAGATGACACGGGGAGGTGGAGGTGGCATGGGGGTGGCCACTGCCACGGGCTGTGTTTGCGCGGCGGTTGGCGCAGCAGGCGCCACGCTCTTGGATGCTATCTTTTTGGTAGTGATAGGGGCATGTTTTAAGGGGGCTACAGGCTCATTTGACGTTGAGGCAACTGGCGCAGCGATAGGCGCTGGCGAACTGGCAGTCGCCACCGCAGGCGCGTTCAGTGCCGGCACGGCAACCTCAGGCGTGGACGAGGGTGTTGGGGCGGAGCGCATTTGCACCAGCGCCACGCCGAGGGCCAGCACGGTGGCGCCCAAGGCGCCAACCGCCGCCCACAACCAGCGGTTGGGAGCGGTCTGAACTTGGCCAGTGGAGTACAGGGGGGTCGTCGACATAAGGGATCCTTCTAGATGAACCCTTACAACGCAGCCAACCCGACAGAGGCGCACACGCGCCGCGCCCAAACGCCTTCCAATGTGTAACCGGCGGTAAACCGGATGCGGTCTACCGCCGTCAATTCAAAATTGATAGCGCGCAAAGCAAGCAGATAAAGGGTTTTCCGTGTCCTCACGCACATACCCCTCATGGGTGCTGGCGATATACTGCAACTCCCGACACCAGGAGACACCCCATGGCACGCAAACAACAAACCGGTTTTACGATCATCGAATTGGTGATGGTCATTGTGATTTTGGGCATTCTGGCGGCCATTGCGCTGCCTAAATATGTTGATTTGCAGATCGATGCTCGTAAGGCAAAACTGTATGGCGCGCAAGGGGCTATTGCGTCGGCGATGGCCATGTCCCATGGCAAATTTCTGGTCGACGGGTTAGCTGCTCAAACGTCAGAGGGAGTGCCGGTAACACTTGTTTTTGGTTACCCTAACGCTGCCACGATTGCTGCTGCTGCCGGTGTCAAAGTGCAGGATTACACCTTGACTGCCGCTGCGACCACTCTGACGGTTCAACCGATTGGAGCAGCTGATCCAGCCAACTGCCAATTTATCTACACCCAAGCAGCTTCAGCCATCGTGCCCGCCGCTATTTCTCCGCCCGTGGTAACCGGTTGCTGATCTAGCCTAAAACAAGGCAAAAAAAAGAGCGCCCCAGTGGCGCTCTTTTTTTGCCTACAAATTCGGCGCCAGCAGGCGCTGCAATTCGCTGGGGTTCATGTGGCGCCGCTGCGCCAGGTCCTGCAGCTGGTCGTCGCCAATCTTGCCGACGCTGAAGTAGGTGCTGTCCGGGTGGGCGATGTAGAAGCCGCTGACGCTGGCGGCTGGGGTCATGGCCAGGCTTTCCGTCACGCCCATGCCGACTTCCTCACACTGCAGCAGCGCAAACATGTCTTTCTTGACGCTGTGGTCCGGGCAGGCCGGGTAGCCGGGGGCCGGGCGAATGCCCTGGTATTGCTCGGCAATCAGGGCCTCTGCGCCCAGTGCCTCCTGCGCCGCATAGCCCCACAGGTCGGTGCGCACACGCTGGTGCAGGGCCTCGGCAAAGGCCTCGGCCAGTCGGTCCGCCAGCGACTTGAGCAGGATGGACGAGTAGTCGTCATGCGCGGCCTCAAAGGCCTGGGCGCGCTTGTCGGCACCAATACCGGCAGTGACGGCGAAAAGACCGGCGTAGTCCAAAACCTCTGAGCCATTTTGGCCACTAGCCCTCGTGGAATCTACCTGTGTAGCTACTGAATGCATAGCATGCCGCGGCGCCACAAAGTCGGCCAGACAACGACTGGGCATCTGCACGCCGTCCACCACCTGCTTCTCGGTCTGCTGGCGCAGGCCGTACCAGGTCAGGGCCCGCTCGGTGCGGGATTCGTCGGTGTAAAAGGCGATGTCGTCCTCGTCCACGCTGTTGGCCGGGTACAGGGCGACGACGGCGTTGGCGGTGAGCCAGCGGCCGTCGACAATTTTTTTCAGCATGGCCTGGCCGTCGGCAAAGACGCGCTTGGCCTCGGCGCCGACGACCGCGTCATCCAGGATAGCAGGGAACGGGCCGGCCAGGTCCCAGGTCTGGAAGAAGGGACCCCAGTCGATGTATTTGGCCAGCTCGCCCAGGTCAAAATTTTTGAACACCCTGCGACCAATGAACTTGGGCTTGGTCGGCGTGTAGGTGCGCCAGTCCACCACGGTCTTGTTGGCGCGGGCCTTGTCCAGCGTCCACATCGGGGTCTGCTTCTTGTTGGCGTGCTGGTGGCGCACGCGGGCATAGTCCTGGTTCAGCTCGTCGATGAACTGGGCGGCGCCGTCGCCCAGCAGGCTTTGCGCTACGCCCACGCTGCGCGACGCGTCGGGCACGTAGGCGACGGGGCCGTCATAGTGCGGCGCGATGCGCACGGCGGTGTGCACGCGGCTGGTGGTGGCGCCGCCGATCAGCAGCGGGATCTTCTTGATGCGGAAGTAGTCGTCCTTCTGCATCTCGCCGGCAACGTATTGCATCTCTTCCAGGCTGGGCGTGATCAGGCCCGACAGGCCAATGATGTCGGCGCCCTCGACCTTGGCACGCGCCAGCACTTCGTGGCAGGGCACCATCACGCCCATGTTGACCACGTCGAAATTGTTGCACTGCAGGACCACGGTGACGATGTTCTTGCCGATGTCGTGCACGTCGCCCTTGACCGTGGCAATGACGATCTTGCCCTTGGTCTTGACGTCGCGCCCGGCGGCCTCGTCCAGCCGCTTTTCTTCCTCGATGTAGGGAATGAGGTGGGCCACGGCGGACTTCATGACCCGCGCGCTCTTGACCACCTGTGGCAGGAACATCTTGCCCTGGCCAAACAGGTCACCGACGATGTTCATGCCGTCCATCAACGGGCCTTCGATGACGTGCAGCGGGCGCCCGCCCTTGGCCAGGACCTCGCGGTAGGCCTCTTCGGTATCCTCGGTGATGAAGTCGGTGATGCCGTGCACCATGGCATGGGAGAGGCGCTGGGCCACCGACGCCGGCGCCTCGGGCGTGCCGCGCCATTCCAGCTTTCTGCTCTCGTCCTTGGCGCCGCTCTTGGCGGTCTCGGCAATCTCGACCAGGCGCTCACCGGCGTCGGGTCGGCGGTTCAGCACCACGTCTTCGACCCGCTCGCGCAACACGGGCTCCAGGTCGTCGTACACGCCCACCATGCCGGCATTGACGATGCCCATGTCCATGCCGGCGGCAATCGCGTGGTACAAAAATACGGTGTGGATGGCCTCGCGCACCGGGTCGTTACCGCGGAAGGAGAAGCTCACGTTGGACACGCCGCCGGACACCTTGGCCCCTGGCAGGTTGGCCTTGATCCAGCGCGTGGCCTCGATAAAGTCCACCGCGTAGTTGTCGTGTTCCTCGATGCCGGTGGCGATGGCGAAGATGTTGGGGTCAAAGATGATGTCTTCAGCCGGGAAACCCACTTCGTCGACCAGAATGCGGTAGGCGCGTTCGCAGATCTCGATCTTGCGGGCGTAGGTGTCGGCCTGGCCCTTTTCGTCAAAGGCCATGACCACGGCGGCGGCACCGTAGCGGCGCACCAGCTTGGCCTGGTGGCGGAAGGCTTCCTCACCCTCCTTCATGCTGATGGAATTGACGATGCCCTTGCCCTGCACGCAGCGCAGGCCGGCCTCGATGACGCTCCACTTGCTCGAGTCGATCATGACCGGAACCCTCGAAATATCGGGCTCGGACGCTATCAAATTGAGAAAACGCACCATGGCCGCCTGGCTGTCCAGCATGGCCTCGTCCATGTTGATGTCGATGACCTGGGCGCCGTTTTCCACCTGCTGGCGCGCCACGGCCAGGGCCTGCTCGAAGTCGCCGTTCAGGATCATGCGGGCGAAGGCCTTGGAGCCCGTCACATTGGTGCGCTCGCCAATGTTGACGAACAGGGAATTGCCATCGACGGTGACCGGCTCCAGACCGGACAGCATCATGGGGGCAACAGTAGTAGGAATAGAGGACATGCATCTCACCTGTAACAAAACACGGGCAGGTGAGCGTCGTTGGGACATCCAAGCCTGACGGGACCACTGTGTGACCGCTGCAACGCTCCTTGGATGCCGCAATTTTAAGGGAGAACCGGCGCGCCGCGTGCGCCATGGTGGTTTACCATCACAACCATTGCCACAGTGCAGCCGTCGTCTGCCGGGCAAAGAGGCGGACACCAAGGTCATGAACTCTGACGCAAGCAACCCCACACATGCGCATGCCCGCGCCTTCGAAACGGCGGCCGAGCTGCTGACGGCGCCCAATGCGCTCATCCATCTGACGCTGGAGGAAGCCCGCGTGGTAGTGGGCTATATGACGCCGCGCTTTATCCCGGCTGAAACCACCTTCATTCGCGAAGGCGATGCGGTCGACGAAGGTTTCATGGCACTGCTGCTGGAGGGCGAAATCGTGGTGGAAAGCGTGACCGTGAGCCGCACCGAACCACTGACCATCAGCGTGCTGGGGCCCGGTGCGCTGGTCGGCGAGGTGGGGCTGGTCGACAAGGAGCCCCGCTCGGCGTCATGCACCACCGGCACCGATTCCCTGTGCGCCATCCTCACGCGGGATGCTTTGCAGGCGCTGATCAACGACGAGCCCCGTATTGGCGCCAAGCTGCTGCTGGCCATTGCCGCACGGCTGGCGGAGCGCCTGCGGGACAACGCCCGCAAGCTGCGCCTGTACGCCAAGCTGGCCAAAGCGATGCAGTTGGAGATTGACCGCTCGCTGGTGCCACCGGTCCGGTAGGAATCCCCGCTTTTTTCGGGAGAGCCCCCACTCCCCCCAACCCCCTCGCCCCGCCGGGCGAGGGGGAGCTTTAACAGCCGATTTGATGGTGTTGCGCCGGATACGGGATTACTGGCGTGAGGTTGCCACTGTTACTTCGTGCGCAGAATTCGGTAGTTGCAGTTCCGAGCGCCGGGCGGCACTGTTGCTACATAAACGATAGCTGTTGGCGCATATTCCACGAGGGCTATCGGCCAGATAGACTGATACCCACTCCGCCAAACCGCCAAACCGCCCCTCCCCCCGACCCCGGCGCTCGGAACTCCAACGCGTGAAATCTTCAAGCACAAACCACGTTGGTAACGCCCCGCCCGTAATTCCGTATTCGGCGCGCAGCAACCAAATCGGCTGTCCGCATTGGCTCCCCCTCGCCCGGCGGGGCGAGGGGGCTGGGGGGAGTGGGGGTAACACCCAGGGGGAGTGGGGGCCCCCCTAAGCCGCTTCTTTATAGAAAAAACTACGCTGCAGCGAACGCCCCGCCAACGGGGCCACCGCGTGGGCAATCGCCCCAATGTGGTCCGGCGTCGTACCGCAGCAGCCACCCACGATATTGACCAACCCCTCGGCGGCAAATTCGCGCACCAGGCGGCTGGTCACGTCTGGCGTCTCGTCAAAGCCGGTGTCGCTCATGGGGTTGGGCAGGCCGGCATTCGGATAGCAGCTGATGAAGGTGTCGGGTGCCACCTTGTTCAGCTCCTGAATATAGGGACGCATCAGCGCCGCACCCAGGGCGCAGTTCAGGCCGATGGCCAGCGGCTGGGCGTGGCGCACGCTGTGCCAGAAGGCCGTCACGGTCTGGCCGGACAGGATGCGGCCCGAGGCATCGGTCACCGTGCCGCTGATGATGATGGGCAGGCGCTCGCCGCTGGCCTCGAAGTATACGTCGATCGCAAACAGCGCCGCCTTGGCGTTCAGCGTGTCAAAAATGGTTTCCACCAGCAGCACGTCGCTGCCGCCCTCGACCAAGGCCTTGACCTGCTCATAGTAGGCCTGGCGCAGTTCCTCAAAGGTCACATTGCGGGCGCCGGGGTCGTTGACATCGGGGCTGATGCTGGCCGTCTTGGGCGTTGGGCCGACCGCGCCGGCCACAAAACGCGGCTTATCGGGGGTGGAGAATTTGTCGCAGGCGGCGCGCGCCAACCGGGCCGACGCGAGGTTCATTTCCACGGCCAGATCGGCCATGTCGTAATCGGCCTGGGCCACGGTGGTGGCACCAAAGGTGTTGGTTTCGATCAGGTCGGCACCGGCGGCCAGGTAGCGCTCATGGATGTCGGTGATGACGTCCGGGCGGGTGATGCTGAGCAACTCGTTGTTGCCCTTGACATCCCGGGGGAAGTCCTTGAAGCGATCACCCTGGCTGCCAGGCCCGGTGTAGCCCTCGCCGCGGTACTGCGCCTCACCCAGCTTGAAGCGCTGGATCATGGTGCCCATGGCGCCATCCAGAATGGCGATGCGGTGGGCCAGGATGCCTGGCAGGGCCTGGGCGCGGGTGTAGGTAACGGGTTTCATATTCGGCGGCTCACTTTCTCGTTAGACAAGTGAGCGCGGTTGACAAACCCAAGCCTGGCGACCATTGGCACACTGTGTGCACAGTGCCCGGTCGCTGCAGCGCTCCTTGGGAAGACCGGATTTTAGTGCAGGGCGGATGCCGCGTACAGGGAGCCATGGCGACTCCATGCCCGACAATAGGGCTTCTACGCCGGTTCAGCGCCAATCGTTCATAGCGATTTGAGGTGCTGGCCCTCGAAAACATTGCATACTGCGCTACTATTTTGATAGCAAACGAATTACCGACCGCCAGCCCGGCCTGCCACGCCATCCTGCAAGAGGTGTTTGGCTACGCGCAGTTTCGCGGGCCCCAGCAAGCCATCGTGGAGCATGTGGTCCAGGGTGGCGACGCGCTGGTGCTGATGCCCACGGGCGGCGGCAAGTCGTTGTGCTACCAGATTCCGGCCATCGCCCGCCAGCGTGCGGGCCACGGCGTGACGCTGGTCATTTCACCGCTGATCGCGCTGATGCACGACCAGGTGGGGGCCCTGCACGAGGCCGGTGTCAGCGCCGCTTTTTTGAACTCGACGCTGAGCAGCGACGAGGCCTACCAGGTTGAGCAGCGCATGCTGCGCGGCGACATCACGCTGTTGTACGCGGCACCGGAGCGCGTCACCAACCCCCGGTTTCTGGCGCTGCTGGATTCTCTCTATGACCGCCACCAGTTGAGCCTGTTCGCCATCGATGAGGCCCATTGCGTGAGCCAGTGGGGGCACGACTTCCGTCCCGAGTACCGGGCGTTGACGGTTTTGCACGAGCGCTTTGCCGGTGTGCCACGCATGGCGCTGACCGCCACGGCCGATGCGCTGACCCAGGACGACATCCTGGAGCGCCTGCAGCTACAGGAGGCGCGGGCCTTTGTCAGCAGCTTCGACAGACCCAACATCCGCTACACCATCGTGGAAAAGCGCGAGGCCGTGCAGCAATTGCTGCGCTTCATCGAGCGCGAGCATGAGGGCGATGCCGGTATCGTGTACTGCCAGTCGCGCAAACGCGTGGAAGACGTGGCGCAGACCCTGGTGGACGCGGGCATCCATGCTTTGCCCTACCACGCGGGGCTGGACAACAAGGTGCGCCAGGACCACCAGAACCGCTTTTTGCGTGAAGACGGCGTGGTCATGGTGGCAACCATCGCCTTCGGCATGGGTATAGACAAGCCCGACGTACGCTTTGTCGCCCATCTGGACATGCCCAAGAACATCGAGGGCTACTACCAGGAAACCGGCCGTGCCGGACGCGACGGATTACCAGCTTATGCCTGGATGGCCTATGGCCTGCAGGATGTGGTCAACCAGCGCCGCATGATCGACGAGAGCCCGGCCGGCGAGGAATTCAAGCAGGGCCTGCGTGGCAAGCTCGACGCCCTGCTGGGCCTGGCCGAAGCCACCGACTGCCGCCGGGTGCGGCTGCTGGCGTATTTTGGGGAGCAGTTGGGTGACGGTCCGACCTACAGGTGCCAGAACTGCGACAACTGCCTGAACCCGCCTGAAGTCTGGGACGGCACGGACGCCGCGCGCAAGCTGCTCAGCACCATCTACCGCATCCAGCAGTCCAGCGGCATGTCGTTTGGGGCCGGCCATGTGATGGACATCGTGCGGGGGAAGACCACCGAAAAGGTCACCCAGCACGGACACACATCCTTGAGCACATTTGGCATTGGCGCCGATTTCAGCGAAATCCAGCTGCGGGGCGTGTTGCGCCAGCTGATTGCGCTGGGCGCGGTGGCGGTGGACGCGCAGGCCTTCAATACCCTGCAGCTGACCGAGCAGTCCCGCGCCGTGCTGCGCGGCGAGGTGCCAGTGCAGCTGCGGGAATCGGTATCAACGCCGGTCAGCCGCAAGAGTAAACGTCCGGGTGCCGGTTCTGCCGTGGTCAAGGCGCCGATTGCGTTGGATGGGGAGGGTTTGGTGCGTTATGCCGCACTGAAGGCCTGGCGCGCCGAGGTGGCGCGTGAGCACAATCTGCCCGCCTATGTGATTTTTCATGATGCCACGCTGGCGGCCATTGCCAAACGGGCCCCGCAAACCCTGGACGACCTCCAAGGTATCAGCGGCATCGGGGCGAAGAAACTGGAAGCGTACGCGCAGGAGGTTCTGCGCGTCGTGTCGTTGACTTAGGCCGCGGACCCTTGGCGAAAGCAGGTCTCGTACGACAGCGCGGCGCCAGACATCGTGTTTTGCAGGCGGGCAATGGCGCGGCTGTGGCGTTTTCCACCCTTGGCGTCGCATACATGCTGTTTGTGGTGCTGGATCAGAGACTGCAACTTGCTGCGGCAGGCATCCAGCACACCGGCAAAATTGAGCGCGATATAGGCCGAGTGGTCGGCATTGGTTTGGCGGAATTCGTCGGACCAGTAGTCAAACAGTTGCCATTGGTAAGTGCCTTTTTCAGGTACCTTGATCGTCTCTTTGTTCATATCAACAGGTCAAAATGAATAAAAATGGACACTTTCAAGGTCGCCGGGCCTTAATCCAACGGGCCGGCGTTTGATGGCATCCGCATGCAGATATGACGGATGACCCGGTAAAACGGTTGACAGACCGCCAACAATTTGCGGTCGGGTGGCAGGCGGGCTACTGAAAAAAGCCCATTCCGCGGGCTTCCCGCACCTCGGGTTTGATGCGGTGCTCGGCTTCGAGCTGCTCCAGAAACTCGGCCGGATCCATGTGTACGTCCAGAATGGTCGCCTGCCGCTGGACCGCCGCAAAGTCGCCGATGCACAGCTGGTCCAGACGGGACAGGCGGCCTTCCAGGTCCGGCGCCAGCCGGCTGGCGTCTCCCCCGCAGGCGTCAGTCACAAACAGGGTTTGGCGCTGCGCCCGGGTCAGGGGTTTGAACTGGATTTTGAACGTAAACCGGCGCAGGGCTGCTTGGTCGATGCGGTCCATCAGGTTGGTGGTGCAGATGAAAATACCGTGGAATCGCTCCATGCCCTGCAGCATCTCGTTGACTTCACTGACCTCGTGGTTGCGTTGCGCGCCCCGGCGGTCCTGCAGGTAGCTGTCGGCCTCGTCCAGCAGCAAAATCGCGTTTTCGGTCTCAGCCTCGCGGAACATGGCGGCCATGTTCTGCTCGGTTTCCCCCACATACTTGCTCATCAGGTCACTGGCCTGGCGCACATGCAGCGGCTGGGCCAGCGTGGTGGCGATATGTTCGGCCAGTGCCGTCTTGCCGGTCCCGGGCGGGCCGTAGAAACACAGGGTTCCGTGGCCGCGGGCCTGCAACGCCTGCACCACGCGCGGGATCTCGAAGCGGCTTTCCACGTGGAGCAGGTTGGGGTCGTAGTGGCTGGCAGCCAGCTGGCGTGCACCGTCCTGGGCCCGGTTCCCCAGTGCCTGGTCGGCATTCTTGAGCTGCCGCTCAATCAGCGACTCCAGGTTGGGAGGGGCCGGGTCGGGGCCGTCCGTGCGGGCCAGCCCGGCGAACCGGACCGCAGTGCGAATCTGGGCAGGAGTCAGCCCTTTGCGGTGGGCCAGGCGCGCCACGAAACCATCGGATACCTCCACGCCGGTCAGGGTTCTGCGCACCAGCTCTTCCCGGGCGCCCGGGGGAGGTGACTTGAGCTCCAGGTGGTAGGCAAAGCGGCGCCGAAACGCCGGGTCGATCTGCTCGATGCGGTTGGTTACCCAGATGGTGGGCACGACGTTGGATTCGAGCACCTGGTTGACCCAGGCCTTGCCGCTGACGCTGCCACTGGGCGGTGTGGCCGTGGCGTCGGCCCTGGCCATCCACTGGGCCGCTTCGTTAGAAATGGGGGGAAAGACGTCTTCCACTTCGTCGAACAGCAAGGCAGCCTGCGCACTGCCTTTAAGGAAGACCTGGGCGATCTGCAGCGAACGGTAGCGGTCCCGGCCACTCAGGGAGTTGCCGTCACGGTCGGCGTATTCCACTTCAAACAGCTCCAGACCGGCGGCTTGCACCACCACTTTGGCGAGCTCGGTCTTGCCGGTGCCGGGCGGTCCGTACAGCAGAACGTTGATCCCTAGCTCCTTGCGGGCCACGGCATTGGCCAACAGGTTGCACATCACCTGCGCGTCTTCGGCGACAAACGCAAAATCGTCCAGTCCCAGCGTGCTTTTGGTCGACAGACGCGTGAATACGGCCATCAGCTCCGCCTGGTCGCGGTACTGGCGCATCAGCACGGGGGGCAGTTTTTCGCTGACCTTCATCAGGTCGGCCAGGTCGGTGATGTTGTGTTCGGAGATCAGGTTTTCGACCAGGCCGATGCGTTCCAACCGGGAGCCCGCGCGCAGGGCCTCGGCCACCTGGTCCGGGTTGACCCCGGCCACTTCAGCTATTGCCGCATAGGCTTCCGGCGCGTTGTTGACCTTGAATTCGACCAGGATGCTGCGCATGTCGCGTTGGTAACGCGCCAGCGTGCCATATAAGAGTAGCGCACGCTCGGCCTTGTTGAGTTGCAGCAGACCGGCCAGCGCATTGATGTTCTTTTCGACCAGCGTCGATTGGCGCCGCAACGAATGGCGCAGCCATTCACCGGTCACCGTCAATACCGAGATCAGGTCCTTGGGCTGGTCTTTGGCATATTCGTCCAGGAAAAAATACAGTGTGGCTTCGTCATACGGCCCGCGCCACGCGCCGTGGCGGGCCAGGAATTCGGTGGCATCCAGTGCTTCGTGTCCACGCCACAGTTCATTGCTGACACAGCGCCGGGCCAGGAACTCACGCAAGCGCGACAACACGGATACGGGCCAGACCAGGTGGCGCCCGGCCAGACCCACAATGCCGTTGAAATCGCGGCGCACATTCAGGCCGGATCCTTGGCGCGCAGCCAGGGTCAAGACAAAGTGCGAGCACATCAGGTCCAGGACCGGCGCCTCCAACAGGCCCGGTGAGGGAATCAGATGCCCGCCCAGGGGCTGGGACAACAAACGCTTGGCCATCAAATGCCTCCAGCACAGTTGTTTACGGGGCCACCATACAGCAGACTGGCGCAAGATGGAAGTCTTGGCAGAGAAAAGACATCACAATGGCGGGATGATTGAATACACCGACATCCTGGCCGCCGCACAACGGCTGCAAGGCCACCTGCTGCGCACACCCTGCGTGGCCTCTCAAACCCTGTCCGATATCACCGGCGCACAGGTGTTTCTCAAGTTCGAGAATCTGCAGTTCACGGCGTCGTTCAAGGAACGTGGTGCCTGCAACAAGCTGGCTCAGCTGACGCCGGAGCAGTCCGCGCGCGGCGTGATTGCCATGAGCGCGGGTAACCATGCCCAGGGTGTGGCCTACCACGCGCAGCGCTTGGGCCTGCACGCCGTGATCGTGATGCCGCGCTTCACGCCGGGCGTCAAGGTCGAGCGCACCCGGGGGTTTGGTGCCGAGGTCATCCTGCATGGCGATACGCTGGAAGAAGCCCGCAGCCACGCGTTTGCGCTGGCCGACCAACGCCATCTCACCTTCGTGCATCCCTATGACGACGAGGCGATCATCGCCGGACAGGGTACGGTCGCCCTGGAGATGCTGGAAGACGTGCCCGACCTGGACACACTGGTGGTTGCCATCGGCGGTGGCGGGCTGATTGCCGGCATGGCCACCGTGGCCAAGGCGCTGCGGCCCACGATGGAGGTCGTGGGCGTGCAAACGGTACGCTTTCCTGCCATGTTCAATGCCATCAAGGACACGCACCACCCGCAGGGATCCAGCACCATCGCCGAAGGCATTGCTGTCGGCACGCCGGGCCGCATTCCCATGGAGATCATCCGCCAGCGGGTCGACGACCTGGTGCTGGTCGATGAAGGTGACATCGAGCAAGCCCTGGTCATGCTGCTGGAAGTCGAGAAAACACTGGTGGAAGGGGCAGGCGCCGTGGGGTTGGCGGCGCTGTTGAAGTACCCGGAGCGCTTCAAGGGCAAGCGGGTGGGGCTGGTGCTGTGCGGCGGCAATATCGACCCGCTGCTGCTGGCGGCGATCATCGAGCGCGGCATGGTGCGGGCCGGACGACTGGCGCGCATCCGTGTGGGCGCGCGGGACGTGCCTGGCTCGTTGGCGCGCATCACCGCCATGGTGGCCGAGGCTGGCGCCAATATTGAAGAAGTCCACCACCAGCGGGCGTTTACCACGCTGTCGGCCCAAAATGCCGAAATTGAACTGGTCGTGCAGACACGGGGCCACGCCCATGTGGCGGATGTGCTGGGCGTGTTGCGCCAGGCCGGGTTTGACGC
This sequence comes from Rhodoferax sp., assembly GCA_030645355.1. Taxonomy (GTDB): domain Bacteria; phylum Pseudomonadota; class Gammaproteobacteria; order Burkholderiales; family Burkholderiaceae_C; genus Allorhodoferax. The sequence goes on along the minus strand of JAUSNJ010000127.1, from coordinate 113,542 downwards.
CCAATTGGGTTAGCGAAAGCCGGTTGCGAAACCCGGCGCCCCGCCTGTAGGTAAAATCACCACAAAACCCTATTCAAGCATTGAAGGAATCACCATGTCCGCTCCCACGTCCCCCGCGCCCGCCCACGAAGTTGATGCTGTGGAAGCGATTGTTCCGCTGATTCCCTTTGTCCTGCCGGTCGTTGGCGGTATTTTGATCTTTTTGCTGGCTTTCATTGCCGTGTCCATGGCTTAAGGGCCGCCTCAGCGCCCTTTTTAGCATGCAGTAGCCGGCTGGCGGACCTCTCCGCAGACCGTCGGCTCGCCCTCTCCCACTTCTCCGCACCAGGTTGCGCACATGCGTGCAGCACGTTGCGTGCGCGTGTCGCAGGGGTTTTTACTGAATTTTCTCGCATAACCTCATGCAAGTTTTGCATGAACTTTGCGGGTAACTGACATGTAACCACGGTACCAGTTCATAAAATGAAAGACCTGCCTGCTGATTCCAACGGAATGCCGGGGGAGTTGCATCCGCAGTTGGCCGGAAACGTTTTCTCAAAGTCAAAGCCCCACTTTCATTTTGAAAAGACGATTTTCAAACTAGGAGCTACCGTATGAATGCACCCGTGATGCAGGGCCTGAACCTGAATGCACCCAGCTATGTCAAAAACCCCAAGCTGATCGCCTGGGTGGCCGACATGGCCGCACTGACCAAACCCGCCGCCATTTACTGGTGCGATGGTTCGGAAGAGGAATACCAGCGTCTGTGCCAGCAATTGGTCGACGGTGGCACGTTCAAGAAGCTCAACCCCGCCAAGCGCCCCAATTCCTTCCTGGCCTGCTCCGACCCCAGCGACGTGGCCCGCGTGGAAGACCGCACATACATTTGCTCTGAAAAAAAGGAAAACGCCGGCCCCACCAACAACTGGATGGCTCCGGCCGACATGCGTGTTCTGCTGCAAACCGGCAAGGACGGCGAAAAGGCCTTGTTCGACGGCTGCATGAAGGGCCGCACCATGTATGTGGTGCCGTTCTCCATGGGCCCGCTGGGTTCGCACATTGCCCACATCGGCATTGAGCTGTCCGACAGCGCCTATGTGGCGGTGAACCAGAAGATCATGACCCGCATGGGCAAGGCCGTGTACGACGTGCTGGGCGTGGACGGTGCCTTTGTGCCCTGCGTGCACACCGTGGGCGCACCGCTGGAAGCCGGCCAGGCCGACGTGAAGTGGCCCTGCAACAAGACCAAGTACATCGTGCACTACCCCGAGACCCGTGAGATCTGGTCTTATGGCTCCGGCTACGGCGGCAACGCGTTGCTGGGCAAGAAGTGCTTTGCGCTGCGCATTGCCTCCAACATGGGCCGTGACCAGGGCTGGCTGGCCGAGCACATGCTGATTCTGGGTGTGACCAACCCCGCCGGCAAAAAATACCACGTTGCGGCGGCGTTCCCCAGCGCCTGCGGCAAGACCAACTTCTCGATGCTTGTGCCACCAGAAGCCGGTTTTGCCGGTTGGAAAGTAACCACCATCGGTGACGACATCGCCTGGGTCAAGCCCCATGCCGATGGCAAGATGTACGCCATCAACCCTGAAGCCGGTTACTTCGGCGTGGCCCCCGGCACCAACATGCACACCAACCCCAACTGCATGCGCAGCCTGGACAAAAACGTGATCTTCACCAACGTTGCCCTGACCGATGACGGCGACGTCTGGTGGGAAGGCATGGAGAAGGACGGCGGTGGCCTGCCCGATCACCTGATCGACTGGCAGGGCAAGGACTGGACGCCGGCCATCGCCAAGGAAACCGGCGCCAAGGCCGCCCACCCCAACTCACGCTTCACGGTGACCGCCACCAACAACCCGGCGCTGGACCCCGAGTGGGACAACCCCAATGGTGTGGCGATTGATGCCTTCATCTTCGGTGGCCGCCGCTCCACGACGGTGCCCTTGGTAACCGAAGCCCGCACCTGGATGGAAGGCGTCTACATGGCTGCCACCATGGGTAGTGAGACCACCGCCGCCGCCGTCGGTCAGATGGGCGTGGTGCGCCGCGACCCGTTTGCCATGCTGCCGTTCTGCGGCTACAACATGAGCGACTACTTCCAGCACTGGCTGGACATGGAGCACAAGCTCGAAGAGTCCGGCCACACCCTGCCCAAGATCTATTGCGTGAACTGGTTCCGCAAGGGCGATGACGGCAAGTTCGTCTGGCCCGGCTATGGCGACAACATGCGCGTGCTGAAGTGGATGATCGACCGCCTGGAAGGCACTGCCAAGGGTAGCGAGAATGGATTCGGCGTCAGCCCTACCTATTCCGAAATCAACTGGACCGGCCTGGACTTCAGCCAGGCCCAGTTTGACAATGTCACCAGCCTGGACAAGGGTGCCTGGAAGCAGGAATTTGCGCTGCACGACGAACTGTTCACCCAGTTGTCCTACCACCTGCCCAAGGAATTGGTCGAAACCAAGGCCAAGCTGGAGCAGCGCCTGACGGCATGACCCTCCGATAGAACCAAAAAAAAGCCACCGTCTTGCGGTGGCTTTTTTGTTGGAGAGGGGGCGCCCTACGCGTCGCGTTCGCTGCGCAGACCCGCCATTTGCAGGTCCTGCATGACGCGGTAGTCCTGCTGTGCAGTCAGCCAGATGACCTCATCCGAATGGCGCTGCGCGCGCTCCTTGGACCAACGTGCCAAGGTCACCGCTGCCGAGTCTGCCAGCAGACGCAACGGAGGCGCTAACAGGGCCAAAGCCGCAAAGGCAATGGTCCACAACGCGACCCACACCACCAGCAAGTGTCCGTCCGCCCATGTCTCGATCAGCTGATCGGCGACCACCAGCAGCGCTGCAACCACGGCCGCCAACAACATACCAGCCAACGTGCGCGAACTGTCGAAACCGCGCCTGGACCGGCTGTTCTCGACTGCACGGTCGGTGCTACGTCGCGCGGCGGAGGGGACGAAATACGGTTGGACAGGACGTGCCATGGCAATTTTCCCGGACAGGTTGAAGGGAGACGGTTTTTGGATCAGCATGGTTGCAATACTAGGGTTTTTACTAATACCATTCAACTTTATGTTTGTGATGTCTGACATTCACCAGGGTTATGATTAACTGATGCCCACTGTAACGTTGCGCAAACTGGACCTGAACCTGCTGAAAGTCTTCGACGTGGTCATGTCCGAACGCAGCCTGACGCGGGCTGCCCAATTGTTGTCGCTGACCCAGCCCGCGGTCAGCAATGCCCTGCGTCGCCTGCGCGATGCCTTGGGGGATGAGCTTCTGGTGCGAAAGGGTCGCAACCTGGAGCCCACGCCCCGAGGACAGGAGCTCTGGTTGGCCGTGCGCGATACCTTGAAACGCCTCCAAACCGCACTGGAACCCAGTGTCTTTGAGGCTTCCGGCGCCAACACGACCTTTGTTCTGACCATGGCAGATGCAACCGCTGCGGAATTGATGCCTCCCTTGGTTGCGCTCATTACCGAGCAGGCGCCAGGCATCTCGTTGCGGGTCGTTCCTCTGACCACCCGGGACCCGCGGCGTTTGCTGGAGGAGGGGCATGCAGACCTCGCGATCGGAAATTTTCCGGCGGTCATGACAGATCTTGCTGCCCGCGCGCAGTCCGGTGAGGCGGTCTCATTCTTGCACCACCGCTTGTTCCAGGGGGACTATGTGTGCGTCATGCGCCGCGGGCACCCATTGGCCAAGGGGCCGTTTACGCTGGATCGCTACTGCTCCGCCAGGCATATGCTGGTGAGCTTCTCAGGCAGGGCGCACGGCTTCATCGATGAGGCGCTGGCAGTGCTCGGCCGCCGCCGCCGGGTCGTGCTGACGGTCAACCAGTTTTTTACAGCGGGTAAAGTGGTTGCGCACTCGGATCTGTTGACGGTTTTGCCACGGCACTTTGTTAACGTAACGGGCTTTGCGGACCAGCTGGTTTTGCGAGAGTTGCCGCTAGCGCCGCTGACCATTCAGGTGGACGCGCTGTGGCATCAGCGGCAGGACAGTTCCTCCGCGCACGCCTGGTTGCGCACCCGGGTGGCGGCGCTGGCAGAAGTAGCCTTCAAGCCATGAAACTGCAACTGCTGTCGGACCTCCATCTGGAAACGCACCCGCATTGGGTCGCACAGCCGGCACCCGGTGCCGATTTGCTGGTACTGGCGGGCGATATTGGCTCCTACCAGCCTGGCTCCCTGTTGATCGATTCGGACTTTGGGCTCGGCCAGTTTTCGCCCCGCAATGGTTGGCCCACACCCGTCGTCTTCGTGCCGGGGAACCATGAGTACGACAGTATGGACTTCGACGAGGCGCACAGCCGGCTGCGCGAAACCTGTGACCGCCTGGGCCTGATCTGGCTGGAGCGGGAAACGGTTGAGATGTCCGGTATCCGGTTCGTTGGCACGACCTTGTGGTCCGATTTTGACGCGCTGGCGCCGACTGTGAACCCTGACAAGGCCCCAACGGGCGCCGATTCAGGGGGCAATGCATTGGCGCAGTTGCTGAAGTCACGCGACAAGGCTTTTCGCGCAGCAAACTACTATTTGCGCAAGACCCTGACGACCCGCAACGGAGAACCATGGTTGGCCGAAGGTCTGCGCGAACAGGCACTGCGGTGTCAGTCGTGGTTGCGGGACGCTCTGGCGCAACCGTTCGCGGGGACCACCGTTGTCGTAACGCACTTTGCTCCCAGTCTGCGCAGCGCCGACCCGCGGTATGGCCTGACGCCCGGAACGGCCGGATTCTGCAATGCACTGGATAGCATGTTGCCGTTGGCGCAATGCTGGCTCCATGGGCATCTGCATGCGCCCAGTGACTACACGGCCCAAGGCTGCCGGGTCGTGGCCAACCCACTAGGATACGCCCGGAAAAACGAGCAGTCGGCATTCAAACCGGACTGCCTCATTGAGGTCGGTGTGCAGCCCATGGTTACACTGGGAGCATTGCACCGAGGAGTGAACCATGAAGATTCTTCTGGCCGTTGACGGCAGTCCCTATAGCAAGAAGATGCTGGCCTATTTAAGCACCCACGAGAGCTTGCTCAATGGCAAGAACGATTTCACCGTTTTTACCGCACAGGCGGCTTTGCCGCCCCGCGCCCGTGCCGCGGTTGGCAAGACCATTGTGGATACGTACTATGCGGAAGAGAGCGAGAAGGTGCTGGCTCCCGTGTCCAAGTTTCTGCTGCGCCACGGCATTGACGCGAAGTCACAGTGGAAAGTTGGCCCTGCCGGTGCGACCATCGCCAAATTGGCAACCGAAGGCAATTTCGATCTGGTGGTCATGGGATCGCATGGCCATGGCGCCGTGCTGAGCATGGTGATGGGCTCCGTCGCCAATCAGGTGCTGGCGCATTGCAAGGTGCCGGTGCTGCTCGTGCGTTAACGCGCCTTCAGGCCATCAAAGCAGGTGGACAGCACCAGGGACACTATTTGTGCGTCGGAGTGCTGCCCGCCCATCTTCAAGAACTCCAGTACCGGGTCGCACGCTCTGGCATACAGCGTGTACAGGATTGCAATGGCTGGCAACTGGGGGTTGATGCTGCCCTGGGCCTGTGCCGACTCAATCCATTCTCCCAGCCGGTCGCTGACCTCGATCAGACTGTTCATGTAATCCTGGTTGCGTGTAAGCGTGGCACGCAAGCTGGAGTTTTGGCTCGGTAGTGACGGCATTTCTCCCGCCAGCTTCAGCTCCATGGTCCAGCGTACAACCTGACGCAGTTTCTCCAGCGGCGGGGTCTCTTCGGTAATCCGTTCTAGGTAAGCCTGCGCGTGGCGCAGGGTTCGCACCATCGCAGCTGCCGCCAGGTCTTCCTTGCTGGGAAAGTGTTTGTAGAGGCTGGCCTTGGCGATGCCGACATTGGCGGCCACCTCATCCACCGTCATTGCGTCGAAACCCTTCTCTGCCAACAAGTGATTCACCGCGTGGATGATCGCGTCTTCACGCGCCTGCAGCATTTGAGCTTTGAACGATGTTTTTACGCCGGGGCTGGGTTTCATGGGGTCTTCAATGCGACGGTAGCGGCGCTTGACAGCGCTGCAGTCAACCGGTCGATCACCACCGAATCCAGGTTCCAACAATGCCAGTACAGGTTCACGGGCAGTGTCACCGTGGGCGCCAGGTTGACCAGCTGACCATTTGCCAGCAAATCGCGCACCTGCAACTCAGGCAATACGCTGGCGCCCCAACCGGCCAACACGGCACGCACCTGGCCTTCGGAACTCGGTACAAAGCGCTGGCTCAACGCGACGCGGCGCAGGCCGCAGGCGCGACTGACGAAGTCGGTCTGCAAATCGTCCTTGCGGTTGAAGGCGATAAAGGGAATGCTGCGGAAGTTGTGCGGCGTCAGTCCGTTGGGGCAGTGGGCATTCGCATACGCCGGACTGGCCACGGCCACATAATGCATCGCACCCAGCGACAGCACCTTGCAGCCGCGCAAAGCCTGCTTGAGCGTCGTCACGCAGCCCAGTACCTGTCCCTCGCGCAGCCATTCATGGGTAAAGTCCTGATCATCCGTGATGATCTCAAGGGGCAAGCCTTCACTAACCATGTCACCCAATGCCGGGAGTGCCCAGGTGGCAATGCTGTCCGCATTGATGGCAATGGAGATTCGGTCTTCTTCCCGCATGGCGCCCGAGCCCGGCGTCAAGTCGTGCAAATCGGTTTCCAGATCTGCGCGCAGCAGGCGCATCTGCATGGCGTGCTTGATGAGCAAACGCCCGGCGGACGTGGGCTTGATGGGGCGGCTGCGCACCAGCAGTACGGTGCCCACCTGGGCCTCGAGTGCGCGCAGGCGCTGTGAGACCGCAGACTGGGTCACCGACAAGCGGACCGCTGCGCGCTCAAAGCCACCTTCTTCCACGATGGCGGCCAAGCACTCCAGGGCGTCAGTATCAAATGTGCGCATAGACGACTTCGGGCAGCCTCAGAAAGTTATTAGTTTAACTAATATTTGACGAAGTGGGGAAACGGCGGATACGAGCACGCAAGGGGTGCGCGGACCAGTGCCATCGGAGCTTGCGGCGGTGTCGGGTTTTGCCGCCTGCCCGCGTTTATGGCCTAATACTGCCTTTGTAAAATCTAAACCTCCAACCAATTACTCAGGAAAGAATCCCATGGGCAATCAGATCGTCACCGAAGCAGACCGTAAGGCCACTCCCCGTCCCGCAACCCTGCCAGGCTTCACCCTGCCAACCGGTGGTCGCGGACAACGTGTCAGCCTGGAGCGTGGTGTGGCCACGCGCAGCAAGAAAAACCCCGGCAAGCGCTCCAAAAAGGGCGGCTGATCCAAGCCCCCACGCTCCGCCGTTTCACGGGTCGCAGCCCCCACGGGGGCTAATTCCCCTTGGGGCGGCCCGGCGGGGAATTGCGTTCTCACTGAGCCGCAGTGTGGGCTTTGGCAAGGCAATCCTGAAACGCTCTTGTGGCCCGCGCGGGTTGCGGCGAACGCCGGGTAATGGCAAAAAACTGGCACGCGTAGTGAAACAGTGTCGGTTGGATCGCACGCATCTGCCCCGCGCGCACAAAACTTTCTGCGTAGTGGTCGGGCAAAAACCCCAAGAATTGACCTGACAGAATCAGGGTCGCGATGGCCTCCTGGTCAAAGCCGGTCGCCTTGCGTGTCAGGCGCACCTGCTGGCTGATTTCCATATTCGGTGAGTGGTAGCCCAGCCCGGCAAATGGGTAGGCCCGCAAGCTGTCCCAATCCAGCGTCTGCGGATCGGCATCCATCAACGGATGGTCTGCGCCGCCATACAGCAACATCGTCTCGTCAAACAGCCGGGCATATTCCAGCGCGTCCGAACTGCGGTGGCCGGGAATGATGCCGATCTGGTACTGCCCGTCCAGCACCCCGCGCTCAATCGCGGTCAGCGTGCCCACATGCAGGTTCAGCGCCACATCGGGTGCCTGGCGGCTGAACAGCGCAATCGCCTGCGCAATGTGAGCGGCCGGATTGCTGGCCGTCTTGTCGAACATGGCCACGTGCAGCGCGCCACCCATGCGCTGGTGGATTTCGTCCACACCGCTGCGAAAGGCGTCGGTCGCCGCCAACAACGCCGTCGTCTGCTCGTAGATCTTGTGGCCCTCCGGCGTCAGCGCAAAGCCGCCCCGGCCACGCCGGCACAGCGTCAGGCCCAGCCGGGTCTCCAGGTCCTTGATGTGGCGGCTGACGGTGGAGGTGCCGATGTTCAGCTCCAATTCGGCTGCCGCCATGCCGCCGCAATCCACCACCGCGCGGAACACGCGCAGCAGGCGCAAATCCATATCGCTGATCTGGCCCAGAACGGCTTTCTTCTTCACTTGCATTTTTTGATAACTGAATAGTGGCAATTGTGACTTTATGAGAGTAACAGAGCTGCCCACAATACGAAAGCCTCCCGCAAGCCCTTGCGGGAACCGTTGCACCCGCTTACAGGAAGGAATGCCATGAAACTCAACGACAACAGCCCTTCGACCGCCGTCACCAGCACCAGCGCCTTTCCCGGTGACGCGCGCTGGATGGAGGCGCACTGGATGCCCTTCTCGGCCAACCGCAACTTCAAGGCCGCTGGCCCACAAGTCGGCCGTATGCTGGTCAGCGCTCAGGGCGCCTACTACACCGACAGCCACGGCAAAAAGGTGTTCGATGGTCTGTCCGGCCTGTGGTGCTGCGGTCTGGGCCATGGCCGTTCTGAGATCACCGAGGCGGTGAGCCGCCAGGTCGGCACCATGGACTACTCGCCCGCCTTCCAGTACGGACACCCGCTGTCCTTTGAGCTGGCCAACAAGATCACCGAACTCATGCCCACCGGCCTGGACCATGTGTTCTTCACCGGCTCGGGCTCCGAGTCCGCTGACACCGCGCTCAAGATGGCGCGCGCCTACTGGCGTGCCAAGGGCCAAGGCACCAAGACGCGCCTGATCGGCCGCGAAAAGGGCTACCACGGCGTCAACTTCGGTGGCATCTCGGTCGGCGGCATCGTCGGCAACCGCAAGACATTCGGCCAGGGCATCGAGGCCGACCACTTGCCCCACACGCAACCCGCTGCCGGCGCGTTCTACAAGGGCATGCCACCCACCGGTGCCGAGCTGGCTGATGAGCTGCTCAAACTCATTGCGCTGCACGACGCGTCCAATATCGCCGCCGTCATCGTCGAGCCCATGTCGGGCTCCGCCGGGGTCGTGATCCCGCCGGTGGGCTATTTGCAGCGCCTGCGCGAGATCTGCACCGCCAACAACATCCTGCTGATTTTTGATGAGGTCATCACCGGCTTTGGCCGCATGGGCGCCTACACCGGCGCAGCTGCATTCGGCGTGACGCCCGACATTTTGAACATCGCCAAGCAGGTCACCAACGGTGCCCAGCCGCTGGGTGCGGTGGTCGCCAAGAAGGACATCTACGACACCTTCATGGCCCAGGGCGGAGCGGACTACATGCTGGAGTTCGCCCACGGCTACACCTACTCGGCCCACCCAGTGGCCTGCGCCGCCGGCATTGCCGCGCTGGATGTGCTGGTCAAGGAAAACATGGTCGATCGCGTGGCCGCACTGGCCCCGCATTTTGAGCAGGCGGTGCACAGCCTCAAGGTAGCCAAACACGTGGGCGACATCCGCAACTACGGCCTGGCCGCCGGCTTCACGATTGCGTCGGCCCCAGGCGAGCCGGCCAAGCGCCCGTACGAGATCGCGATGAAATGCCTGGAAAAAGGCTTCTACGTGCGTTATGGTGGAGACACCATCCAGCTGGCGCCACCCTTTATCGCTACCGCGGCCGAGATCGACAGCCTGATCAACGCCCTGGGCGAGTCGCTGAACGCCACCGCCTGACACAGTATGCTCTTGTTTTGATAGCTGCTGAAGCAATATTCACGAGGGCTAGAGGTCATTTTTATTGATAGTCACCCAGGAAAATCCATGTCCCAGCTCCCCACCATCGGCCACCTGATCGGCGGCCAGATCGTCACCACCGGCGCTCGTGCGCAGGACGTCTTCAACCCCGCCACCGGCATGGCCGAGAAGCGTGTACTGCTGGCCCCCAAGGCCACGGTCGAAGAAGCCATTGCCAACGCCCAGGCGACCTTCCCCGCCTGGCGCAACACGCCGCCGCTCAAGCGCGCCCGCGTCATGGGCAACCTGAAAGTCCTGCTGGAACAGCACGCCGAGGAACTTTGCGCCCTGATCACCGCCGAACACGGCAAGGTGCTGAGCGACGCGCTGGGCGAGCTGCAGCGTGGCATCGAGAACGTGGAATACGCCAGCTACGCGCCTGAGCTGCTCAAGGGCGAGCACAGCAAGAACGTCGGCCCCGCCATCGACTCGTGGAGCGAATTCCAGGCGCTGGGCGTGACCGCCGGCATCACCCCGTTCAACTTCCCGGCCATGGTGCCGCTGTGGATGTGGCCGATGGCCGTGGCCTGCGGCAACACCTTTGTGTTGAAGCCCTCCGAACGCGACCCCAGCTCCACGCTGCGCATCGCGCAGCTGGCGCTGGAAGCCGGCCTGCCACCCGGCGTGCTCAACGTGGTCAACGGCGACAAGGAAGCCGTGGACACGCTGCTGACCGACCCGCGCGTCAAGGCGGTGAGTTTCGTCGGCTCCACCCCCATTGCCGAATACATCTACACCACCGGTTGCGCGCACGGCAAGCGCGTGCAGGCACTGGGTGGCGCCAAGAACCACGCCGTGGTCATGCCCGACGCCGACATTGGCAACGCGGTGAGCGCACTGATGGGCGCGGCCTACGGTTCCTGCGGCGAGCGCTGCATGGCCATCCCGCTGGTGGTGGCTGTGGGCGATGCGACAGCCGACGCCGTGATTGCCGGCCTGAAGACCGAGATCAGCAAGATGAAGGTCGGCCCCGGCACCGCACCCGGCATGGACATGGGCCCGCTGGTGACCAAGCCACACTTCGAGAAGGTTAAGGGCTATGTGGACCAGGGCGTGAAGGAAGGCGCCACGCTGGTCGTCGATGGCCGTGGCCTGACGATTGCCGGCCATGAGGACGGCTACTACCTCGGCCCTTGCCTGTTCGACAACGTCAAGCCCGGCATGGTGATCTACCAGGAAGAAATCTTTGGCCCGGTGCTGGGCGTGGTGCGCGTGAAGACGCTGCAAGAGGCGATGGACCTGATCGACGCCCACGAATACGGCAACGGCACCTGCATCTTCACCCGCGATGGCGAGGCCGCGCGCTACTTCACCGACAACATCATGGTCGGCATGGTCGGTGTCAATGTGCCGCTGCCCGTGCCGGTGGCCTACCACTCGTTTGGCGGCTGGAAGCGCAGCCTGTTTGGAGATTTGCACGCCTACGGGCCTGATGCGGTGCGCTTCTACACCAAGCGCAAGACGATCACACAGCGCTGGCCGAGTGCTGGAGTGCGCGAGGGGGCGGTGTTTGCGTTTCCGAGTAGCAAATGAAAATAGGGTCTTGAGAGATTAAGAGCGGCTTCACGTAGGGCGGTGATTCGGTTCACCGTATCTCTCTCGATCCATATTCCGAATACCCGCTCTGCTTAACAAAGTGAGTGGGTGTTTTTTTGTTGAAACCTTAGGGCTTGGGACCAAATATCCGCGCGAATTCCGTATGTTTGGCTTTGCGCCAAGTCTCGGTCATATCGCCGTTGCGCTCCAACGCGTCGTAGATATCGCGCACCAAATCGTTGTCCACAACCTTCGCCGTTTTGAGTTTGGCGAGTAACTCGAACCCATGCCAGACCTTGAGTCCAGCATCAGCGGCCAGCGTGTGCATGCCCAGGTCGTCGGTCACCACAATGGCGCCCTTGACTTGACCGTATGCCAGCAACCAACAATCCGTAGCGCCCGGGGGTGAACGACCTGTAGTGTACTTGGCAACATCAAGCTGAACCGTGCCCTGCAGAACCCCTTGCACCAGCTTTATTTCTTGCTTCTCAACTTCGCTAAGTCGGGTTTGCTTTGCTATTCGCTCGTCAGCAAATTCAGGCTCATCAAACCAAGGGTTCAAAAAGCGAAGCCGAGCACTGCGGTGCACCTCTTCCTCAACGTCCTTGAGTATGACCAATACATAAGGCACTTGCCCAAACTTCCGCCCTACTGCCGGGCGTATGCGTTTAGCAAGCCGTAGGTAGATATTCGTGTCCAGCAGGACCTGGGTTGTCACCGAACCAATTCCTTATGCAGTGCCGCTGCATCCTGCATAGGAATGTCCATCACCTGCTGAATGTATCCAGCGCCCGTTTGCTGCTCTTTCACCATGCGCCGCAAGGCATAAAAGAACGGACTCTTAAATTGCTTTTCCGCAGCCGCCACATAGACAGAAGGCTCGGGCGGCAATGGCGCGAACAATAACTCGCTCACAAATTTGCCACGCTGCGCGTTGCGAATGGCATGAACCTCATGGGCTTCGTGCTTTAGGGGCAGTAGCCCATTGGCTTTGGCAAACCGGTTTGTTTCGCTGAAAACGCTGAACAGCGAAATGCCATGCTCGGCTGCAAATGCCTGCAGCACCTTTGATTCATTGGTCTTGTTGCCGCCAGAAACCTTTTCGTAGACTGTGCGGGCTAACTCAACAGGAAACAGCAGTGCACCGGCAAACGCATCGGCGAAATCCTCACCCTCTTCTTTGCCTGCCAAGTCAGGGGTGAACACATGCGCCAATTCATGCGCCATCCAGAACTTGAAGTCCTCTAGATACGTATCCAGATTCAACAGAATGAAGGTCACACGCTCTTGCGGCAAAAGAATGTGCAGTGCATTTTTGTGGTTTTGCTGGTTACCCCACATCACCGGCACGACCACTGCGCCGTTTTCCACAAACTCACCTAGCAAGTGCTCGTAATGCAGCACTGCGCCTTGTGTCAAACCCAGTGCTGCACGCACCTGCGCAGCGACTGCCTGCAGTGCGACGTAATCGGTAGTGGGGTTGGGCAACTGGCGGCGCAATTGGGGCAGGGTCGGCAGAAAAGGCACCAAACCTTTAAGCAAGGCACCCATTGCCATGGCTTTGGAAACATGCGCATCGGTAGTCTTTGCGCCCGCTTTTTTGCGGAACGCCACTACGGGCTGGGCAGCTTGGTGCAACTGCACCAAGTCCGCAAAACCAAGCTTCAAGGTGGTCGCCAGTTTGAGCAGCTTGTCGGGCCGGGGGAAATCCGTGCCCTTCATCCAGTTGGTAACGGCCTGGCCCGTTACACCCAACTGCGCAGCCAGTTCCTTTTGGGTCCACCCCCGCGCTTGAATGGCAGACTTGATGTTCTCACTGTGGATAACTTTGTGCATAAGCAGTAGATTATCGGTGCAAAGCTCTTGAAATCAAGTTTAATCAAGCAGAATCAAGGGTTATGCGCACTCTACGCAACACCCTGCACCAGCGCCTCGGCCAGATGGGCTTGGGTGGATTGGCTGGCGGTCAGGCGCTGGCGCAGGTCGGCGCACAGGCGGCGCAACTGGGCTACGCAGGTGACGATGCGGGATTGTTCGGCGAGGGGTGGCAATGGCAATGGAGCACCAGCTACCGTTGCTTGATTTACCTTTGGCATAGTTCCCTGAGTACCAGTTGCGTTTCTTTTGAAGTAATCACGGCCTTCAATACAAACCATCGCCAAATGCACAAACATGGCACTAACTGACTGGCTCAGCTGCAAACGCATCATGAGGTCTGGATAGATGTAGGCGTCATCGGAGCCGTCATACAAGGCAGCAATGCCGACATAGTCAAGCGAGTTACCCCGCTGAATCAACAAATCCCCACGCTTAAGCCAGAACTGTTTCGCTTGAACAGCTGAAATGTCTACGTACTTGAAGCATTCCGGCCTGAAGACTCCTTGTGTCGTTGCACTCAAAGACAAACACTTCATATCCGTTGGTGTTTCAATTGGGCGTGGTGACAACCCATTTGTTGGACCGGACACAGCAACGTCAACAAGTCGACACCACTCCCACCCCAGCGGCAACGCAAACGGCTGCTCCTCCTCCACAATCGGCGGCAGGGGTTTATCGCGTTTGATCTTGCCCTCGGCTATGAACTTGTCTTTTTCGGCGCGGATTTTCTTGAGCAGCGCGCTGGCGGATTCGTCTTGCGGGTCTTGGGGGACGAGCAGGCCGCGCACAGCCAGTTGCAGGATGGTTTGCTCCAGGGCGTCTACGGCTTCGGGGCGGTCTAGCAGCAGGTCGAAGTGGGTGGCGATGCGGTGCCAGTTGTCGGCCAGTTGCGCGGGCGTTTCGCTGTCGGTGAGTGTGCCTAGCAGGGTGGTGACGAGCTGGGCGTGTTGTGTGGCTTCGAGCTGACCTTTGGCTTCGAGGGCGTCGCACAGGCGCATGAGTTCTTCGACGCGGGTGACGATGCGGGATTGTTCGGGGAGGGGTGGCAGAACTAACACAAGGCTCTCCAGAACGCCTTTAGTTACGTGCTGCAACCCCACTCCTCCTTGGGCTTGAGCAATCAACACGTTGAGCTGACTGTTGATCGAAAGCTTCAGAAACTCAGGTACAAAAACATTGCCAAGAAGCTCACATTTAAAGATGTGCTGATTTAGAGCAGCGGCACCCCGCTGCCAAATGAATGCACCAAAGGAAGTGCCCGGAGTACCAGACCAACTAATGAGAAATGAGCCACTGTCGATCCGATTTTTTTCAGCAACAAGTGCTGGATCGCAGTAATTGAATGGTGCATTCGCTTTATTCAAGTTTTGGATACGGACAATTGGCAAGCCGGCGGGCAACCATTCGGTTGGCTTAAATGGCTTCCCGTTAAGCATTTCCATGGTGCCGCCAAGTCGCACCCATTCCCACCCGCGAGGAAGATTAAACGGCTTTTCCTTCTCCGCAATCTCCGCCAGCGGCTTATCCCGCTTGATTTTGCCCTCGGCGATCAACCGGTCTTTCTCCATCCGGATCTTTTTCAGCAGTGCGCTGGCGGGCTCGTCCTTAGCGTCTTGGGCAACCAGCTTGCCTTGCACCGCTAGCGTCAAGATCAGCTCGCGCAGGCGCGCCACGCCGCCGGGGGCGGTGGCCAATAGGTTCAAATTTGATAGCAGCATACAAAGACTCAACGAGGGCTAGCGAGCGATTTGGCTAATATGTCTTTCAGCTCGTCGCGCAGGGCCTGGGCCTCGCCTTGTAACTTTGCGTAGTCGGCCAGCAGTTGCTCGGGGTCGTGGCTCACGGCGTCCACGGCGTGGGGGTTCTTCTGGTCCAGGTTGTAGCCCGCCGCCTTGATCTGGTCGATGCTGACCTTCCACGCGCGTTCGTTTTCCACGCGGCTGGCAAAGCCATCGGCCTCGCTGCCCCACCAGGCATTCTCGGCGTCAAACTCTTCGATGCGGATGGGTTTGGTCTTGTTGTAGTTCTTCACGCCTGCGGGATACGGGTGCTCGTAGTACCAGACGTCTTGGGTCGGCGTGCCTTTGGTGAAGAACAGCAGGTTGGTCTTGATGCCGGTGTAGGGGGCAAACACGCCGTTGGGCAGGCGCACGATGGTGTGCAGGTTGCACTCCGTTAGCAGTTGCTCTTTGATACGGGTTTTGACGCCCTCGCCAAACAGGGTGCCGTCTGGCAACACCAGCGCGGCGCGGCCGTGGGCTTTGAGGATGTGTTTGATGAGCACCAGAAACAAATCCGCCGTTTCTTTGGTGCGCACATCAGCAGGGTAGCCCTGTTCAATGCCCGGCTCTTCCACGCCGCCAAAGGGCGGGTTGGTGAGCACCACATCCACCCGCTCGGCGGCGGTGTAGTCGCGCAGCGGGCGGGCCAGCGTGTTGCCATGCACGACCTGGCTGGGCACCTCGATGCCGTGCAGCATGAGGTTGGTGACGCACAGCATGTGGGGCAATTGCTTCTTTTCCACGCCGCCAATGCAGGCTTGCAGCACGGCCTCCTGCTCGGTGTTGTTGACCTGTTTGCGCATGTGCTCGATGGCGCAGACCAGAAAGCCGCCGGTGCCGGTGGCCGGGTCCAGCACCTTTTCGCCCAACTGGGGGTTGACCATGTCCACCATGAACTGGGTGACGGCGCGGGGGGTGTAGAACTCGCCCGCGTTGCCGGCGCTTTGCAGGTCTTTGAGGATTTATTCGTAGAGGTCGTTGAACTGGTGGCGCTCGGCTTGGCGGTTGAAGTCGATGGCGTTGAGCTTGTTGATCACCTGGCGCAGCAGGTGGCCGCTCTTCATGTAGTTGTAGGCGTCTTCAAACACGCCGCGCACCACATAGCCGCGCGGGTTGCGCTGGGCGTCGCCGCGCAGGTTCTTCAGCGCGCCGAACAGATCGTTGTTTACAAAGCTCAGCAGGGGGTCGCCGGTGATGCCTTCGGCGTTGGCCGCCCAGTTGCGCCAGCGCAGGGGCTCGGGGATGGGGCTGGTGTAGCTGTCGCGGGTGAGCTCCAGCTCTTCTTCCAGCGCGTCAAACACTTTGAGGAACAGGAGCCAGGTGAGCTGGGAGATGCGTTGGGCGTCGCCATCGACGCCGCTGTCTTGGCGCATCACGTCCTGGATGGATTTGATGACGCTGGAGAGGTTGGACATGCTTTTTGCCAAGTGACTATAAAGAAAAAAGGGCTCTAGCCCTCGTGGAATATGCGTAATGCGCTATCAATTACGTAGCGCTTGTGGCGTACAGCTCGCGCTCCAGGGTTTGCAGGGCGTCCAGGTATTGGGGGCGACCGCCAAAACTCCTGATGATTTCGGCAGGGCGGCCAATGTCGGTGAAGGGCTGGACGTTGAAAACCGTGTCGGCCTCGATGGTAGCAATGCCCTCATCGGCGTATTTGTCCAGCAGCGCGTCGATGACTTTGCGGGCCACCGGGCCGTATTGGGTGAACACATTGCGCTTCTTGACGCGGGCGGCGCGTTCACGCCGGGTGAGCGCGGGCATGTTGTACGCCACGTGCAGCAGCAGGTCGAACGGGTCAAGGTCTTTCAGGCCGGTGCCGGCCAGTTCTTCGGCCAGTGCCTCGATCAGCACGCCCTGGCTCTGCAACTCTTGCAACAGGGCGGTCTTGCGGTCGGCGTCATTCCAGGCTTGCAGAAACTTGTCCAGCGAGTCGTAGTGTTTGGTGAGGTTGATGCGGGTGTAGTCGCGCAGGCTCTCGGTGATGAGCTTGCCCTGGGCGTTGAGGTACTGCACGCGCTCGCGGGCCACGGCGACGGTGACCATGCCGCCGACCACGTATTTCTTGGGCTCATCGTTGCCAGGGGCGAAAGGGCCCAGTGGCGGCAGGTCATCAGGGCCCACGTCGCCCGGCGTTCCGGGTTGGAAGTCAGGCGGTGCATCCGGGGGCGCAATGGGCTGGCCGGCCTTGGGCTCGTAAATCTGCACCGGCTCGCCGTCAAATTCCTTGTCGGCAAACAGCTCGGTGGCGCGCTTGAAATCGAGGATGGTGAACCAGGTCTTGCCCAAATCCTCGCGCAGGCGGGTGCCACGGCCGATGATCTGCTTGAACAGCGTCATGGACTTGATGTTCTGGTCCAGCACGATCAGCTTGCAGGTTTGCGCGTCCACGCCCGTGCTCATGAGCCTGGAGGTGGTAGCAATCACCGGGTAGGTCTTTTCGGGGTCGATGAAGTTGTCCAGCTCGCGCTTGCCTTCGGGGTTGTCTCCGGTGATCTGCACCACGTATTTGGGGTGGGTGGCGCAGATGTCGGCATTGGCATTGGAGAGCGCTTGGCGCATGCGGGCGGCGTGGTCTATGTCTTCGCAAAAGACGATGGTCTTGGCGGTGCGGTCGGTGGCTTTGAGGTATTCGGTGATCTTGGCGGCCACGGCTTCGTCGCGTTTCTCCAGTACCAGCTTGCGATTCATGTCGGCGCCGGTGTAGATGCGGTCTTCGATGACGTTGCCATGCTTGTCCGTCATGCCCGCCGTGGGGCGCCAGCCAAAGGTGTCCCTGTCCAGGTCCACGCGGATGACTTTGTAGGGCGCGAGATAGCCGTCTTCAATGCCTTGCTTGAGGCTGTAGGTGTAGATGGGGTCACCAAAGTAATCGCTGTTGGAAATGTCCTTGGTTTCCTTGGGCGTGGCGGTCAGGCCGACCTGGGTGGCGCTGCTGAAGTAGGTCAGGATTTCGCGCCAGGCGGAGTCTTCATCGGCGCTGCCGCGGTGGCATTCGTCCACCACGATCAGGTCGAAGAAGTCGGGGCTGAACTGTTTGTAGATGTTCTGCGCTTCGTCGGTACCACTCACGGCCTGGTAGAGCGAAAGGTATATCTCGTAGCTTTTGTCCACCAGCTTGGTGGTTTTGTTCACGGCCAGGTCCACTTCTTCCACCGAGACTCTGCCCTGTGCGTCGACGCGCTCCACGCCCTTGGCATTGGGGCTCAGCTTGGCCATGGCGCCCTTGAAGGGACGGAAGTCGTTGACCATGGTCTGGTCAATCAGGATGTTGCGGTCCGCCAGAAACAGAATGCGCTTCTGTCCACCGGGTTTGTCGGCGCGCCAGGGCGACTTCCACAACCGGTGGATGATCTGGAACGCGGTGTAGGTCTTGCCGGTGCCGGTGGCCATGACCAGCAGCACGCGGTTTTGTCCGGCCGCAATGGCCTCGACCGTGCGGTTGATGGCATTGAGCTGGTAATAGCGTGGGGTCTTGGCGGTGGTGGCGAGGGCGTAGTCGAATTCGGCAACGCTTTGCACTTCGGCGCTCCATCCCTTCCACGCGCAGTAGCGCGCCCACAACTCTTGGGGGGGCGGAAACTGGTCGAGGGCGAGGTTTTGTTCCAGCACGCCGGTGGCCAGCGTGGCGTCGCGGAACACAAAGCCGTCGCCGTTGCTGGCGAAACTGAATGGCACATCCAGCAACTCTGCATAGTTGATGGCCTGCTGCATGCCTGCACTCATGGACAGCCGTGCCTTTTTGGCCTCCACGATCGCCAGAGGGATGTTGGGTTTCAGAAAGAGCGCAAAGTCTGCGTGCAACACGGTGGACAGGTCACGCTTGGCGGTCTTGCCACGCACGACCACACGGCCCGCACGCAAAGGGTATTGCGCGTAAATCTGGTCAAGCGTGTGCCACCCGGCCTGCACGATGGCGGGGCGGATGACTTTGTCGCACAGGTCGCTTTCGGATAGGTTGTTCTGGTTCATGTCACTCCCTGACGGAACATAACCCAAAAACAGCGGCCACAGCGGCTCAAGATTCGAAGATTGCGAGCGGAGGCGCGTTTAGGCGTTCTCCAGCAGGATCTCCTCCATGGTGTGCGCCGCGCGCTTGCAGCCCAGCAAGACGGCATCCTGGGTAAAGTAGAAGCGGCGCATCTTCATGGCATGCCAGGCGGCGGCCTCGTCGCCCTCTTCGCGAAACAGCCGGGTAATGGCTTCGCGCATCACTTTGTTGGCCTGGGAGCACAGGGTGTTGATCTCCGGGCACAGTGCGGCAACCTGCGGTGCCTGCTCACGGTCGGCCAACGCAATCACCGCGCGGTTGAGCCGCAGGCAGGCGTCCGACGCCAGCGATGCCATCGCGCGCGCCTCGGGCGTCGAATCGCTGATGTTGTACATGGGAATGGCATTGGCCACGCTTTGCAGGGTATCGAGCACGCGGTCCAGATCCAGAATCAGGGTGTGCAATTGGTCGCGGTTGATCGGCGTGGTGAACGATTCGTAGAGCAGCTTGGTAAATTCGTCCTTGATACTGTCGGCGCTGGTCTCGTTCAGGTTCACCTCTTCGATCAGCGCGTTCGATTGGTCGGTCTGGCTACCCAGTCCCGTGATCAGGCGCAGCGTGGCGCTGGCTCCCGCCACCAGGCGGTCCGTATGGGCGGCCAGCAGATTGAAGAAGGTGCTGCGGTGTGGCATGACATGGTTGGGCATGGTCGATTCCTTGGCTGCGTGAGACTAGAGAAAGCTGCGCCCAACATACCAAAACAGCGCGGCAATCAGCCCCGAGGCCGGTATCGTCAGTACCCAGGCCACGACCAGATTGAAAGTCATGGCCCAGCGCACCGCTTTGACGTCCTGTGCCGTGCCGACGCCCACAATGGCACCGGTGATGGTGTGCGTGGTCGATACCGGAATGCCACCCAGCGTGGCCAGCCCCAGGCTGATGGCGCCCCCCATGGATGCGCACGAACCGCTGACGGCGTTGAGCCTGGTGATCTTGCTGCCCATGGTTTTCACGATGCGCCAGCCGCCCAGGTAGGTGCCCCAGGCAATCGCGCCGTAGCAGGCGTAGACCACCCACATCGGCAAGGTGGCTACGTCAGATGTGGAGACCCCCGCGGTGATCAGCAGCAGCCAGATGATGCCAATGGTCTTTTGCGCGTCGTTGCCACCATGGCCCAGGCTGTAGGCCCCGGCGGCAAACAATTGGCCGTATCGAAACCAGGTGCTGGCCTGGTGCGGCGACTTGTTTCTGAAGGCCCAGGCCACGGCCACCATCAGCATGCCACCGATGAAAAATCCGACCAGTGGCGAGATGACGATGAACAGCAGAATCTTGCCAAAACCGCTCCACACAATCGGTGCAATGCCGCCTGCCTTGACGACGGTGGCGCCGACCAGACCGCCCACCAGGGCGTGGGACGACGATGACGGAATGCCGTAGTACCAGGTAATGATGTTCCACGCCAGTGCCCCCATCAGGGCCCCAAAAATCACGTAATGGTCGACAAACATCGGGTCGACCGTGCCCTTGCCGATGGTGGCGGCCACCTTGAGTTGAAACACCCACAGGGCAGCGAAGTTGAAAGCGGCGGCAAACAGCACGGCCTGTTTGGGCGTCAGTGCCCCGGTTGCCACGATGGTGGAGATGGAGTTGGCGCCATCGTGAAAACCGTTCATGAAGTCAAAGGCCAGGGCCACTGCAACCAGCAGTACCAGCGACCAGATGCTGATGGAGAGATGTTCCATGGAGGGGCGACTCAGGAGTTTTCGATCAGGATTTCTTCAATCGTCTTGGCCGCGTCTTCACAGCGGTCCAGCACATCTTCCTGCAGTGCATAGAACTCCCGCATCTTCAGCGCCGTCCAGACGGAGCCACCGTCCTTGAACAGGTGGGTGATGGCCTTGCGCTGTACACGGTCCGCTTGGGACTCGATGGCGTCGATCTCCTTGCACAGGCCCACCGTCTCGGGGTTGCGCTTTTTGTCCGGCAGGGCGATCACGGCCCGGTTCAGGCGCATGCAGGCGTCGGCGCCCAGCGAGGCCATCTCACGGGCCTCGGCCGTTGACTCCTGGATGTTGTACATGCCGACGGCATTGGCGACACTTTTCAGGGCATTGAGCACATTGTCCAGCTCAATGGTCAGGGTGTGGATCTGGTCCCGGTTGATGGGCGTGGTGAACGAACGGTGCAGCAAGGCAATCAGTTCGGCCTTGATCTTGTCGGCACTTTCCTCGTTCATGTTGACCTCGGCCACCAGCACGGCAATGTCCTCATTGCCCACGCCCAGGCCGTTCATCAGCCGCAGGGTGGCGTTGGCGCCTGCCACGACCCGGTCTGAGTGCGCGGCCAGCAAATCAAAAAACTCTGCGCGCTGGGGCATCAGACTACTGAACATGGAAATCTCCTTCGGACACGGTGTGCACTGCACTAATCAGCGTCAATTGTCACACGGCTGAAACGAATTTGACTTAAACGCAAGCGCGTCGCCCGGGGCGCTTGGGTATTTCTGCGCCAGGTTTGCGCTACGGCAAACCATGGGCGCAGGAGATAATCGACCCACATGGCACTTATCACACTACTTGACGCCCAGCTGGCATTTGGGCACGTCCCGCTTCTAGACCACGCTGATTTTTCTCTAGAGACGCAAGAGCGCGTGGGCCTGATCGGCCGCAACGGCGCCGGCAAATCCTCCATGCTCAAAATCCTCGGTGGCATGGAGAAACCCGATGACGGCACCCTGCAGGTGCAAAGCGGCACCCGCATCTCCTATGTGGCCCAGGAGCCGCAACTCGACGCAGATGCTACTGTTTTTGTAGCGGTCCGCGCAGGTTTGGAGAGGGTTATCGGTCTGATTGAAGAATACTGCCTGGGCCACGGCGATCTGGACGCGATGCAAAGCGAGATCGAGACCCTGGACGGCTGGAACTGGGAGCAGCGGGTGGGCGAGACCCTGCAGCGCCTGCACCTGAACCCGGATGCGATTGTCAGCACGCTGTCCGGCGGTACCAAAAAACGCGTGGCCCTGGCCCAGGCCCTGGTGGCCCAGCCCGATGTGCTGCTGCTGGACGAGCCCACCAACCACCTGGACCTGGACTCCATCGAATGGCTGGAAGGCCTGTTGGTCGATTTCAAGGGCTCCATCATCACCATCACCCACGACCGCTCCTTCCTGGACAACGTGGCCACGCGCATCGTCGAACTAGACCGCGGCAAGCTGCTCAGTTACCCCGGCAACTTTGCCGCCTACCTGACGCAGAAAGCCGAGCAACTGGCGCAAGAGGCCGTCATCAACGCCAAGGCCGACAAGCTGCTGGCGCAGGAAGAGATCTGGATTCGCAAGGGCGTGGAAGCCCGCCGCACCCGCGCCACGGCGCGCATCGTGCGCCTGGACGAGATGCGCGCCCAGCATGCCGCGCGGCGCAACGCCGTGGGCAGCGTGAACATGGACGTGTCCAGCGGAGACAAGAGCGGCAAGCTGGTCTCCGAGATGGTGCATGTATCCAAAACATTCGACGGACGCAAGATCGTGGACGACTTCAGCGCCACCATTCTGCGTGGCGACAAAATCGGCCTGCTGGGGCCCAACGGCGCCGGCAAGACCACGCTGCTCAAACTCATCCTGGGCGAGCACAAGCCCGACCCGGCTCCTGCCAATGCGCCCAAGCCGGAACCCGGCCACAGCCCCTGGGGCACGGTGCGCCTGGGCGCGAATGTGACGGTGGCCTACTTCGACCAGATGCGCAACGCGCTGGACCTGGACGCCACGCTGGAAGACTTCATCAGCCCCGGTAGCGAGTGGATCGAGATTGGCAACCAGAAGAAGCACGTCAAGAGCTACCTGGGTGACTTTTTGTTCTCGCCGGCGCGCGCCAACTCCCCGGTACGCTCCTTGAGCGGTGGCGAGCGCAATCGCCTGCTGCTGGCGCGCCTGTTTGCCCGCCCCGCCAACGTGCTGGTGCTCGACGAGCCGACCAATGACCTGGACATCGACACGCTGGAGCTGCTGGAAGACCTGCTGCAGAACTACGACGGCACCGTGTTCCTGGTCAGCCACGACCGGACCTTTCTGGACAACGTGGTTACCAGCACGATTGCCTACGAGGGCGATGCCAAATGGCGCGAGTATGAAGGCGGCGTCAGCGACTGGCTGATCCAGACCAAGCGTGCCAATGAAATCAATGCGGCTCTTGGCAAGACCACGGCCAAGCCCTTTAACTACGAGCGTGAGCAGCTGCAGAAACAGGAGCAGGCCACTGCGGCTGTTTCCGCGACCGCACCGGCCGCACCACCGCCTGCCAAGACCAAGAAGCTCAGCTTCAAGGAACAGCGCGAGCTGGACGGCCTGCCCGACCTGATTGCTGCGCTGGAAGCCGAACAGCGCGACATCGGCGAAGCATTGGCCGATGGCAGCCTGTACTCCATAGACAACGTGCGGGCCATGAAGCTGGCCACCCGCAACGCAGCGATTGACGACGAGCTGATGGCTGCGCTGGAGCGCTGGGAAGTGCTGGGCCGCCCCGCCTAGGCACTAGCGGGCGCACAGGCGCAGGATGGTGGCCACCAGGTGGTCCAGTTCAAACGGTTTGCCCACGTGGTCGTCCATACCCGCTTGCATGCAGACCAGGCGGTCTGAGGCCATGGCGTTGGCCGTCATGGCGATGATCGGCAGTCTCGTCAGCCCCAGTTCGTGGCGAATGGCCCGTGTGGCCGCGTAGCCGTCCATCACCGGCATCTGGATGTCCATCAGCACTGCATCGAACGGGGGCTGGGCGGCAGCAGCCACCGCGGCCACACCCAACTGCCCGTTGTCGGCCACCGTGACGTCGGCGCCTTCCCGGGTCAACAGGCCTCTGGCCACCATCTGGTTGATCTTGTTGTCTTCCACCACCAGGATGCGCAGGCCCTGCAGCCGCTTGGGCTGAGTGGCCGGGTCGGCGGTGCCTGCGGATATCGCCAATGCCGTGGCCTGTGGTGGGGTGGCCAGCGGCAGCCGAATCTGGAAGGAAAACGTGCTGCCCTGGCCTTCGACGCTGTGGAGTGTGAGCTCCCCACCCAGCAGGCCTACCAGCCGGCTGGAGATCGCCAGACCCAGCCCGGTGCCGCCAAAGCGCCGGGTCGTGGAGGCCTCGGCCTGCGAAAAGCCATTGAAGATGTGCTGCTGGTTTTCGGGTGCGATGCCAATGCCGCTGTCGCACATCGCAAACTCCAGCAGTACATCGGACGCGCCCTGCTCGACCCTGCGCACCCGCAGCACGACGTCGCCCTGGACCGTGAACTTGACGGCATTGCCGCCCAGATTGATCAACACCTGCAGCAGACGCATGTCGTCGCCGATCAGGTTGCGGGGGACGGTCGGGTCCACGTCCAGACGGACGGTGATCGCCTGGTTGCTGGCTTGGGGGCTCAGAATAACGTCGAGGTCGCGCAACACCTTGTCCAGGTCGAACGGCCGGGGGTCCAGCGTCATCTTGCCGGCCTCGACCTTGGAAAAGTCCAGGATGTCGTTGAGCAGGCCCAGCAAGGACCGTGCGGCACCCTGGGTCTTGAGGACATAGTCGCGCTGCGTGTCCGTCATGGCCGTGTCCTGCAGCAACTGCAGCAGCCCCAGAACGGCGTTCATGGGCGTACGGATTTCGTGGCTCATATTGGCCAGGAACTGCCCCTTGGCAATACTGGCCTGCTCGGCCCGTGCCTGCGCTTCGACATAGGTGGTGACATCGGTATACGTGCGCACCGTCACCCCCGTATCCAACGTGGTGGCGCCAATCTCCAGCGTGCGCCCGGAGGCGGTCCTGCGCTTGTACAAGGTTGGCGGCGCGGTCTCTTCGCCCCGCGCGAGGGCGCGAAGATACGGCCGCGCACACTCGTCCACCAGCGCAAAGTCGTCTCCAAAGTCACCGCGCTCGGTCTGGTAGGCGACGATCTCTCCAAGCTCGGCCCCTATCAAACGGGGGGGAATGTCGAGCAGTTCCATGACACGCCGGCTCTGGAATACCAGCGACTTGTTCGCTGCAAACATCGCCACCCCCTGGGAAATGTTGTCCAGCACGGCCTGAAGCTGCGCGGTGCGTTCGGTCAGTGCCGCATTGACGGCCTGGCGCGCCTGCTCGGCCTCCTTGCGTGCCGTGATGTCGGAGCGGATGGTGATGTACTGGTGGGTGACACCGTCCTCGGCCAGAATGGGCACTACGGTCGCATCGACCCAGTACAGCTCGCCATTGCGTTTGCGGCTGCACAGTTCACCGTGCCAGACCTGGCCCAGGGACACGGTGTTCCATATCTGGTCGTAGTAGGCCGCAGAGTGCGTGTCCGCGCGGATTTCCTGCTGGTTGCGGCCCAGCAACTCTGCGCGGCTGAACCCGCTGATGTCACAGAACCGGTCATTGGCGTACAAGATCACGCCCTGGGCATCGGTCACGCTGACGATAGCGTGCTGGTCGAGCGCAAATTTTTGCTGGTCCAGGGCCCGGCGCGTGGTTTCACGTTCGCGCACCAAGCCGGCGGTCTGGTTGATCATGTCGACCAGGCTTTGGATCTCGGCCGGGGCGTTGTCGATCACCAGGTCAGTGGATCGCGCTGTACCGGTTCCCAGTGATTCGACGGTTCTGCGCAGCCGCTCCAAGCCACCGAGCCAGCGTGACAGGGCGATGCGGATCAGGAGCAGCCCGGCGGTTAGCGCCGCCGCACCGCCTGCCAGTGCCAGAAGCGACAAGGACCATAGTCCCGCCGCCACAGCAGTGGAGTCAAACTGAAGCCGCAAAATGCCATAGTCTTTGCCGCCGACCGACACATTGCGGTTGACGTCAAGGAGTGACTTCTGCACCCAGCGCACGAGCCACGTGGGTGCGTGGTGCTCCCCTTGCAGCCGGTTGTCCGCACGCACGGTGCCACCACCCGTAGCAATAAACCGTGCAGACGAAAACTGCGAGCCCTGAACGCCTTTGTTGAGGATTTTTTGCACGGAGTCAAAATCACCGATCACCACGCTGTCCTGCACCGCCTGGGCTACGACCTCGATCAACATCACGGAGGCAAGCTCAGCGTCCTCCACTTGTCGCTGGAACTGGTACTTCAGGAAGAGCCCAAGCCCCCCGACGACAAGCAGCAGCAGGGTCACGCCATACAGCGCAAACACCCGGTTGCTGAGCGATGAGGGCAGTAGGCGCCCCAGGAGCTTTATGGCGAACACAATGGCTGGTGCGGCAAGTGCCTAGCGCAGGCTCGCGGGTGCCGTTTGGTAGAAGTTGCGGTAGCCGGTGTAGTCTGCACCCGTGGAGGGCACAAAGGCCGTTGTGGGTGGCAGCTTCACCAGTTCAGAGACACTGGCCAGCACCTTCTGCCCTACAGGGTCGCGGCCCATCTCCAGGAAGGCCTTGCTGACCGCCGCCAAATCCTTGGCGGCCACACTTCTTGATGCCATCAGGGCCAGGTCATTGAGCGGATCCGACTCCCATAGCACCCGCAGCGTTTTGCCTTCGCGCTTGGACCAGCCCGCACTGAGTTGCGACTGCGTTCCCGCCGCCTTGACTTTGCCGCTGGCCAGTTGGGCAAACGCACCATCCATGTTGCCGGCGAAGACCACCTGAACCGGGATTTTCTGGTTCAACAGATGGGCGTAGGAAAACTTGTAGGTGACGGTCCCTTCGGGACCGGGAAAAGCGACTGCTTCGTTGGCCAGTTGCTCCAGCTTGGTGATGGGGGATTCGGCCAACACCACAATCTGGCTGCGAATGGGGGCCGTGGCGCGACGGCCAAACACCTTCCATCCCAGATGGTCGCGCTCCGGGCTGAACAGGTGGTTGGAAAACACAAACTCCACCTCGTTGGCCAGAACATAGGCGGTCGTGTCTGCGGACGTGCGGCCGATCTTGAGCTGCAGTTTGACGCCACTCTTGGTGGACACGTAGTCGATGATGGGGTTCCAGTAGCTGGCGGTCAGTTCAATGCCATAGAGGTTCACTGGCGAAAAGCGGTACACCCCGTTTTCCTGGGCTTGCCCGGGCGTACTCAGTGTCAGTAAACCTGCCAGGCTGGCTACTACCAGGCGTCCCAGCGCGCGCCGTTGGGATTGAAAGCGTCGTGTCATGTGCAAGCCTTTTCGCATTAAGAGGATGTGAACGGGTCAGTGGTTGCTGACCGGTGGCGTTTGGGGGGATGGCGGCTGCGCTGTAAACCGCAGCAGCATGGCCACCAGATGGTCCAACTCAAAGGGTTTGCCCACGTGGTCGTTCATGCCTGCGGCCAGACAGGCGGCACGGTCGGACGCCATGGCGTTGGCTGTCTTGGCGATGATGGGCAATGCAGTCAGCCCCAGCTCCTGGCGAATGGCACGCGTGGCTGCATAGCCATCCATGACCGGCATCTGCACGTCCATCAGCACGGCGTCGAATGCCGGCTGTCCGGCGGCCACGGCGGCGACACCCAGTTGGCCGTCATCGGCCAGCGTGACCGTGGCACCTTCCTGTGCCAGCAGCCCTTTGGCCACCATCTGGTTGATCTTGTTGTCTTCCACCACCAGGATGTGCAGCCCCTGCAGGCGTTTGGGTTTGATGGATGCAGTTGGCGCGGTGGGATTTTGACCTTGCGCCGCCGCCCTGGCCGCTGCCTTGGCATCCACCACGGCATCGAACAGCATGGAGGCGGTGACCGGTTTGACCAGAAAACCGTTGATCAGTGCATGCTCTTCAGCGCTGCGCTGGGACAGCAGTTCGCGCCCATGGGCCGTCACCATGACGACGATGGGTGTAACGGCCCCCGCCGCCAGCTTCCGGATACGCTGGCTGACCTCCCAGCCATCCATCTCCGGCATCTGCCAGTCCATGAAGATCACTTCGTAGGGAGGCTTCTGGTCGGCGGCGCGGGCTTCCACGCGGGCAATGGCTTCGGCGCCGCTGGCCACAGTGTCGGCCTGCCAGCCCATGGCCTGCACCATGTGGTGCAACACGTCGCGGGCTACGGCGTTGTCGTCCACGATCAGGGTCCTGAGCGCCCCCAGTTCCGCCAGCGGCGGTGCTGCCGGATCCACGGGTGGCAACTCTGCCCGGGGAAATCGTATCTGGAAGTGAAAGCTGCTGCCATGCCCCAGCACGCTGTCCACCGCCAGCGTGCCGCCGAGCAGACCCACCATGCGGCTGGAGATGGCCAGTCCCAGACCGGTGCCGCCGTAGCGGCGCGTGGTAGAGGCTTCGGCCTGCGAGAAGCCACTGAAGATATGGGCCTGGTTCTCGGGGGCAATGCCAATACCGCTGTCCTGCACCGCGAACTCGACCAGCACGTCCTGGGGCGTTTGCTCAACCAGGCGCAGGTGCAGCACCACTTCGCCGGCACTGGTGAACTTGATGGCATTGCCGCCCAGGTTGATCAGCACCTGCTGCAGCCGCATGTCATCACCGAACAGGCAATTGGGCACTGCGGGGTCCACGTCAAACAGGACCTCGATGTTTCGGGCGCCCACATTGGCGGACAGGATCACCGACAGGTCGCGCATCAGCCGGTCCAGACGGAAGGGCCGCGGGTCCAGCGTCATCTTGCCGGCTTCGACCTTGGAGTAGTCCAGGATGTCATTGAGTATTCCCAGCAACGAACGCGCCGCGCCTTCCGTCTTGGCGGCGTAGTCCAACTGGCGCACCGTCAGGTCAGTGTTCTGCAGCAGTTTGAGCATGCCCAGAATGGCGTTCATGGGGGTGCGGATTTCGTGGCTCATATTGGCCACGAACTGGCTCTTGGCGATGCTGGCCTGTTCCGCACGGGCTACCGCTTCCTTGAGCTGTGCCTCGGCCAATTTGCGGTCATGAATGTCCTGGGCAGAACCCGCCATGCGGATGGCCTCGCCTGCCGCGTTGCGGTAGACCTTGGCGCGGGACCGAAACCAGCGGTAGCCGTGGGTCTTGGTCATCAGCATGTGTTCTTGGTCGTACTCTCGGTTGCCGGCGATTGCGCCCGCAGCTGCCAGGTTGCACAAATCTATGTGGTCGGGGTGCAGGATACTGCTGAAACTAGCCAGACTGGCTGGCAGTTCCTCGGGTGTGTAGCCAATCAGCGCGTAATAGCTGGGCGACCACCACTGCGCGTTGGTCTTGATGTCCATCCAGTCCCACAGGCCATCGCTGCCGCCTTCGATGGCCAGCGCCATGCGGTCGGACATTTCCGCCAGCACCTGCTGGGCGCGCTTGCGCTCCGTGATGTCGGTGCGGATGGAGACATAGCGTTCCACCTGGCCGTCGTCGCCGACGAAGGGTGCAACGATGCTGTCCACCCAGTACAGCGAACCATCCTTGGCGCGGTTGCAGACGTCGCCACGCCACGAGGCGCCGGTGGAAATGACGGCCCACATATCCGTCCAGAATTGCGCAGGGTGCACGCCGGAGTTGCCGATGCGGTGGTTTTGCCCTATCAGTTCTTCCCGGCGGTAGCCTGAAATATCGCAATACGCGTCGTTGACTTCCGTGATCGTCCCCTGGTGGTCGGCAATCGACACGATGGTGTGCGTCTCCACGGTGCTGAGCAGGGTTCTCGATTCGCGGATGGCCGCTTCCAGCCGCTTCTGGGTCTGCTTTTGCACCGTCACGTCGGTGCCAATTTCCATGAACCCGATCAGCACGCCATCTGCATCGCGGGTCGGCTGCACTTCGGTATCGACCCAGTACTCGCTGCCGTCCTTGGCGCGGTTCAACACTTCGACGCGGCATGGTTCGCCCCTTTCGACCGCGGATACCAGCGTCTGTATGGCTTGCGGGTCGGCCTTGCCACTGCCCAGCAGGTCACCCGGGGTCTGGCCCAGCGCTTCTTCCTGCGAATAGCCCGTCAGACGGGTAAATCCTTCATTGACCCAGGTGATGCGCATGTGCGGGTCGGCAATGGTGACGGCGTTGGTGGTGTGCTGGACCACCCGGGCCAGGCGGTCCAAATCAGCGGTCATGCGCTCGGCCAGACGCTGTGCCCGCAAACGTCCCACTGCGAGCAGCCACACCGTCAACGCCAACAACATGCTTGCTAGCGCGCCAGCGACGCTGGCCAGTGCCAGGCTGGTGCGGTCCTGCGTGGCATGAAAGACGGGTGTGCTGCTTACGCGCAAACTCAAGGTGCGCCCCCCCACGGCAATGGGGCGCACCACGGACAAGACCGGCATATCGGTGTAGCCCTGCGGTGTCTCGGACGCGGGCATGGGCCCGTTGTTGAGCGAATCAAACAGGCTGCTCTGGGGCACCAGGGTGTCGCCATCCAATACCTCGACGCGCAAGGTCTGGTTTGCCACGTCCGCCAGACCCGCGAACAACTCGTTGGCCACCAAAGGCGCGTACAGGACACCGACCAGTACCGCCCGGTGCTGCGCCGGCGTGGCGGGCTCCGCTCCATGGCGATACACCGGCAAAAAGTACAGGAAACCCGGGGAATGCTTGCTGTCCTGCACCAGCGTGATCTTTCCGGTGAGTGCCGGCTGCCCGGTGTTCATGGCCCGTTCGATGCCTTCGCGGCGCACCGCCTCTTGTCCCACGTCCAGGCCAAAGGCCGCCCGGTTGCCGGCAGTCGGCTCGATGTATTTAATGATGAACAGGTCGGATGCGTCGCCTTGGGTGCGTACTTCGAATTCTGGCGCAAAGTCCGCCTGTTCGCGGGCAATGAATGCGTCCAGGTCGGGCCGTTGCACGCGCGCAATGAAGCCAAAACCTCGTATGCCCGGGAACTCGTTGGGTATATCACGCGACTCAACATAGGCCCGGAATTCCAGACGCGTGATGTCCCGGCTGGCCGCGAAGGCCCCGCGCGCGCCCTTGAGTCCGGCCAGGGGTCGGTTGAAGCGGCGCTTCATCTCGGCCTCGATGCGCTCGGTGCCCCGGTCAAACTGGATCTGTGCGTCCTTGTCCAGATCCACTTTAAGCCACGCCACCATCGCACCCGTGACCGCCAGGCCCAGCAACTGCGCGGCCGCCGTCATGCCGATGGCGGCTCCAATGCTGAGGTTCTTGGTGGTGTTGGTTCTGACGGCAACTGCTTGCACGGCCGAACGACGCATGGCTGCCATACAGCGCCAGTAAACAGCAGGCCCGGACAGCAGGATCAGCAGGGCCACATCCACCAGCCCTTCGGCGAGGCCGGTCAGGCCCGGCGCGAGCACGGGCAGCACCAGCATGACCAGGGTCTCTGCCAGTGCGACAGCCACACTGACTTCAAGGAAAAGGCGCACCGGGGTGAAGGATGTCTTCATGCCGTCAGGCTGGGTGGGTCACGCAATGTGGCGACGATGCGTCAGGATAGCAGAGCCTCCCGCCGATGTTTCCAGAAGTTTGTCAGACCACCGACTGGTGGCGCAGCGCCGCAATGGCCGCCGCACTCAGGCCCAGCCCGGTGAGCACCGCGTCGGTGTGTTCACCCAGCGCCGGCGGCGGCCGGCGCACCACCGCCGGCGTATCCACCAGGCGCAGGGGGCTGGCTACGGATGCTATTGAAGTAATAGCAGTATGTTCAATGGTTTCGAGGGCTAGCGGCTGATTTAGCTTAAGCTTTCTGGCTACAACCTGTTCGTCGGCAAAAGCCTGGGCTATGGTGTTGATCGGGCCGCAGGGCACGGCCTTGTGCTCCAGCAGCGCAATCCACTGGGCCGTGGTGCGGCTACGGGTGACAGCTTCTATGGCCGGGATCAGCGTGGCACGGTGTTCGACCCGCAAGCTGTTGGTGGCGAAGCGCGCATCGGCGGCCCACTGCGCCTGGCCAGTGGCCTCGCAAAAGCGGGCGAACTGGCCGTCGTTGCCGATGGCCAGCAGCATGGCGCCATCCGCCGTGGGAAAGTCCTGGTAGGGCGCCAAGCTGGGGTGGCTGTTGCCCTGGCGCTGCGGCACCTTGCCCGTGTTCAGAAAACCAGCCGCCTGGTTGGCCAGGATGGCCATGCCGACATCGAGCAAGGCCATGTCGATCAACTGGCCCACGCCGGTGCGGTGGCGCACCTCGATGGCCGCCAGGATGGCGCTGCAGGCGTAGACCCCGGTGAACAAATCGGTCAGCGCCACGCCCACCCGTTGCGGCCCGCCGCCCGGCGTGCCGTCGGCCCGGCCGGTGATGTCCATCATGCCGGTCATGGCCTGGATCATCAGGTCGTAGCCGGCGCGCTCGGCGTAAGGCCCATCCTGGCCGAAGCCGGTGATGGAGCAGTAAATCAGGCGCGGGTTCAGTGCCTTCAGGCTCGCATAGTCCAGCCCGTACTTGGCCAGGCCGCCGACCTTGAAGTTCTCCACCAGCACGTTATTCTGCGCTGCCATCTGGCGGATCAACGCCTGGCCCTCGGGCTTGGCGATGTCGATGGTGACGGAGCGTTTGTTGCGGTTGCAGGCGGTGAAGTAGGTGGCGTGTTCGGTGTTCTTGCCGTTGGCGTCTTGCAGGAAGGGTGGGCCCCAATGCCGGGTGTCGTCGCCCTCGCCGGGTTTTTCAACCTTGATGACATCGGCGCCGAGGTCGGCCAGCATCTGGGTGCACCAGGGACCGGCCAGAACCCTGGAGAGGTCCAGCACCTTGATGTGGGGCAGGGCGGAGGGCTTTTCGGTCATGGGTGCTTTCGTTTTGCCATTTTTGAAGCAGCAGAGTTTGTGTGATTACACCTTCCGGCGTTGGTGTCTGCCAGTTGGGGCAAGGCGAGCAGTAACGTGCGGGCGCATTGAAGTGGGCGAGAAGTTAGAACGCCGCAATCCCCGTCTGCGCCCGACCCAAAATCAATGCATGGATGTCGTGTGTGCCTTCGTAGGTATTGACCACTTCGAGATTCACCAAATGCCGTGCCACACCAAACTCGTCCGAGATGCCGTTGCCGCCCATCATGTCACGCGCCAAGCGTGCAATGTCCAGCGACTTGCCACACGAATTGCGCTTCAGGATGGAAGTAATCTCAACGGAGGCCGTGCCTTCATCCTTCATGCGCCCCAACCGCAGACAGCCCTGCAGGCCCAGCGCGATTTCGGTTTGCATGTCGGCCAGCTTTTTCTGGATCAGCTGGTTGGCCGCCAGCGGTTTCCCGAACTGCTTGCGGTCCATCGTGTACTGGCGGGCGCGCAGCCAGCAGTCCTCGGCCGCACCCAGTGCGCCCCAGGCGATGCCGTAGCGGGCGCTGTTCAGGCAGGTGAACGGGCCTTTCAATCCGCGCACCTCGGGGAAGGCGTTTTCCTCGGGGCAGAACACACCGTCCATGACGATCTCGCCGGTGATGGATGCACGCAGGCCCACCTTGCCGTGGATGGCGGGAGCGGAGAGGCCAGCCATGCCCTTTTCCAGCACAAAACCGCGGATCGGGCCGACCTGGCCACCTTCGGACACCTCCTTGGCCCAGACCACAAACACGTCGGCAATCGGGCTGTTGGAGATCCACATCTTGCTGCCTGACAGCTTGTAACCACCGGCCACCTTGTGGGCGCGGGTGGCCATGGAGCCGGGGTCGGAGCCGTGGTCGGGCTCGGTCAGGCCAAAGCAGCCAATCCATTCGCCGGTGGCCAGCTTGGGTAGGTACTTTTGGCGCTGCGCCTCGGTGCCGAATTCAAAGATGGGCACCATGACCAGCGAGCTTTGCACGCTCATCATGGAGCGGTAGCCGGAATCGACACGCTCCACCTCGCGGGCGATCAGGCCGTAGGACACATAGTTCAGACCCGGGCCGCCGTAGGTGTCGGGGATGGTGGGGCCAAGCAGGCCGAGTTCGCCCATCTCGCGAAAGATGGCGGGGTCGGTCGTGCCATCGCGAAAGGCCTGGGTCACGCGGGGCAGGAGTTTGTCCTGGCAGTAGGCGGCGGCGGCATCGCGCACCATGCGCTCGTCGTCGCTGAGTTGACTGTTCAGCAAGAATGGGTCTTGCCAGTTGAAGGATGCGTGGGCCATGGGGTCTCCAGTGGGGGCGTTGGTTTGCCCTGCATCGTAGTGCCGAACGGCGGCGGCGACAAACGATTGTTTGTCATCCAGTTATGCGCTCGCAGAATATTTGGCGGGGCGGGGCCCGCCGCACATCCTAGAGCCGGGCGATCTTGCTGGCTTCAACCATGCCGGGCACGCCGTCCAGTTGCACCACCAGTTCGCCGCGGCGCAGGATCACGTTTTTGACGGATTGCGTGCGGTTTTGGTAAAGCACCCGGTCGCCGGGCTTGTACTGGGGCAGGCGGGGCAATTGGATCTGGACCGCCGATCTGGGTCGTGCCGTCGCCAGGGCGTGGGCGCTGACCCGCTGGGCAATCTCGGGATGGGACCGTGCCAACAGGTCCAGTGCCTTGGCCACTTCGCCGCGCAAGGCGTCCGCCGTAAAGGGTTTGGCCAGCAAAAACAGGGCGCCGGCTTCCCGGGCCTCGTCCACCTGGTCCGGGCCGTGGGTGTGCGACAGCAGCGCCAGGCGGCAGCCAGGGCTGTGGGCCAGGATCGCCCGGTGCAAGGCGATGCCGGACAGGGATTCCTTGGAAAACCAGTCAGTCAGCAGCAGGTCGGGCTGGAGTGCGGCGGCGATCTCGGCGGCGGCCTGCGGGTTGCCGGCGGTCTTGATCGATGCGGCGTCAAACCCGTAGGCGGTCAGCAATTGCTGCGAGAACGTTTGCAGGGCGGGGCTGGGGTCACAAATCAGAAAACTAACGGCGGACATGGCTGCAATACAAAACTGACAAAAGGAACGGCGGGAAACGCGGAGCGCTGCAACCCAAGTATCGCATTCTGCGGTGCTGGCGAGCAGAGTCAGTACACTGATCTTTGATGCGCCGCAAAATCCCCGCCACCCACACTCTGCTCTGTTTCGAGGCCGCCGCGCGCCACGAGAGCTACACCCGCGCAGCACAGGAACTGGCGCTGACGCAAAGTGCCGTTTCGCGCCAGGTGGCCGCGTTGGAGGAATATCTGGGCCAGCTTCTGTTCCGGCGCACCCGCCATGGCGTGGCGCTGACCCCACGCGGCCGGGAATACGCGGCCCAGGTGGCCGAGCGCCTGTTGGCGCTGGAGCGAGACACCCTCAACGCCATGTCCACCCAGGGCACCCAGGGCGCCGTGCATCTGGCGGCCGTGCCCACCTTTGCTACGCGCTGGCTGATTCCCCGCTTGCCCCAATTGCGGGCGGTGCACCCCGACATCGTGGTGCATATCGAGACGCGCACCCGGCCCTTCCTGTTTGCCGATACCGGTTTCGACGCCGCGCTGTATGCCGGCACGGCCGAGCAAGTGGCTAACTGGGCCGGCACGCAAGCCACCCTGCTGATGCATGAAGACGTGCTGCCGGTGTGTGCACCGGGCTTGCTAGTCCCCGGTGTGCCGCGCAGTGCGCAGGCAGTGGCCGAATTGCCGCTGCTGCAGCAAAGCACGCGTCCTTTTGGCTGGCGCCAGTGGTTTGACGCCATGGGCGTGGCAACGCCCAACGCCCTGTCGGGCCCGCGATACGAACTGTTTTCGATGACGACAGCCGCCGCCATCCACGGTCTGGGCGTGGCGCTGGTGCCGCGTCTGCTGATCGAGGCCGAACTGGCGCGCGGTGACCTGGTGGTGGCCTGCGACCAAGCGCTGCGCGGAGAGCGCGCCTATTACCTGGTGGCACCGCTGCGCGAGGACGAGCCCGCCGCGCTGGGCCTGTTCCGCAACTGGCTGGCCGGTGTAAACCCCTAGATACAAACTGGCATCACAATTGCTAGCATTCCAGCAAGAACCTGACTAAATGGTCAGATTTTTTTTAAACAGGAGTGTTAGCGTGTCCACTGCTTACCAACCCGACATCCGTCCCGGCCGCCTGGGTGCCGCCGACTATGCTAAAGCTTTTGCAGATGCCAGCCCCCGCCTGACCCGCTCGCAGGCGCTACTGGAAGCAGAGCGCTGCCTGTATTGCTTTGACGCCCCCTGCGCCACGGCCTGCCCCACCAGTATCGATGTGCCGTCGTTCATCAAGCGCATTGCCGATGACAATCTGCGCGGATCGGCACGCACCATTTTGGAATCGAACCCGTTGGGCGGCATGTGCGCCCGCGTTTGCCCGACCGAGAACCTGTGCGAGGCCGTGTGTGTGCGCAATACACAGGAGGACCGCCCCGTCGCCATCGGCCGCCTGCAGCGCTACGCGGTGGACGCGCTGATGGAAAGCGACCAACCGCAAATCTTCACCCGCGCAGCCGCCACCGGCAAAAAGATCGCGGTGGTCGGCGCCGGGCCTGCCGGTCTGGCCTGCGCGTACACGTTGGCGCGCAAGGGCCACGACGTGGCGATGTTCGACGCCAAACCCAAGGCCGGTGGCCTCAACGAATACGGCCTGGCCAGCTACAAGACGCCGAACAACTTCGCGCAGGCCGAACTGCAATGGCTGCTGGGCCTGGGTGGCATCACCATTCAGAACAACTGGAAGCTCGAGACCACGGCCCAACTCGATGCGTTGCGCAAGGACCATGACGCCGTATACCTGGGACTAGGTTTGGCCACCACGCACCAATTGCATGTGCCTGGCGAGACCTTGAATGGCGTGGAGGACGCGGTGGAATTCATCGCCACACTGCGCCAAACCAAAGACCTGTCTAGCCTGCCCGTGGGTCGCCGCGTCGTGGTCATCGGCGGCGGCATGACGGCGGTGGACGCCGCAGTACAAAGCAAGCTGCTGGGCGCCAAGGTGGTGCACATGGTGTACCGCCGTGGCATGGAGGCCATGTCCGCCTCCAGGGCCGAGCAGGAGTGGGCGCAAACCAATGGCGTGGTGCTGCACCAGTGGCTGGCACCCGTGGATATTCTGGGCCGCGATGGGCACGTGACCGGCGTCCGTTTTGCAGACCAGGCCTTGGTCGATGGCAAGCTGCAGCCCACGGGCCGCGAGATCACCTTTGAAGCCGACACCGTGCTCAAGGCCATTGGCCAAAGGCTCGGTAACCCCGTGCTCACCGCAGCCGGATTTGCCTTGGACGGCGGCCGTATCGCGACGGATGCTGAAGGCGCGACCAACCTGCGCGGCGTCTGGGCCGGAGGCGACTGCCGTGCCGGCGGGCTGGACCTGACGGTAGAGGCCGTGGAGCACGGCAAGCAGTCGGCCCACGCTATCCATGCCTACCTGAGCCGCGCCTGAACTGGCACCCATTCGGAGAACACGACCATGGCCAACTTGCACACTACCTTTGCCGGCATCAGCAGCCCCAACCCCTTCTGGCTGGCGAGCGCCCCGCCCACCGACAAGGCCTACAACGTTAACCGCGCGTTTGAAGCCGGCTGGGGCGGCGTGGTCTGGAAGACGCTGGGAGAGGCGGGGCCACCGGTCGTTAATGTCAACGGCCCGCGCTACGGCGCACTCTTGAGCCCCGACCGGCGATTGCTCGGCTTCAACAACATCGAGCTGATCACCGACCGCGACCTGGACCTGAACCTGAAAGAGATCACCGAGGTCAAGCGCAACTGGCCCGACCGCGCCATGGTCGTCTCGCTCATGGTGCCCTGCCAGGAGGAAAGCTGGAAGGCCATCCTGGCGCGCCTGGTCGATACCGGTGCCGACGGCATCGAGCTCAACTTTGGTTGCCCGCACGGCATGAGCGAGCGCGGCATGGGCGCCGCCGTGGGCCAGGTGCCTGAGTACATCCAGATGGTCACCGAGTGGTGCAAGCTCTACAGCAAGCTGCCCGTCATCGTCAAACTCACACCCAACATCACCGACGTGCGCATGCCCGCCCGCGCCGCCAAAAAGGGTGGGGCCGACGCCGTGTCGCTGATCAATACCATCAACTCCATCATGGGCGTGGACCCCTACACGCTGACGATGAGCCCCAATACCGGCGGCAAGGGTTCGCACGGCGGCTACTGCGGCCCGGCCGTGAAACCCATTGCGCTGAACATGGTGGCCGAGATCGCGCGCGACCCGCAAACCGCCGGCATGCCCATCAGCGGCATTGGGGGAGTAAGCAACTGGCGCGACGCGCTGGACTTCATCGCGCTGGGCGCCGGCAACGTGCAGGTCTGCACCGCGGCCATGGTCTATGGCTTCAAGATCGTGCAGGAGATGAAGGATGGACTGTCCAACTACATGGACGAGATGGGCTTTACCAGCGTGGACCAGATCGTCGGCAAGGCCCTGCCCACCGTCACCAACTGGCAGTACCTGAACCTGAACCACATCAGCAAGGCCGTCATCAACCAGGACACGTGCATCCAGTGCGGGCGCTGCCACATTGCCTGCGAAGACACCTCGCACCAGGCCATCATGGCCATGAAGGACGGCAAGCGCCACTTCGAGATCAAAGAAGACGAGTGCGTGGGCTGCAACCTGTGCGCCGTCGTCTGCCCGGTGCCTGAATGCATCACCCTGCGTGATCTGGCCCCCGGTGAAAAAGACTTGCGCACGGGCCTGCTTGTGAGCGATAAATACGCCAACTGGACGACGCACGCCAACAACCCCATGCGCACAGCCGATCCGGCTTAGGGCTGATGAGTCAAATCGGCCTCTAGCCCTCGTAAATGCTACGCGTGTAGCTATCAATTTAGGAGTATATATGGCGACCCTCTTCATCCGTGGCGGAACCGTAGTCAACGCCGACCGGGCCTTCAAGGCCGATGTCATTACCAAGGACGGCAAGATTGTTGCCGTTGGCGAAAACCTGACCGCCCCGGCCGGTGCCACCGTGGTGGACGCTGGCGGCCAGTACGTCATGCCCGGCGGAATCGACCCGCACACCCACATGCAGTTGCCGTTCATGGGCACCACCACCATGGACGACTTCTACACCGGCACCGCAGCGGGCATGGCCGGTGGCAACACCACCATCATCGACTTCGTTATCCCCAATCCGCAGCAGCCCATCATGGAGGCCTACCAGACGTGGCGCGGCTGGGCCGAGAAGGCGGCGGGCGACTACAGCTTCCACGTCGCCATCACCTGGTGGGACGAGACCGTCAAGCGCGACATGGGCACGCTGGTGCAGCAGGAGGGCGTCAACAGCTTCAAGCACTTCATGGCCTACAAGAACGCCATCATGTGCGACGACGAAACCCTGGTGAACAGCTTCAAGCGCTGCATGGAATTGGGCGCCATGCCCACCGTGCATGCCGAGAACGGCGAGCTGGTCTTTCTGCTGCAAAAGACCGTGGCCGAGATGGGCATCAAGGGGCCCGAGGGCCACCCGCTCTCAAGGCCCCCCATGGTCGAAGCCGAAGCCGCCAACCGCGCCATCGCCATTGCCGACGTGCTGAATGTGCCGATCTATGTCGTGCATGTGAGCTGCATCGAAGCGGCCGAGGCCATTGCCCGCGCCCGCGCCCGCGGCCAGCGTGTGTATGGCGAGGTGCTGGCCGGCCACCTGGTGGTGGACGACAGCGTCTACCGCCACCCCGACTTTGCGACCGCCGCCGCCCACGTCATGAGCCCGCCGTTTCGCCCCAAGGGCAATCAGGAATTCTTGTGGCGTGGCCTGCAGGCCGGCAACCTGCACACCACCGCCACCGACCACTGCACCTTCTGCGCCGCGCAAAAGGCCGCCGGCAAGGACGACTTCAGCAAAATCCCTAACGGCTGCGGCGGCGTGGAAGAGCGCCTGGCCGTGATCTGGGATGAAGGTGTCAACACCGGGCGCCTGACGCCGTCCGAATTTGTCGCCATCACGTCGGCCAACACCGCCAAGCTGTTCAACATCTACCCGCAAAAAGGCAGCGTGTCGGCAGGCGCCGATGCCGACCTGGTGGTCTGGGACCCGGCAGGCACCAAGACGCTGTCCGCCAAGACGCAGCACAGCAAGGGCGACTTCAACATCTTCGAAGGCCGCACCGTCAAAGGTATTCCCAGCCACACCATCAGCCAGGGTGAGCTGGTGTTTGTGCAAGGTGATTTGCGGGCGGTGCAGGGCAAGGGGCGCTACATCAAGCGGCCGGCGTTTGGGTCCAACTTTGCGGCGAACAAGCTGCGGGCGGAAACCCTGGCCCCAACCGCCGTTAAACGGTAAAGGAATCACCATGACCAGCGAAACCCACGTTAACACCGACACCCACATGGATACCCACATCGACACGGTTCTGGATATCTCCAACATCCGCATCAACGGCGAACGCCTCTGGTCCTCGCTAATGGAGCTGGCCAAAATCGGCGCCACCCCCAAAGGCGGCGTGTGTCGATTGACGCTGACCGACCTCGACAAGCAGGGAAGAGACCTGGTGCTGGGTTGGGCCAGAGAGGCCGGCATGACCGTCACCATCGACAAAATCGGCAACGGCTTCATGCGCCGTGCCGGCCGCAACAACAGCTTACCCCCCATCGTCACCGGCAGCCACATCGACACCCAGCCCACCGGCGGCAAGTTCGATGGCAACTATGGCGTGCTGGCCGGTCTGGAAGCGGTGCGCACACTCAATGACTTGGGCATCGAGACCGAAGCACCGATTGAAGTCGCGTTCTGGACCAACGAAGAAGGCTCGCGCTTTGTGCCGGTCATGATGGGCTCGGGCGTGTTCGCCAAGGCCTTCACGCTGGAGCATGCGTATGCGGCGACGGACACCGAAGGCAAGAGTGTCAAGGGGGAGCTGGAACGCATTGGCTACATCGGCGACCAGGAGCCTGGTGACCATCCGATCGGCGCGTACTTTGAAACCCACATCGAACAAGGCCCGGTGCTGGAAGATGCCGATGTGACGATAGGCGTGGTGCAGGGCGTGCTGGGCATACGTTGGTTCGACTGCACCGTGACCGGCATGGAAGCCCACGCCGGCCCCACGCCCATGGCGCTGCGCAAGGACGCGATGCAGGTGTCGGCGCGCATCATGCAGGAGGTGGTGGCCTGCGCCATGCGCCACCAGCCGCATGGCCGTGGCACCGTGGGCATGGTGCAGGTCTTCCCCAACAGCCGCAACGTGATCCCGGGCCGCGTGAAGTTCAGCATAGACCTGCGCAACGCCACCGACGCACTGGTGGACCAGATGGCCGACGAAGTCAAAGCCTTCGCCGCCAATGTCGCCAAGGACAGCGGACTGGACGTGAAGATCGAGATGGTGTCCAGCTACCCCGCGCAAGTCTTCCACCCCGACTGCGTGGACGCCGTGGGCCGCGCCGCCAAAAAGCTAGGCTACAGCAACATGCCCGCCGTGTCGGGCGCCGGCCACGACGCCGTCTACATGGCCAAGCTGGCCCCGGCCGGCATGATCTTTATCCCCTGCAAGGATGGCATCAGCCACAACGAGATCGAGGATGCCAAGCCCGAGCACATCACGGCAGGGTGCAATGTGTTGCTGCATGCGATGCTGGAGCGGGCGGGGGTGGTTTGAGGCTGAAGGCTATTTGATCAACTGGCTTGTAGCCCTCGTAGAATATGCATGATTAGCTATTTATTCGATAGCAATTCAAAGCAAGTCGTCTGCCACCTATCTGCGACCTATAGGGCTTCCTGACTGGGCCTTCCGGCCCCAAGCGGAGATCCAGGACGTCTTGCGCGTGGCCTTGCGGTCATACTTTTCCAATTGTGTGGGTCATTTTCAGCCGGATCGGCAACATTGCTGAATGGACGGTCAACGCCGATCCGCGACAATCGACGTTCTGTCCGAAAACACCATGCAAACCAAAACTAGTCCCATCCTCCCTCTCATCCTCGCAATCGCTGCTGGCACCCTGGCTCCTGGCTCGGCATCCTTTGCGGCCAAACACCACGCTAGCAAACCCGCGTCTCCCAAGAAGGCCACGGCCGCCGCGAACGCCCTGCCGCCACTGGCTGCTCAGACTTCCCTCGCGGGCAGCCCGCCGGCGCTGCCCGCCAAGGCATGGCTGCTGATGGATTTCGACTCCGGCGAGGTGCTCGCCTCGGCCAACGCTGACGAACCCTTGCCGCCGGCCTCGCTCACCAAGATGATGACCAGCTACCTGGTCGAGCAGGCGCTGCGCTCCGGCAAACTCAAGCCAACCGATCTGGTCTCGGTCAGCCAGAACGCGTGGTGCCGAGGGTCGAGCACCGAGTCGTGCATGTATCTGCCGCTGAACAGCCAGGCCACGGTGATAGACATCCTGCGCGGCATCATCATCCAGTCGGGCAACGACGCGTCCAAGGCGATTGCCGAGCACATGGCAGGCACCGAAGAGAGCTTCGCCAAGCTGATGAATGCCGAGGCCCAGCGCCTCGGAATGTCACACACGCATTTCGTGAACGCCACGGGCCTGCCGGACCCGGAACACAAGTCGTCTGCGCGCGACCTCGCCATCCTGGCGCGCGCCATCATCCACGACAGCGTTGACTATTACCCGATCTACGCGGAGCGCGAGTTCAAGTACAACGGTATCAAACAAGGCAACCGCAATGCCTTGCTCTACACCGATCCCACCGTTGACGGACTGAAGACGGGCCACACCGAAGCGGCCGGCTACTGTCTGGTCACTTCATCCAAGCGCAACAACATGCGCATGATCACGGTCATCCTCAACACCAACAGCGCCCAGGCGCGTGCTGACCATTCGCGAGCGCTGCTCGGTTGGGGCTTCAGCAACTTCGAGAAGGTCACCCCGATTCAGCCGAACACCGTGGTCACGACGGCCAAACTCAGCTTCGGCAAGGCGGACACGGTCGCTGCGGGCCTGGGAGCACCGTGGATGCTGACCGTGCCGCGTGGCCAGCAAGTACAGACCTCGGTGGAACTCAAGCCGGGCCTGGAAGCGCCGGTGACCAAGGGTGCTGTGATCGGCAAGGTGGTCGCGACTGCGCAGGGTAAGCCGGTGGGCGAAGCACCGCTCGTTGCCCAGGCCGATGTGGAACGCGCGGGCCTGCTACTGCGCAGCTGGCAACACGTGACCAGGCTGTTCGGAAAGTGAACGCCGGAAGGCCAGTCCTTAGGTCGCCAGCGCCAGCTCGGCCAGCTTCACGGCACCACCCAAGCTGCGGGCACCGCCGATAAACAGGTTCAGGTGGCAAAACACACTGTCTTCCACCCCGGTCACGGCCGCCAGTTCCTGGTCGCGCAAACCGGCCCAGCTCTTGGGTAAATCCAGGCGCGCGGTGAACGAGCCTGCCTCCACCGGCACGGTTTTGACCTGGTACTGGTCGCCGTCCGAGTCCGGGTAAATCACGAACACCACGTCGGGCATTTCGTGCAGCACCACATGGGTCCAAGGCATGCCGCCTTCTTCCAGGTACAGCACGCGGCCACCGAGCAGGCGCGGCGCTTTGCGCACGGTGTCCATGGCGCGAATCTGCGCCACTTTTTTGCTGATGGCGTGGTCCAGAAACGTGCGGGTGATGGAGATGGCCTCGCGAAAGCGCGTCTCCTGCAACTGGGCCTTGGCCGTGGCGTCCAGGCCCTGTTCGTCCATCCAATGGGTGTTGAGCTGGGCGAGCAGGCTGGACAGGCCAAAGATGCCGGGCGACACGTCGCCCTGGCCAGTGTCCACAATGTCCAGGTACTGCACCAGCGAATGGTCGATGGAGCGCACCACATCGGCCACGGCCTGTTCGTCCAGGCTTTGGCCTTTGCTGCTGGCCCAGGCCTGGATGTACGCAGTGCCATGGGCCGCCCACACCAGCCCGGCGCTGGCGTAGCCCACGCCGGGCACGGTTTGTCCGTCTCTCTGTCGGGCGGGGCGGGCGCCGTTGAAGCCGCGCTGGTGGTGGTCAAAGCGGCCGGTGCTTGCGTCCCAGGTGCCGCCCACATCGACGACGAAGTCGGCGGCGTCAATCAGGGCCTGGTTGCGCGTGCGCACCAGGGTGTGCGATGGGAAAACTCCCATCAGAATGCCAACTCCAAAGACGTCGTCGGCGTGGAAGCTGCCACTGTGCGTGGCGATGGTGGTTGTCGTGGTGGTGTCGGTCATTGGGGTTTCAATCGGTGTTCTGGGCGATGCGCCAAAGCACACCGGACGGGTCCATCACTACAAAGTCCCGCATGCGCCAGGGTTGCTGCTCCACGGCCGTGACCTTCACGCCGTACTTCGTGGCGATGCCGGACGCTGCGACTTGGGCTGACCAGGCATCGACGTCTTCGACCAGCAAGTGCATCATGAGATTGCTGGCGAGCGTCTCGTTGTAGAAATCCTGCAAGAGGAAGCTGGTCTCGCCGTGGTGAAAGTAGGCGATGCCATCGGAGTCCGAAGCCATGACGAAGCCCAAGTCCTGGTAGAAGCGCTTGGACAGCCCAAAATCCCTGGCTGGGACAAAAGCTTTGATTTCAACGGTGCACAGGTTTGACACAGGCTCGCCTTCCAATCGTTGGGTTTTGCGATTTTGGATCTGACTATGCCATGATTGCCGGTTCCCGCTTTCACTTGGAGCTTTCCCATGACACTCAGCACCTGGTGGCTGTTTATCCTGATGACCTTTGTCGTTTCCGCCACGCCTGGCCCCAATATGCTGTACGTCATGAGCACCAGTGCCCGCCACGGGGTGCGCCCGGCAGTGGTCGCCATGCTGGGGTGCATGACCGCACTACTGGCCATGATGAGCGTCTCTGCCGCGGGTCTGGGTGCCTTGCTGCAGACCTTTCCCACCGTGTTTGAGGCGTTGCGACTGGCCGGGGCGGCCTATCTGGCGTATCTGGGTGTGAAGTGCTGGCGCTCGCCGGTGCAGGACCGCAGGGGCGATGGCGCGACCGGCTCCCTGGCAACTGTTGAGCCCGCGGTCCCAT
Source organism: Rhodoferax sp. (assembly GCA_030645355.1). GTDB lineage: Bacteria > Pseudomonadota > Gammaproteobacteria > Burkholderiales > Burkholderiaceae_C > Allorhodoferax. The sequence continues at coordinate 68,981 of JAUSNJ010000127.1, read as the reverse complement.
CGGGCGCCATCTATCGGCAAGGTTTCCTGGTCGCCGCCAGCAACCCCAAGGCGATTCTGTTTGCGGCCGCGTTCTTTCCCCAGTTCATCAATCCGGACGCGGCCAAGCTGCCCCAGTTCGCGATTCTGCTCACCACGTTTACCGTGATCGAAGTCGGCTGGTATTTTGTCTATGCCGTCAGTGGCAAGCGGCTCTCCATCTACCTGCAACGCGCCACGGTGATGCGGGCGTTCAACCGCCTGACGGGCGGAGTCTTCATCGGGTTTGCGGCGCTGATGGCAACCGCCCGAGAGTAGCGCACTTGCGCAGTCTTATGGCGTTTGCCCGGCCTTCAGTGACCTGCGAACCGTGTGCAGCGGCACGCCATACTTTCGGGCCAGTTCGGTTTGGGCACCGTATTTCTGGCCGGACCGAACCCGGTCAGCGTACTCTTGTTGAAGCCGCTTGAGGTTCTTGGCCTGGTGGTCCAAGGTCAGGCGCCGGGTTTTCTTCTTGTCGACCTTCCCCATCGCCAGGCGCAGTGCCAGAGGCATGTTTTCCAGTCGGAGGGCGAGCCGCCGCGTCTCACGGAAGTAGTCCCGAATGCGTTGCCCCTGTTCCGACTCGTTGCCCGCATGGGCGAAGAATGCGTGGGTTAGCTGTTCGCGCAAGCCCATCAGGTGCTGGCGAACCTTGGGGTAGCTGCGCCAATGGCCGTGCCCATACAACCAGGCGTCGAACGGTACCAGGTCCCACGCCAGCACCTCCGCGGTCATCTGGGCAAGGGCATATTGCGCAGGGTCTTTGTAAACCCACGAGCCATCGACATGGGTTCCGAAATCCAGAATCAGACCGACGCTCATCCCATCCACCCATTGCGGTGGCCAAAGGCGTGTGAGGCGGCTGCTCGCATGACCGTTCTATACCGCCGCAGTGCCACTCGCCTGGCAGTGGTATCGGCCGGAAATCGTGCTCTCCTGTTTCTTGCCGTCCACCACCAGACTGCGGCCTTCGATCAGGACCAGCGTGCCGCTTTTTGTGTCAAACGACCCCGACACCCAGAGTGCCGGACTACGGGAGCTGAAAGTCAAAGGATTGCCTGGTGTCGGGTCCCGCGTCACCGGATACGACTTCACCAACGCGGAGTCGGACCGGAGGTGGAAGTCGATCTCTATCGGGTAGGTCTTTTCGAATCGCTCGGAGGGAGTGCGCACGTCCGTATGGGTGCTGGAGCGCTCCTGGCCGCTGCACGCGTACTCCCGGTCCCAGTTCAAGGAGGAGTTGCAAGCAGTCAATGCCAGCACGCACAGGCTTGCTCCGATGGATTTGAAAACGAACTTGTAGTCTGACATTCGGTGTCTGATTGGTGGCTGTGGGGCGTCAAAGCGATGGGTGCAGGCGCTCTGCATACGAGGGCTACCTTAATTTCCTGTTCTTAAGAAGTCCTTAACACCGCCGTCTGCGCCAGGGATGGGGTATGCGTATGCGGGTATGCAGGTTTCCTGCATACTGAAGCGGGCCGTTGGGTTGACGGTGCCGCCACAACCAGGAGAAAGAATTGGGAGACACGGGTCAAACGCCTGTATTGCGCATGCCTGGCCCCGGTGCGGGGAAACGGCTGGTCTGCCCAGCCTGCCAGCGCCCCCAGAGTGCCTGCATCTGTCAGTGGGTCACGCCGGTGGCGCACACCACCGAGGTGCTTATCCTGCAGCACCCGCTGGAAGTCGACCACGCCAAAAACACTGCCCGCCTCCTGCATCTGAGCCTGGCGCACAGCCGTGTGGTGGTCGGCGAGACCTTTGACGCCATCACGTTGCAGGCAGCGATGCGCGCACCAAAATACACGGTGCTGCTGTATCCCCAGTCCGCGCTGAGCCCGTCACCCGCTCCCGATACCGCGCGGCTGCAAGACACTGCAAACCTGCGCCTGGTGGTGCTGGATGGCACGTGGCGCAAGAGCCGCAAGATGCTGCACCTGAGTGCGCTGCTGCAACAGTTGCCGCGCCTGTCGCTCGACGATGTGCCGATTTCCAATTATCGGATTCGCAAGGCGCACCAGCTGGGGCAGTTGTCCACGCTGGAGGCGACCTGCGCAGCCTTGGTGCAGCTGGAGGGCACGCCGGAAAGGGTGCAACCTTTGCTGGATGCCTTCGACGGATTTGTGGCCCAGCAACTGGCCTTCAGACCGCAGTAGCTCAGGTGCGCGCCACGGGCACCACACTCCAGATCGTCTTGGCGTACTGGCCAATGGTGCGGTCGGAGGAAAACTGCCCCATGCCGGCCACGTTCAAAATGGCCTTGTGGGTCCAGGCCAGTGAATCACCGTAAAGCTGGCCCACCTGGTCCTGGCAGGCGATGTAGGACGCGTAGTCGGCTAGCAGGCGGTAGTGGTCGCCGTGGTAGGTCAGGGCCTCGAACACAGGCTTGTAGCGCTCGCTGTCCCCGGGCGAAAAATAGCCGTCGCGCAGCATGTCCAGGGTCTGGCGCAGTTCGGCGTTGGTGTCGTAGTAGACCCAGGGGTTGTAGCCGCCGGCATGGGTCTGTGCCACCTCATCGGTGGTCATGCCAAAGATGAAAATGTTGTCAGCGCCCACTTCATCGCGGATCTCCACATTGGCGCCGTCCAGGGTTCCGATGGTGAGTGCACCGTTGAGTGCCAGCTTCATGTTGCCAGTGCCCGATGCCTCGGTGCCTGCGGTGGAAATCTGCTCGGACAGGTCGGCCGCCGGGATGATGATTTCGGCGGTGGACACGTTGTAGTTGGGGATGAACACCACCTTCAGCCGGTCCCCTATCTGCGTGTCGTTGTTCACCACGTCGGCCACATCGTTGATGAGGCGGATGATGAGCTTGGCCATGCGGTAGCCGGGTGCCGCCTTGCCGCCGAAGATCACGGTGCGGGGCGGCGCCGTGCCACCGCCGCGCAGGCGGTTGTACAGCGTGATCACATGCAACACGTTGAGCAGCTGGCGCTTGTATTCGTGGATGCGTTTGATTTGCACGTCGAACAGGGAGTCCGGGTCCACCCGGATGGCCAGGCGCTCGGCAATCAGCTGGGCCAGGCGGACCTTGTTGTCCCGCTTGACCTGCACAAACGCTGCGCAAAACGCCGGGTCCGTGGCCAGGGTGTTTAGCTGGCGCAACTGGTCCAGGTCCTTCAGCCAGCCATGGCCTATGCGGCTGGTGATCAGCCTTGCCAGCGCCGGGTTGGCCTGGTTCAGCCAGCGCCGGGGCGTGACGCCATTGGTCATGTTGACGATCTTGTCCGGCCACAGGCGGTGGAAATCGGCAAAGATGGTTTCCTTCATCAGCCGGGTGTGGATGGCGGCGACGCCATTGACCTTGTGGCTTCCCACAATTGCCAGATGCGCCATGCGGATGCGCTTGTCGTGCGTCTCGTCAATCAGCGACATGCGGGCCCACAGACCCGGGTCGCCGGGGTAGTGGTGCATCACATCGCGCAGGAAGCGGTGGTTGATGGCGTAGATGATCTGCAGATGGCGCGGCAGCACGCGCGCAAACAGCGGCACGGACCATGTCTCCAGCGCCTCGGGCATCAGGGTGTGGTTGGTATAGGCGAAGGTGCGGGTGGTGATGGCCCAGGCGCGGTCCCAGTCCAACTGGCGCACGTCGGTCAGGATGCGCATCAGCTCGGCCACCGCAATCGACGGGTGGGTGTCGTTGAGCTGCACCGCCACCTTGGTCGGCAGGGCGTCCAGCGGCAGGCCGGACTTGGCGAAGCGGTACAGCATGTCCTGCAACGAGGCGCTGACAAAGAAATACTGCTGCTTGAGCCGCAGCTCGCGCCCCAACTCGGTGGTGTCGTTGGGGTAAAGCACCTTGGACAGGTTCTCGGATTCGTTCTTGTCTTCGACCGCCCGGATGTAGTCGCCCTCGTTGAAATAGGTCAGGTCAAAGTCGCGGCTGGCCTTGGCGGCCCACAGTCGCATGTTGTTGACCGTGCCGGTGTCATAGCCCGGAATTGGATAGTCGTAGGCCATGGCCATCACGTCATCGGTGTCCACCCACTGGTGGCGCGGATGGCCCTGTTCGTCGGTGAAATCCACCACCCGGCCGTGGAACTTGACCTGGTACAGCACCTCGGGGCGCGGAAATTCCCAGGGGTTGCCGTAGCGCAGCCAGTTGTCGGGGTGTTCCACCTGCTGGCCGTTCTCGATGCCCTGGTGGAACATGCCGTATTCGTAACGGATGCCATAGCCATAACCCGGCACCCCCATGGTTGCCATCGAGTCCAGAAAACAGGCGGCGAGCCTTCCGAGGCCACCGTTGCCCAAGGCGGCATCGGGCTCCACCTCGCGCAGGTTCTCGGGTTTGAGGCCCATCGCCGCCAGTGCCGACAGCGCGTCGTGGAATTCCTTCTCGGCGCAGATGTTCAGCATGCTGTTGGTCATGGTGCGCCCCATGAGGAATTCGAGCGACAGGTAGTAGACGCGTTTGCGGTCTTCGACGTAGTAGCTGCGCATGGTGGCCATCCAGCGCTCGATCATGCGTTCCCGCACCACAGCCGCCGCCGCGTAGAACCAGTCGCGATCCGTGGCGGTGATCGGGTCCTTGCCGACGGTAAATACCAGGTGCTGGTACAGCGAGCGCTGGATCGATTCGGCGTCGAGCGTCGGGTGCTCAAGTTCGGGCAAGGCGATGGGCTGCTGCATGGAACGCTCCCTCGAAGTGGACCAAGACCATCATACGCGTGCTGGTAGTTTCGACAAGGCACAATCACACACTTTGCCCGATGCGGTTGAACCCCTTCTCTGCCTTTTTCAAATCGCTGACTGACGACTTTCTGGTGCATCTCACGCCCGGAATCCGGCGCCTGGTCAGGGACAAAGCCGCCTGGGGTGTGACGGACATCGATCCGGTCGTCCAGCGGCTGGAAACGCAGTACGGCACGGCGCAGTCGACCATGCAGACACAGCGCGGCGTGTGGCGCTTCATCCAGAGCATCATGTTGTCCACCCGGCCGCTGTTCTGGAGTGCCTTGCTCTACATGCTGGTTTCAACGGTCGCCGGGATGGCGCCGGCGCTGCTGATCGAGCTGGTGATGACGCACTTTGAGGCCATCCAGGAGTCGCCATGGTCATTGCACCACGCGCTGCTGTTGCTGGCGTTTCCGCTGGTCATTTACATCACCAATGTCACGTTCTGGCGCTACATCAGGGCGTTTTCGCAGGCCCATGTGCTGCAGCGCCGGGCGCTGATGCAGGCGTTCTCCCGCAAGTGGTTCCGGCTGGAGCCACGCGTCCGCCATGAGCTGCCGCAGGGCAACGTGCAGAACCTCATGCATATCGATGTGCCGGCGGTCAGCCACTGCGTGGAGCGTTTCGTCGATGGGGTGATGGTGGTGGTGCACATTGGCGTGGCGGCTGCGCTGCTGTGGCGCTATCTGGGCACCACGGCCATCTTTGGGTTGTCGCTGATGGCGTTGAGTGTGCCGGTCCTGAAATACATCGTGCGCGAAACCGCCCGGCGCCAGCACGGGCTGCTGGCCGCGCGCGACAGCCGGCTGGACCTGTTCTCGCAGATTCTGTCAGCCATCAAGGTCATCAAGCTCTCCGGCTGGTCCGACGTGTTTCTGCAGCGCACCCGCAAGATCCGCGACACCGAAGTGGGCCGCCTGATTGGCGTGATGCTGTTGCAGACGCGCTCCTCCTTGGTCTTTTCCAGCGCCGGGCTGTTGGTGGCAACGTTCACCTATGGCATTCACATCCTGCGCGGCGGCGAGCTGCATGCGGCCATGCTGTTGCCCACCCTGCTGATTTTTCAGGGGCTGGAATTTCCCTTTGTGGTCCTGAGCGATGTGGCCGGCATCCTGGCGCAAACCAGGGTATCGGCCACGCGGCTGCTGGATTTTTTCAATCTTGCGGAAGAAGCGCCGGCACCACCAAACACTGCAGTGGCGCCGGCGCCCGGCTTGCAGGTGCGTGATCTGGTCTTCAAGGCCGACAACGGCAAGACCATTCTGGACACGATTTCCTTTTCGCTGGAGGCTGGCCAGAGCCTTGCCATCGTCGGCCCCGTGGGTGCCGGCAAGTCGGTGCTGTCGCGGGTCTTGCTGCGGGAATATGCGCCCAGCTCTGGCGACGTGCAGTGGCTGGGCCAGCCGCAGTTTGCCTATTGCCCGCAAGAGACCTTTGTGGCCAGCGGCACGCTGCGCGACAACTTGACGCTGTTTGCGCAGGGTGACACCAACCAGGACGACGCCATCCAGCGCGCCCTGCGGCTGGCCAGCCTGTCGCAGGATGTGGACCAATGGCCCGGCGGACTCAATACCGAAATCGGTGAGCGCGGCCTGAATCTGTCGGGTGGCCAGAAGCAGCGGGTGTCTCTTGCGCGCGCTGCTTTGCACCCCGCCAACACCGTGGTGCTGGACGACCCCTTCTCGGCACTGGATGTGGCCACCGAAGCCCGCATCGCTGACGACCTGCTGTTTGGTGCATGGAGCCAGCACCTGCGCATTTGTGTCACCCACCGTCTGGCGCACATCGCCCGGTTTGACCGCATCCTGTTCATCGATGCCGATGGCCGTGGCGAGTTTGGCACGCTGGAACAGTTGCGTGCCACCAACTCCCAGTTTTCGAATTTCTTGCGGATTGAGGCAGAAGGCCACGCGGACCAGAGCGCCGTCATGGGGCATCTCCAAGCCGACACCAGCACTGTTTCGGAAAAGGAGGAACTGCTGACGGCGACCGAGGGGCAGGCGGCGGGGAGGATCCCGGGGTCGGTGTGGCGCAACATCCTGATGACCCTGGGACAGAGCAGCTGGAAAGGGCGACCCGTTTGGGGGGCCAGCTGGGTGCTGGGGCTGGTGCTGCTGGCCAGTGCTTTGCCGTTGTTGCAGCAGGTGTTGATGTCACGCATGGGTGGCGCCAGCCCCATGACGCCGGTTGCATTCTTCGTGGCTTTCTCGGTCCTCACCCTGTTCATTCTGGTGGTGGGCTACGTCGCCCAGGCGACGTTCAGGCGCAGTTGCGCCCGCACGGCACAGGATGCCCATGACAGGATGCTGGGTGGTGTCATGGCGTCACCCTTGCGGTTCTTTGAGACCACTCCGTCGGGCCGTCTGATGAACCGTTTTTCCGCCGATATCCAGCAGCTCGATGTGGAGCTGGCCAGCCGTGGTTTCCGCTTTGCCCAGGGGGCCACGCATGTGCTGGCCTGTGTGTTCGGCCTGGTCGGGGTCGCGCCGATGGTGGTGGTGCCTTTCATTGCGACGACCTATGTTTCGGTCCGCATCTCACGCCTGTATGGCGTGGCGGTGCGCGAGAACGCGCGGCTGGCCGCCATCACCCGCTCGCCGGTGTTTTCGCTGTTCAACGACTGCGTGCGCGGGCATTCGACGCTGCGCGCCTTTGGCCGAGAGCGCGACCTTACCCACGCGTTTGATGCGGCGGCCGCGTTGAGCCTCAACATGGAGCTGCGGCGCTGGGACCTGGCCCTGTGGCTGTCGATGCGGCTGACCGTGGTCTCCAGTGTCCTGATCGCCTGCCTGCTGGTTCCCGTGGTGGTGGCGGGTGCCAACGATTGGATGCCAGAGCTGAGCGCCGGTTCTGTCGGGCTGTTGCTGGCGCTGGCGTTTGGACTGCTGGGACAGATTGAGCGCCTCTGCCGGGATTTCTTCGCCTTGTCCGCCGTGCTGGTGCCCTGGGAGCGCTGCCATCAATGGGCTGAGCTGCCCCCGGAAGAGGGCGGCAAGGTCGCTGCCTCCGTGCCGGCGGAATGGCCCACCGAAGGCCGCATCGAGTTTCGCCAGGCCTGTCTGCGCTACGCCCCGGAGCTGCCGGCCATCGTCGAGGACGCCAGCTTTGTCGTGCCGGCCCACACCCATGTCGCGCTGCTGGGCCGCACCGGCGCTGGCAAGTCCACGGTGTTGTTGTCCTTGCTGCGCACGCTCAGCATTGAACGCGGCGACATCCTGATCGATGGCGTCAACATTCTGGACATTCCGCACGCGCGGCTGCGCCAGGCGATTGCCTATGTGCCGCAGGACCCGGTGTTGTTCCTCGGGCCTCTGCGCGATTCCATTGACGTCACCGGCGCCTACAGCGACCACGCCATCCAGGTCGCCATGGCGCAGATCGGCCTGCGAGATTTTGTTGCCGGGCTGCCGCAGGGGCTGGCCACGCCGCTGGAGGAGGGCGGGCGCAACATCAGCGCCGGGCAACGCCAGCTGATCTGCCTGGCCCGCGCTCTGTTGTCGCAGTCGCGCATCATCCTGATGGACGAAGCCACCGCCAGCGTGGACGTGGAGACCGATGAGCTGATCCGTGCCGCCATCCAGCAGCACCTGCGCGACACGACGATTCTGTTGATCGCCCACCGCCCGAGTTCGCTGGCGCTGTGCGACCAGTGGATCCGCGTGGAACAGGGGCGCACGGTCAGCGTTGCGCGGTCGTAAATTCCCTGTAGCGCTGGTGCAGGACTTTGACCCGTTGCACGTAGACCTGGGTCTCCGCATACGGCGGCACGCCCGCATAGCGTTGCACCGCCTCGGGACCGGCGTTGTAGGCAGCGGTGGCCAGAGCCACGTCGTTCTTGAAGCGCGCCAGCAGGCCCGCCAAATACTGCACGCCGCCCAGAATGTTGTGACCTGGGATGTGGGGCTCGGTCACGCCCAGCATGCGCGCCGTGCCCGGCATCAGCTGCATCAGACCCATGGCACCCTTTGGCGAACGCGCCCGCGCATTGAAGTTGGATTCGGCATGGATCACCGCCCGCACCAGGGCCGGGTCCAGCGCATACTGGTGCGCGGCCTGGGCGATCTCGTCCCCGTAGGCGTCACGGTGCAGCGGGGTCGTCAGCCAGTCGATGCTGGAGGTGACGGCACAGGCGTAGCACGACGGACGGTAGACCACGTAGGCCACCTTGCTCGGCGGCACGTCTGAAAACGAAGGCGTGCCACCCTGCAGGTACTTGTAAATCTTGGCGCCGGGTTTCTTGCCATCGGGGTTGGCTGCTGCGTCGCCCCCGGTCGTGGCCAGGGCCGGGACGCAGACGGCAGCGCCCAGCAGCCACAGCGCCGCCAGTGTGCGGGGGAAAAGTCGGAGGGAATGGGTCACACCGTATTTTCCAACCTTTTCTAGCCTGCGTCTCGCGCTCCCCGCCGCACGAGACCGGCCAGCGCCTGGTTCACCCAGCCACCGCCGCTGACCAACACAATTCCCAAGAGCACCGGGATCGCGCCCAACAGGAAGCTGCGCTCCATCGGCTCATTCAATAGCCAGGCGCCAAACACGATGCCGAACAGCGGCGTCATGAACGAGAACACGCCCAGGCGTGAAGCCAAATACTTGCGCAGCAGCCAGAACCACACCAGAAAGCTGGCAAACGACACGATCAGCGAATGGAACACCAGGCTGGCCCAGACCTGCGGCGTGGGATTGAAGTGGGCCTGGCCCGAGGCCCATGCGGCCGCCATCAGCAGCACAAAGGCGCCCACCAGCTGGTACAACAGGGTCTGGGTCGCCGGCGCCCGGGCCAGCGTCGTGCAGCGCACGGCCACCGTTGTGGCGCCCCAGGCCATGCCGGCCAGCAGTCCCAGGAAATCCCCCCACAGCGGGTTACCGGGAATCACCGCGGTGCCCGGGCTGCGGCCAAAGAAGGCCAGGGCGATACCGCCAAATGCCAGCGCGATGCCCAGCCACTGCAGCGCGCCCAGGCGCTCGGCCGGCAGCTTCCAGTGCAAACCTAAAGCGGCAAAAACCGGCGCGGTGTACAGAAAGACCACCATGTGCGAGGCACTGGTGTGGCGCAGACCTTCACCCACCAGCAGAAACTCGAAGCCGAACAGCAGCCCCACCACCACGCCCGGGCGCCAGGTGCGGTCGGCCAGGCGCATGCGCTCGCCCCGTGCCGCCATCACCAAGGCGACCAGCACGGCGGCCACGCCGGAACGCAGCGCGATCTGGTACATCGGCGAAATGTCGGCGGCGGTGGCCTTGAGCACCACCTGCTGCAGGCCCCACACCAGGCACAGCAGCAGCATCAGCGCAATGGCCTGACCGTCGAGCGCTTTGCGCGTATCCATGAGTTTCCTTTTTTTGTCAGAGGGTTGGATTATTCGGCTGACGGCTTTGGTTGATATAGTGAATACCCGACAAGCCATAGCGCCCGCCCGCCATTCCTGCGCAACCATGCCCATACTGCCGCCCAAACTGGAGATTCCGCAGTCCAGCGCGCAACTGCCCGCGCCCGTCATGTTCCGCAGTGCCTATGTGCCGGCCGCGGGCGTCTACCCGCAGCACCAGCACGCCTGGGGTGAGTTTGTGTACTCCTTCAGCGGAGTCATGGAGGTCAAGGTGGCCGACCACCACTACCTGGCGCCCCCGCAGTATGGCATCTGGCTGCCGCCCGATCTGGACCATGTGGGGCTAAACCGCTACGAGGCGCACCACTGCTCGCTGTACATTGCCCGCCCGGGTTGCGACGCCATGCCGCCCACACCCTGCGCGCTGACGGTCAGCCCGCTGGTGCGCGCCGTGCTGGAGCACCTGCGCCTGCAGACGCCCGATGCGGCGTCCACGCCCCAGCATGCGCGGCTGCTGCAGGTGCTGGTCGACCAGCTGGCCGTGGCCCCGCGCGCCGGCAGCTACCTGCCCAGTTCGGACGACCCGGCGTTGGGCGCGGTACTGGCCATGCTGCAGGCGCAGCCGGGAGACAACCGTTCGCTACCGGAGTTGGCGCATGCCGCCCACACCACCGAACGCACGCTGATGCGCCGGGCCCGGCGCGACCTGGGCATGTCGCTGGCCGATTGGCGCCAGCGCCTGCGGGTGGTCAAGGCCATGCCGCTGCTGGAGGCAGGGCAGACCGTGGAAACCATTGCGCTGGACCTGGGCTACGGCAGCGCATCAAGCTTCATCACGATGTTCAAGCGGCTGGTGGGCGCCACGCCGGATGAGTTTCGCAAGGGGGCGACGGGGCTGATTGCTATCAATTAGATAGCAATATCTGCATATTTGACGAGGGCTAACGGCTTGTTTTTCTTTAGCCCGCTGGCACCTGCGTCAACCCCTCCCTCTCAATCGCTTCACCCAGAAAATCCAGAAACCGGCGCACCGCCGGCAGCAGACCGCGCCGAGACGGAAACACCGCGTGGAAGATGCCGGGCTTGGGCGCCCAGCCCGGCAGCGCGCTGACCAGCCGGCCGTCGCGCAGCTCTTCTACGCACATATAGTCGGGCAGCACACAGATGCCAGTGCCCGCTACCACGGCGAATTTCAGCGTCACCAGGTCGTCGGCTACATAGCGCGGCTGGTGCACAAAAGCGTGGGTGGCGCCGTCGGGGCCGGTCAGTTGCCAGGTCACCGAGTCGCCGATGGTGGACATGTTGACGGTGTCGAGCCGGCCCAGATCGGCCACCGTGGCCGGGCGGCCCTGGCGCGCCAGTTGGGCCGGGCTGGCCAGCAACAGGGTGCGGCTGGGACCAAAGTTCTTGACGACCAGGCTGCCGCTGTCGTCCAGCGTGGGGCGCACACGCAGGGCCACGTCAAAGCCTTCCTCAACCAGATCGACGACGCGGTTGCTGACCCGCATGTCGATGCGCACCTGCGGGTAGCGCGCCAGAAAGTGCGGCAGGATGGGCCCCAGCGTGGTTTGCGCCAGTGTCACCGGGCAGGCCACGCGGATGGTGCCGCGCGGCTCGGTCTGCGCCTGGGCCACGGCGTCCTGTGCGGCCTGGGCATCCTCGCGCATGGCTACGCAATGGCGGTGGTATTGCTCGCCCACGGCGGTCAGCGACAGCTTGCGCGTGGTGCGCTGCAGCAGGCGCACGCCCAGGCGTGTCTCCAGCTCGGCCACCCGGCGCGACAGCCGGGATTTGGGCAGGCCTAAAGCCCGCCCGGCGGCGGCAAAACCACCGCGGTCGACCACTTCGGCAAAGTAGACCAGGTCGTTCAAATCCTGCATACGCGCTCTCCATTGTCCTGCTGATAGGACAATCTAACGCATTTTTGCCAACTTATCAAAGAATGGTTTCATCTGCATACTTGATCCATGGCTGCAATCCGCGGCTTCACTTCAAGGACAGACCATGAAACTGCTTCACATCGATTCCAGCATCCTCGCTGCCAATTCCGTTTCTCGCCAGCTTACGGCCCAGATCGTCGCCAAATGGCAGGCCAGTCACCCCGGCACCACGGTGGACTACCTGGACCTTGCCACCAGCGCGCCCAGCCATCTGTCGGTGGATTCCCTGGGCTTTCGCATGCCGCCCGGAGCGGCGGAACCGACCGATGTGCAAAAGCGCGAAAACTCCATTTCAGAGGCGCTGGTCAGCCAGTTCCTGGCGGCTGACGTGATTGTGGTCGGCGCACCGCTGTACAACTTCTCCATCCCCCGCCAGCTCAAGGCCTGGATTGACCGCGTGGCGCAAGTGGGCCGCACCTTCAAGTACACCGAAAAGGGCCCGCAAGGCCTGGCCGGCGGCAAGACGGTCATCGTGGCCTCTACCCGCGGTGGCGTCTATTCCACCAGCGAAGGCGGCCGCGCCATGGAGCACCAGGAGAGCTACCTGCAGACCGTGTTCGGCTTCCTGGGTATCACCGACGTGCGTTTTGTGCGCGCCGAAGGCCTGGCCATGGGTGACGCCGCCAAGACCCAAGCGCTGGAAGCAGCCGCACTGGAAATCCGCGCAGTGGCGCTGACCGCCGCCAACGAACCCAGCGCCGTCAAGGCAGCCTGAGCCTGCCCTACAGGCCGCACCCGCTCACCACTCCGGTCCCCGCCCGGCAAAATGGGCGGCCAAAAAGTCGATCAGCGCGCGCACCTTGGCCGACACATGTTTGCGGGTCGGGTACACCGCGTAAATGCCCAGTTCCACCGACCGGTAGTCTGGCATCAGCTCCACCAGGGTGCCGTCGGCCAGGTCCTTGCCGACCAGAAAAGTCGGCTGCAGGATCACACCCTGGTGCGTCAGCGCGGCGGCACGGCAGGTATCGCCGCTGTTGGTGTGGATGCAGGGGTTGGTCTTCACGCTGACCGGGCCCTGCGGTCCGGTGAACTTCCACTCGTCCTTCGTCGACAGGTAGCTGTAGGAAATGATGGCGTGGTTGGTGAGTTCGCTGGGATGTTGCGGCGTGCCGTGCTGGGCCAGGTACTGCGGTGAGGCACACACAACAATGCGGGTCGTGGCCAGGCGTTTGCTGACCAGGCTGGAGTTCTCCAGCATGGCGATGCGGATCGCCACGTCGTAACCTTCCTCCACCAGATCCACCAGCCGGTCAGCGAGCGTGATGTCCAGCGAGACCTTGGGGTGCAGCGCCTTGAACTCCCCCCACAACGGCGCGAGGTGCAGGATGCCAAAAGTGAACGGCGCGTTGACGCGCAACAGTCCGCTGGCGGCGTCGCGGCGGGAGGTGATTTCATCTTCCGCCTCCTGCAGTTCCGCCAACAGCTCCTTGCTGCGGGCATAGAACACCTGCCCTTCCTCCGTCAACGACAACCGCCGCGTGGTGCGGTGCAGCAGGCGCACGCCGAGCCGGGTTTCCATGTCCACCACATAGCGCGACACCGCGGCGTTGGACATGTCCAGCGCGTTGGCCGCCTTGACGAAGCTTCCCGCCTCCACCACGGCGTTGAAGGTCTGCATTTCCAGGAATCGGTCCATTATCTCTCCAGGTGAAACAATTAATCTAATTTAACACCGTTTATCTTCCATCTTCAATCTAATAAAGTTCATCCCATGCACCACACATACCGCGTTCAACCGGTGCAAATTAAAGGAATCACCATGAAAGTAACAGTCATCGGCGCCGGCAACATGGGCGCAGCCTTCGTCAAACAACTCAGCCGTGCGGGCCACCAGGTCACCGTGACCGCCCGCAATCTGGACAAAGCCCAGGCCGTGGCACAGGCCAACCCGGGCGCAGTCGCCGTGGCCCCAGCCGGTGCGGCAGCCTCTGCAGACGCCATCGTGCTGGCCACCGGTTACGGCGATGCCGTAACCGCCTTGCAAGGCCTGGGCGACCTGAGCGGCAAGGTGGTCATCGACATCACCAACCCGCTGACGGCCGACTACATGGGCTTGACCCTGGGCCACAGCACCTCCGCAGCCGAGGAAATCGCCAAGGCCCTCCCCGGTGCAGAGGTCGTCAAGGCGTTCAACACCGTGTTCGCGCAGGTGCTCACCGACGGCGCCAACTTCGGCAATGGCCAGACCGTTACGGTGTTTGTGGCCAGTGACAGCGAGCGTGCCAAACAGACCGCCACGGCGTTGGCGCAGAGCATGGGCTTTGCGACCCTGGATGCCGGCGGCCTGAAGAATGCGCGCTACCTGGAACCGGTTGCCGGTTTCAACATTTATCTGGGCTACGGTGCCGGCCTCGGTACCTCGATTGCCCCCACCTGGATCCAGCGCGCCTGAGCCTGTACCGGTTCTTCGCAACCCCGTTCCCATTTCATTTTTGTAAAGGAAATCATCGTGTCCAAGTCATTGCAAAACGGCCTCAGCCTGGCCGCCCGTATCCTGTTTGTCGCCCTGTTTCTGCCCGCGGGTATCAGCAAGCTCACCGGCTTTTCCGGAACGGTGGGCTACATCGCCTCGGTAGGCCTGCCACTGCCAGCGGTCGGCGCCGCATTGGCGCTGGCCGTCGAAATCCTGGGCAGCCTGGCGCTGCTGGCCGGCTTCCAGACGCGTATTGCCGCGCTGGTGCTGGCAGCCTTCACGCTGGTGGCCAGCTTCTTCTTCCACGCCTACTGGGCGGCCCCGGCCGCTGCAGTCTTCGTGACCCAATTGCTGTTCTTCAAGAACATTGCGGTGGTCGGTGGCTTGCTGGCGCTGGCTGCCAACGGCGCGGGTGCCTGGAGCCTGGACGCGCGGGCTGAGCGCTGATTGCATCGGAGTCACCATGACTGCACATACCCAAGCCCCTGTCCTTTTCATCTCGCACGGCGCGCCCACGTTCGCCATTGAACCCGGTGTGCTGGGACCGCAGTTGCGGGCCTTGGGCCAACAACTGTCGGGCATCAAGGCTGTGCTGGTGGTGTCGCCGCACTGGCAAACCCGGGATGTGCAGGTCATGACCACGCCTCAGCCCGACACCGTGCACGACTTTGGCGGTTTTCCCTCCGCGCTGTATGACCTGCAATACCCCGCACCCGGTCAGCCCGAGTTGGCCCTCGAGGCGGCCCGGCTCCTGTCGGATGCGGGTTTCAGTACCGGTGTGGATGCGCGCCGCGGTCGGGACCATGGCGCCTGGGTGCCGCTGTATCACCTGCTGCCCGACGCCCGGGTGCCGGTCTTTCAGGTGTCGATGCCGGTGGCACTGACCACGGAGCAAGCCGTGGCGTTGGGCCGGGCGCTGGCGCCACTGCGGGCGCAGGGCGTCATGATCATCGGCTCCGGCAGCATGACGCACAACCTGTACGAATTCCGCCAGGGCAGCGCACAACCGCAGGCCTACGCGCAGGAGTTCGCGGCCTGGGTGCGTGCCGCGGTAGCCGCCAACGCGCGCATGCCACTGATCAACTACCGGGCCGAGGCTCCGCACGCTGTGCGCGCGCATCCGACCGAGGAACAC
Organism: Rhodoferax sp.; assembly: GCA_030645355.1. GTDB lineage: Bacteria > Pseudomonadota > Gammaproteobacteria > Burkholderiales > Burkholderiaceae_C > Allorhodoferax. The sequence goes on along the minus strand of JAUSNJ010000127.1, from coordinate 53,466 downwards.
TTCCTGCCTTTGCTGGTGGCGCTGGGTGCACAGCAGGAGGGTGACGCGCTGCAGGTGCTGGACGGCGGCGGCATTTTGCATGGGATGCTGTCCATGGAATCCTATGTTTGGGGCATGCCGCAATGAAACCGCCCCAGCCAGCACTTGGTGCGCTGTTGACCGACAGCGTGTCGGGCGTGTCCTACCGCATCCTCGAGCCCCAGCCGCCCAAACCTGTGAAGTGCCTGATCCTGCTGCACGGTGTGGGTGGCAATGAAACCAACCTGGTGGACCTTGCGTCGGGGCTGGACGCCGACACGCTGGTGGTGTTTGCGCGCGGCCCCCTGCAAATGGGCGTGCAGCAGTTTGCCTGGTTTCGTGTGGCGTTCACGGCCAGCGGACCGCGTATCGTTCCTGAAGAAGCCGAACGCAGCCGCGCCACACTGATCGCCTTTGTGCAGCAACTACAGGTGCGCCATGGCATCACAGCTGCCAACACGGTGATCGCCGGTTTCAGCCAGGGCGGCATTCTCAGTGCCAGCGTGGCCTTGAGTGCGCCGGAAAGCGTGGCTGGGTTTGCCGTGCTGTCGGGCCGCATACTGCCGGAGCTTGAACCCCAACTGGCCAGCCAGGAGCGCCTCTCAAACCTCCAGGCTTTCATCGGCCACGGCACGCAGGACAGCAAACTGCCCGTCGATTGGGCGCACCGCTCGGACGCCTTGTTGACCGCACTGGGTGTAGAGCATCAGACGCGCCTGTACCCTATGGACCACGGAATCAGTGCTTCCATGCATGCCGACTTCCTGCAGTGGCTTGCGGCGCTGGGCTGAGAACCCCACTACTGGAGTTGCAATATGAAACCGTCCGCATCGGATGTCGACGCCGGTGCCCACTACAGGGCCATCCGCAGGCTTGCTACCGGTACCGGCAGCCTGGCGGTTTTGCACATTGGGGACGAAGAAACCGTTCTGGTAGTCGGAGACAGCCTGGACGTGCCAGCCACCCACACGATGGCCATAGGCGCGCAGCGGACCGCACGCGCGTTTTTCAAACGCACCGCACCGAGCCCGCTGGAACTGGAAAACGCCATCGCCACGGTGGAGGACGAGGTGATGCGCGCCCGCACACTGGTGCAGACGCGGCCCCAGCTTTACACAACCGACCCCGCTATTCGCGCCATCGCAGTGCTGTCGGGCGTGACCGAGGGCGCAACGATGGAACTCTCCATCGACGCCCTGGAGCGGACCTTTGACCGGTTGACCTCGGTGGCACTGGGCCGCCCGGCTTCACACGAGGGCTTGCCGGATGACAAACCCTTTGCCGCCACGCTGCTGATTTTGCGTGAGCTGATGCACCATCTGCAGTTTGCGGCAATCCACTATGTGGACCGGCCGGACCAGGCCTGAGCCAGCGCAAACACCGAGTTGGGCGTGCTGGGCCGCGGCTTGTCTTGCCGGGGCTTCTGGAACACACCCTTTTGCACCGGCCGGCGTTCCTGCACCTGGAAGCCCTTGGCCTTTTGTTCGGCGGCCAGGCTTTGCAGCGTCACGGTCTTCAGGTAGGCCACTACGGTGGATTGCAGCGCATTCCATAAATCCTGTGTCATCACCTGGGCGCTGATGGAGGTCTCGCGCGCGGAAGCGCCATCGCTCGTCGTGCGCTCGTAGGCGCCATCCTCGATGGCACCAATGATGTCGGCCACCGAAATGCTGTCGGCCGCGCGCGCCAGCGTGTAGCCGCCACCGGGGCCGCGGGTGCTTTCCACCAGACCGTGTTGGCGCAGCCGGGCAAACATCTGCTCCAGGTAGGACATGGAAATGCGGTGGCGCTGGGCCAAGTCGGCCAAGGGCACGGGGGTGGCGGTCTGGCGCAGCGCCAGGTCAATCATGGCGGTGATGGCAAAACGTCCGCGGGTACTCAATCGCATGGAATCACTCCTTCCAGCACGAAGGTGGCTGGTGAAGTGTGAATGTAGGTGTCAAAATGCTTCGTGTAAATTCGAATTTGTAACTATTTAACTTCGTTTTATGCGATGTAAAGGATGGCCATGAACTTCAAACACTTGCATTACTTTTGGGTCACTGCCAAAGCCGGCGGTGTCATGCGCGCAGGTGAGCAGTTACACACAACACCGCAAACCCTGTCCGGCCAGATCAAGCTGCTGGAAGACTGGCTGGGTCGCAAACTGTTTCGAAAGAGCGGTCGCCGGCTCGAACTCACGGAAGACGGCCACCTCGCCATGGGCTACGCCGACCAGATCTTCACGCTGGGTAGCGAACTGGAAACCGCGCTGCGCCAGGCCCACGGCGGTCAGCGCCTGCTGGATTTCAAGGTGGGCGTGGCCGACTCCGTGACCAAGTCCATTGCTTACCGCCTGCTGGAGCCTGCCCTGGCCGTGGCCGAGCCGGTGCGCCTGGTGTGCCACGAGGGCAAGTTCCCGGACCTGCTGGCGCAGTTGGCGTTGAACCGGTTGGACCTGGTGATCGCCGATGAGCCCATGTCCAAGCGCCTCAACGTCAAGGCCTTCAACCACCCGCTGGGGCGCACCGCCATGAGTTTTTTCTGCGCACCCGAACTTAAGCGCCAACTCAAAGGCGGCTTTCCCCAATGCCTGAACGACTTCCCGCTGCTGATCCCCGGTGCCCAGGCCTCGGTGCGCCAGCAGTTGGAGGGCTGGTTGACCCGCCACCAGATCCACCCGCGCATCATTGGTGAGTTTGACGATGCGGCCCTGATGAGCGCCTTTGGCCGCGAGGGGCGCGGTGCGTTTATCGCGCCGACTGTGATGGAGCAGGACACCGTGGCCCAGTTTGGCGTAGAGGTGATTGGCCAGACCGACGAGCTGGTCGATGAGTTTTACGCCGTATCGGTGGAGCGGCGCATCACCCACCCCTGCGTGGTGGCGATCACCGATGCGGCGCGGGGGCAGTTGTTCGGGTGATCACACTGAGTGCCCCCTGCCCAGCCTTGCGGCTGGCCCCCCGAGGGGGTGCAAGTCAACTTGGGGCGGCCCGGCGTTTACTTGAGAGCCGCATGCGCGCTAACGGCCTGCGGCCTTGCTCAACCCCGCGCCTGTGATGCGCGCGAGATCACCGTTGGCATGGCCCACGCGCAAGATTTTGTTCACCTCATTCAACAGGTCTTGCTGGCGCATGCTTTTGGCGAAGGCAAGGTAGTTGGGATCAATCTTCAGCGGCACAGCAAGCACCGCAAATTTGTCCCGCAGCGCATACAGCTCACGGTCTTCCTGGAGCACTTGCAGAAAGCCCGCGGCGCCGCCGTTGAACAAGCCCCCGTCCATGCGCCCGGCCAACAACTTGCGCAGGCGATTGGCGGGGCCGTTGTCTTCCTCCAGTCGGAACAGACCGGCCTTCAGGGCATTGTCGAAGTCATCCCCGTAGGAGCCGCGTCGGCCTATGCCTATGGTCTTGCCATGCAAGTCCGCGATGGTCTTGAAATCAAATGCCTTGCCTGCCAGCACCACGATCACCACGGTGTCCGTGTACAGGGCCTCGGAATAGTCAAACAAAGCCTCGCGCTCAGCGGTCTTGGATATGCCAACGATACCCCCTTCGCCATCCACCGCGTTCTTGTATGCGCGGCTCCACGGTGCCAGCTTGATCGTGAACTGGTGGTTGGGAAGCCGTTCGTCAACGTACTTCAGGATATCGACCAGGACGCCCTTGTTTTCGCCATTCTGGACAAAAGCTTTGGGAATGGAGTAGTCGCTGCCAAACACGTCCACATCGGCTGCCCAGGCACCCGCCATGGCCGCCAGCGAGGCCGCCAAAACAAAGGCACGCAACATATGCATCGTGATCATCTCAAGTTGTGCTTGGCCCAACGATAAGCGTCCCAGCATACTCCGCGACACACGCCTTTGCATCAAAAAATTGCCCATTGACACGTTGTCCAGACGACGGACCCGTGCGACCCACATGGCGTCTATAGATGATTTGGCTATTTAAAACTGAAAAATCAGTAGTTCCAGTTTTAACAACGAACTCCCAGAATCCAACCCATCGCATTGTTGCGTTGCCATTCTCCGGAGTTTCACATGCCAAACCGCTTCCCAACCCGCCGTGTCTTCACCACGCTGGCCATCGCCGCCACGCTGGCCGGCGCCGCATTCACCACCGCCGCCCAACCCAAGGCCGTTGAGCTGCTCAATGTCTCCTATGACCCGACCCGCGAGCTGTATGTCGAGTTCAACGCCGCCTTTACCAAACACTGGAAGGCCAAGACCGGGCAGGACGTGAGCATCAAGCAATCCCACGGCGGCTCGGGCAAGCAGGCGCGCTCCATCATCGACGGTCTGGATGCCGACGTGGCCACACTCGCCCTGGCCGGTGACACCGACGCGCTGGTCAAGAACGGCGGCTGGCTCTCTGCCGACTGGCAAAAGAAGCTGCCACACAACGCCTCGCCCTACACCTCGACCATCGTGCTGGCCGTGCGCCAGGGCAATCCCAAAAACATCAAGGACTGGGATGACCTGATCCGTCCCGACGTGAAGGTCATCACGCCCAACCCCAAGACCTCCGGCGGCGCGCGCTGGAACTACCTGGCGGCCTGGGAGTTTGCCAAGCGCAAGTTCGGCAGTGATGCAAAGGCGAAAGAGTTTGTCGCCAAGCTGTACGCCAACGTGCCAATTCTGGACACCGGTGCGCGCGGCTCCACCATCACCTTTGCCCAGCGCGCCCAGGGCGATGTGCTGATCGCCTGGGAGAACGAGGCCTATCTGCTGGAGAAGGAGTTCGGCTCCAAGTTCGACATCGTCGCGCCTTCCTTGAGCATCCTGGCCGAACCGGCCGTGGCGGTCGTCGACAAGAACGTGGACCGACGAGGCACCCGTGCCGTGGCCACCGCCTATCTGGAGTACCTGTACACCGAAGAAGGCCAGGACATTGCCGGCAAGAACTTCTACCGCCCGGCCGTTTCCGAGAAGGCCAAGGCCAAGTACGCCAAGCAGTTTGCCAAGATCAATCTTTTCAAGATCGACGACGTCTTTGGCGGCTGGGCCAAGGCCGACAAGGAGCACTTTGCCGATGGCGGCAGCTTCGACCAGATCTATGTAAAAAAATAAGCGCACACGTTGTCACGCTCCGGCGAACAGGGCCACCTACAGCGCAGTGCTCAAGGTGCATCTGGACCTGCTGTCGCAGACTGTGCCGAAGCACTGCATTGTGCTGTCCGGCTTGGACTTTCTGATGATTCCTGAGCTTTCGCACATACGCGGCAAGGTGGCGTGATACGCCAGCGCGCACGGACCGGTTTCAAAGGGCGGATGTCGATGCAATTTGAACAGCAGCCCTCGTCAAATCGGCCTAGGTAGCTACTAAAATCATAGCGACCCAGTTCTGTCACCATCTCTAACCACGAAAGCCATCCATGTCCGCATCCTGGAAATTTGAAACCCAATCCGTCCACGCTGGCTACTCGCCCGACCCCACCACCAAGGCGGTGGCGGTGCCCATCTACCAGACCGTGGCCTATGCGTTTGACAGCGCCCAGCACGGTGCCGACCTGTTTGACCTGAAGGTGCCGGGCAACATCTACACCCGCATCATGAACCCGACGAGCGACGTGCTGGAGCAGCGCGTGGCGGCCCTGGAGGGCGGCATTGCCGCGTTGGCGCTGGCATCGGGCCAGGCGGCCGTGACCTATGCCATCCAGACCATTGCCGAGGCCGGTGACAACATCATTGCCAGCACCGCGCTGTATGGCGGCACCTACAACCTGTTCGCCCACACGCTGCCGCAGTTCGGCATCACCACACGCTTCGCCGATTTGCGCAACCTGGCCAGCTTCGAGGCCCTGTTTGACGACAAGACCAAGGCCGTGTTCATCGAGTCCATCAGCAACCCGCAGGGCACGGTGACCGACATTGCGGCCATTGCAGAAATTGCCCACCGCCATGGCGTGCCGCTGATCGTGGACAACACGGTGGCCACGCCTTACCTGTTGCGTCCGATCGAGCACGGTGCCGACATCGTGGTGCAGTCGCTCACCAAATACCTGGGCGGTCACGGCAACAGCCTGGGTGGCGCCATCATCGATTCCGGAAAATTCCCGTGGGCCCAGCACAAGGCCAAGTTCAAGCGCCTGAACGAGCCGGACCCCAGCTACCACGGCGTGGTCTACACCCAAGCCCTGGGCCCGGCGGCCTACATTGGCCGCGCCCGCGTGGTGCCGCTGCGCAATACCGGCGCGGCTCTCTCTCCGTTCAACGCTTTCCTGATCCTGCAAGGCATCGAGACGCTGGCGTTGCGCATGGACCGCATCAACAGCAACACGCTGCGCGTGGCCCAGTTCCTGCAAAGCCACGCCAAGGTGGCCTGGGTCAGCTACGCAGGCTTGCCCAGCCACCCGGACCACGCACTGGCGCAGAAATACCTGGGCGGCAAGGCCAGTGGCCTGTTGACCTTTGGCGTGAAGTCCGCACCGGGCGAAGGCCTGGCCGCTGGCGCGCGCTTCCTGGATGCGCTGCAGCTCTTCACCCGCCTGGTCAACATCGGCGACGCCAAGTCGCTGGCCACGCACCCGGCCTCCACCACGCACCGCCAGTTGTCGCCGGAAGAACTGGCCAAGGCCGGCGTCAGCGAAGACGCGGTGCGCCTGTCGGTCGGCATCGAGCACATCGACGATCTGCTGGCGGATCTGGAGCAGGCGCTGGCCGCGGTCTGACGCAAGAGAAACCGCGCCGCTTTCGGCGCGCCGTCGATAGAATGACCGTTCCAGTTCATACCCTATCGAACGGCCGCTCTGTTGACTGCACCTGCACCAGATCTCGTTTCGCCACCCACACCCGAGGATGCCCTCATCGCCGGGGTGCTGCGCTTGATCGGCTGGGTGCTGGTGGCGGCGGGCTTGCTACTGGCGGCGGCTCTGGGTGCCAGCGGCGGTGCACCTCCCCTGCAGGTTGGACTCAATCTGGTTGTGAGCCTGATCGGGATCGTCACTCTGCTGCTGTTGCGCCAGGGGCACGAGCGCCACGCATCGGAGTTCGCGGTCTGGTGCATGTGGGCCATCATCACGGTGCAGGTGGCAAAGAATGGCGGTCTGGATGCCCCCAATCTGCTGAACTACCCGGTGCTCATCGTCGTCTGTGGCTGGCTGCTGGGTGATGCACCGACCAAGACCCTTTACGCCCTGACAGCTGCGGCCCTGCTGTATTTCTATGCGGACAACCCCATCAGCGTCTCGCAGCCCGTGGTGGACGGCGGTGGGCGGATCAAGCTGGTCTTTGTACTCATTGTCCTGGGCCTGACGGCGACGCTGACCCTGTTGATTCGCCGCAGCTACCTGCGGCAGTTGACGCGTGCGCAGGACAGCACGCGTGCGCTGCAGGCGCAGGAGGCAGAGCTGCGCAAGCTCTCTCTCGCGGTGGAGCAGAGCCCGGAGAATGTGGTCATCACCAACCTGGAGCCGCGCATCGAGTATGTCAACGATGCCTTTGTCATCAACAGCGGCTATTCACGCGAGGAGGCGATTGGGCAAAATCCCCGGTTCCTGACCTCGGGCCAGATGGAGCCGGCGGTGTTCGAGCAGCTGTGGTCCTACCTGGGGCAGGGCTTGCCGTGGCGGGGCGAGTTCCTGAACCGCCGCAAGAACGGTGAAGTGATTGTCGAGTCTGCTGTAGTGGCACCGATTCGCCAGGCCGACGGGCACATCTCGCACTATGTCGCGATCACCAAGAACCTGACGGCCATGCGCCAGGCGCGCGACGAGATCCAGCGCCTCACGCATTTCGACCCGCTGACCGGACTGCCCAACCGCACACTGCTGATGGACCGCATCGGGCTCGTGCTGGCATCGGCGCGGCGCGGCAATGACTGCCGTGCGCTGATCGTCATCAATGTGGACCGCTTCAAGGACGTCAACGATGCGCGGGGCCCGGTGGCGGGCGACGAGCTGCTCAAATCGCTGAGCCCGCGCGTCACCCGGCTGCTGCGCAACGGCGACACCCTGGCGCGCGTGGCCTCCGCCGAGTTCGCCATCCTGCTCGAAAACCTGGGCGCAAGCCCCGAGGCCGCAGCGCCCCGGGCGATGGCCGTTGCCAACAAGGTGCAGGAAGAACTGCGGCTGCCGTTCGCCGTGGATGGCCATGCCGACCTGACCCTGACCGTCAGCCAGGGCATCACGCTGTTTCCCAAGGGTGATGACGACTCCGTGCAGGAGATCTTCCGGCGGGCCCAGACCGCCATGCACCGCAGCAAGGATGCCGGTGGCGCCCGCGTCGCGTTCTTCGACCCCAGCATGGACGCACGGGTGCAGGAGCGCTTTGTCATCGACAGCGAGCTGCGCCTTGGCATCCGGGCCGGAGAACTGCGGCTGTACCTGCAGCCGCAGGTGGATGCCGACGGACACTGGGTGGGCGCCGAGGTGCTGGTGCGCTGGCAGCACCCCCAGCGCGGCCTGGTGCCGCCTGCAAACTTCATTGCGATTGCGGAAGAGTCCGACCTGATTGTCGAACTGGGGGTCTGGGTGATGACCGAGGCCTGCCGCCTGGTGGCCCAGGAGCAGCGTGCCGGGCGTGCGCTGATGCTTTCGGTCAACGTCAGTGCGCGGCATTTCCGCCAGGCCACCTTCACGCTGTGGCTGCAGGAAGTGCTGGCCCTGACCGGTGCCGACCCGTCCTGCCTGACGCTGGAGTTCACCGAAAGCCTGGTCATCGACGACATCGACGATGTGATCGCCAAGATGAAGCTGCTGGCCGAACGCGGCATCCAGTTCTCCATTGACGACTTTGGTACCGGCTACTCCTCACTGGCCTACCTGAAGCGGCTGCCCATCCACGAGATCAAAATTGACAAGACCTTTGTACAGGATGCGACCAGCAATGCCAGCGATGCCGCGCTGATCGAATCGATTCTGGCGGTGGCCGGGCACATGCACCTGAAGGTCGTGGCCGAAGGGGTGGAGACCCAGGAGCAGGCCGACTTCCTGAACCAGCACGGCACCGTGGTGCACCAGGGGTATTTCTTTGGCCGCCCGGACGCGGCAGAAACCTGGCTGCAACGCTGGCGCGCTGCCGGCCCCACGCTGAAGCTCGGTCCTCATATTCACATCTGAGCATAAACAAACAAGAAAACAGTCGTTGGTGTTTTAAGTGTGGCTGCTGACAATGGCCCTTCATCCGATTCGTCAGCACCCATGTCCTGCATATCCCCCACCATCATCATCGTGCCCGGCTGGCGCGACTCCGGGCCTGGCCACTGGCAAAGCCTGTGGGCTGAGCAGCTGCGGGGTGTCGTGCGGGTGCAGCAGGACGACTGGATCACACCTTCCCGCCAGGCCTGGGTCGACTCGCTGGCACGGCAGATTCTGCAGGCCGACGCACCGGTGGTGATTGCCGCCCACAGCCTGGGTTGCATGGCCACGGTGCACCTGCCGCTTCAAGCAGCCCAGCGCATCCAGGGCGCGCTGCTGGTGGCCCCGGCCGACCCCGAGCGGCGCGGCGTGCTGGCCGACTTTGCGCCGGTGCCCTACCAAGCGCTGCCGTACCGCAGCATCATCGTCGCCAGCAACAACGACCCGTATTGCCCGGTGCGCACGGCCGGCGCCTATGCCCGCGCCTGGGGCAGCGAATTCGTGCGCCTGCAGAACGCGGGTCACATCAATATTGAATCCGGCTTCGGTGCCTGGCCGCTGGGCCTGGCGCTGCTGCAATCCCTGGTGGGTGAAGGCTGGGTCGCGCCCGTGGCCGCCGTACCCCACATACAACCCGCTTTGGAGACCACACCATGACTACGTTTAAGACTCTCAAACAAAAAACCCGCTTGGCCCTCGCCGTTATTGCGCTTACAGCTAGCAATTTTGTAGCAGCTCAAACTACTACCCTGCTCAACGTGTCGTACGACGTGGCGCGCGAGTTCTACAAGGACATCAACGCCGCCTTCATCGCCAACTACAAGAAGACCACCGGCAAAGACATCAAGATCGACCAGAGCCACGCTGGCTCCAGCGCACAGGCGCGGGCCGTGAACGACGGGCTGGAGGCCGATGTGGTGACCATGAACACCACCACCGACGTGGAGTTCCTGGCCAGCTCCGGCATCGTGGCCAAAGACTGGACCAAGCGCTTCCCGCACAACGCGGCACCCACCAGCTCGACCATGCTGTTTTTGACCCGCAATGGCAACCCCAAGAACATCAAGGACTGGGACGACCTGGTCAAGCCCGGCGTGCAGGTCATCGTCGTCAACCCCAAGACCGGCGGCAACGGCCGCATGGCCTATCTGGCGGCCTGGGGCTCGGTGCGCAAGAAGGGCGGCACCGACGCGCAGGCAGCGGAGTTTGTCGCCAAGTTGTACAAGAACGTGCCGGTGCTGGCCAAGGGTGGACGCGACGCCACCACCATCTTCCTGCAGCGCAATATTGGTGACGTGCTGATCACGTTCGAATCTGAAGTGGTGTCGGTGGACAAGGAATTCGGCGCCGGCAAGGTGGATGCCATCCACCCCAGCACCTCCATCGTGGCCGAGAACCCGGTCGCCGTCGTGGAGCGCACCGTGGCCAAGAAGGGCACGGCTGAACAGGCCCGGGCCTACCTGAACTTTCTCTACTCCGATGCCGGGCAGGAGATTGCCGCCCAGCACGCCATTCGCCCCAGCAACCCGGCCATCCTGAAGAAATACGCCAGCACCTTCAAGCCCATCCAGCTGTTCACTGTGGATGAGTTCTTCGGCTCGTTTGCCGAGGCCCAGAAGGTGCACTTCAACGACGGCGGTCAGTTCGACAAGCTGTACACGGTCAAGTAAATGAGCACTTCTCTGGTTGCGGACGGGCTGCCTGTTCAGTCCGTTCGAAGGCCCGCGCGCCGCGTGCTGCCCGGCTTCAAGCTGACGCTGGGCTTCACCCTGTTTTATCTGAGCGTGATCGTGCTGATTCCGTTGTCGGCGCTGGTATTCAAGACCTTTACGCTGACCTGGGAGCAGTTCGTGTTTGCGGTGAGCAGCCCGCGCGTGATGGCGTCCTACCGGCTGACCTTTGGCGCCTCGCTGATTGCCGCGCTGGTCAACGCCGTGTTTGGCCTGCTGGTGGCCTGGGTTCTGGTGCGCTACACCTTTCCCGTCAAGAAGATCATTGATGCTCTGGTGGACCTGCCGTTCGCACTGCCCACCGCCGTGGCCGGCATCTCGTTGACCGCGCTCTTGGCCAGCAATGGCTGGATCGGCAGCATCCTGGAGCCCCGCGGCATCCAGCTGGTCTTCAACCCCAACGGCGTCGTCATTGCGTTGATCTTCATCGGCCTGCCGTTTGGGGTGCGCACCGTGCAGCCGGTGCTGGAAGACGCCGAGAAGGAGCTGGAAGAGGCCGCCACCTGCCTGGGCGCCACGCGCTGGCAGACCTTTCGCTATGTGATTTTCCCGACCGTGGCGCCGGCCCTGCTGACCGGCTTTGCCATGGCATTTGCCCGCGCCATTGGGGAATACGGCTCCGTCATTTTCATTGCCGGGAATATGCCCATGGTGTCCGAGATCACACCGCTGATCATCATCGGCAAGCTGGAGCAGTATGACTATGCCGGCGCGACCGCCGTGGCCGTGGTGCTGCTGGTGATTTCGTTTGCCTTGCTGTTACTGATCAATGCACTGCAAGCCTGGCAGCGCAAGCGTGGAGGAGCCCAGTCATGAGCGGCCATACGCAAGCCATTCGCACCGCACGCGCCGGCACCACCGAGCCCGCCTGGGTCAAGTGGAGCCTGATTGGCGTTGCGCTGGCCTTCATTTTCCTGTTCCTGATCCTGCCGCTGGCGGCCGTGTTCACCGAGGCCTTGCGCAAGGGCTCCGACGCATTCCTGGAAGCCTTCAAGGAACCCGATGCCTGGAGCGCCATCCGCCTCACCCTGATCACCGCCGCCATTGCGGTGCCCATGAACCTGGTGTTTGGCGTGGCCGCAGCCTGGGCCATTGCCAAGTACGAGTTCCGCGGCAAAGCCTTCTTGACGACGCTGGTGGACCTGCCGTTCTCGGTGTCGCCCGTCGTGGCCGGTCTGATCTATGTGCTGATGTTTGGCGCCCAGGGCTGGTTTGGCCCGTGGCTGCAGGCGCATGACATCAAGATTGTGTTTGCGGTGCCTGGCATTGTGCTGGCCACCATCTTCGTGACCTTCCCCTTTATCGCCCGCGAACTGATCCCGCTGATGCAGGCCCAGGGCACCGACGAGGAGCAGGCCGCCCAGGTGCTGGGCGCCACCGGCTGGCAGACCTTCTGGCACGTGACCCTGCCCAACATCAAGTGGGGCCTGATCTACGGCGTGATCCTGTGCAACGCGCGGGCCATGGGCGAGTTCGGCGCGGTGTCGGTGGTGTCCGGCCACATCCGCGGCCAGACCAACACCATGCCGCTGCATGTGGAAATTTTGTACAACGAATACCAGTCGGTGGCGGCCTTTGCCGTGGCCTCGCTGCTGGCACTGCTGGCCTTGGTCACGCTGGTGATCAAGTCCTTTGTCGAATGGCAATTCGAGCGCGACCAGAAGGCCGCCGCTGCATTGCCACCCGAACGCCCTACCGTCTGAAACCGAGAAGAACCATGAGCATCGCCATTCGCAATGTCAACAAAGCCTTCGGCACCTTCCAGGCGCTGAACGACGTCAGCCTGGACATTGAGTCCGGCGAGCTGGTCGCCCTGCTGGGCCCATCGGGCTGCGGCAAGACCACGCTGCTGCGCATCATCGCCGGGCTGGAGACGGCCGACCAGGGCAACATCCTGTTCAGCGGTGAAGACACCACCGACGTCCACGTGCGCGAACGCAACGTGGGCTTTGTGTTCCAGCACTACGCCCTCTTCACGCACATGACGGTGTTCGACAACGTGGCCTTCGGCCTGCGCATGAAGCCGCGCGCCGTGCGCCCCAGCGAGGCCGTCATCAAGCAGAAGGTGCACGAGCTGCTGGGCTTGGTGCAGCTGGACTGGCTGGCCGACCGCTACCCGGCACAACTCTCCGGTGGCCAGCGCCAGCGCATTGCCCTGGCGCGTGCACTCGCCGTGGAGCCCAAGGTGTTGCTGCTGGACGAGCCCTTTGGCGCGCTGGATGCCAAGGTGCGCAAGGAGTTGCGCCGCTGGCTGCGCCGCCTGCACGACGACCTGCATGTGACCAGCATCTTTGTCACGCACGACCAGGAAGAGGCGCTGGAAGTGGCCGACCGCGTGGTGCTGATGAACAGTGGCAAGGTCGAGCAGATCGGCTCACCCCAGCAGGTGTGGGAACACCCCGCCAGCCCCTTTGTCTATGGCTTCCTGGGTGACGTCAACCTGTTCCACGGCCGTGCCCATGAAGGTGAAATGCGCATCGGTGAAGACCGCCACGGCGTGCGACTGGACAGCCCCGAGCACAGTGGTGCGCGGGACGCCAAGGCCTTTGCCTATGTGCGTCCGCATGACCTGGATGTGCGCCGCTATGTGGTTGGTGACAGCCAGGGCAGTGGACCGCGTGGCATCCCCGCCAAGCTGGTGCGCGCCATCGCGGTCGGCCCGATCGCTCGGCTGGAGCTGCTTCCGCTGGACGCCACCACCACGGGCAGCAGTGACCCCATCGAAGCCCACCTTCCGGCGCAGACCTATGCGGCGCTGGCCTTGCGCGAAGGCGACACCGTGTTGCTGACTCCGCGCAAGGCCCGCGTGTTCGTGGAGGAGACCGCGGACGATCCGGCCCTCTCCATCTGAGGCGGGCGCATCGAACCGTGAATGGGCGGTCCCAGCAAAGTTTTCTGAATTGGATTACATTGCGCCGACCCGGCCGCAGTGGCCGTCGTTTTCGAGGAGACGCCCGTGACCACGCTCAACATCAATGGCAAAGACACTGTGGTCGATGCCGATCCCAGCACCCCCATTCTGTGGGCCCTGCGCGACACGCTGGGCATGACCGGCACCAAGTTCGGTTGCGGTGCCGGCCTGTGCGGCGCCTGCACCGTGCATGTGGATGGCGTGGCCACGCGCTCCTGCTCCACACCGCTGTCTGCCGTGGCGGGCAAGAAGATTACGACCATTGAATCCGTGGCCAGCGACGCGGTAGGCCTGGCGGTGCAAAACGCCTGGGTCGCCCATGACGTGGCGCAGTGCGGATACTGCCAAAGCGGCCAGGTCATGAGTGCCACCGCCTTGCTCAAGGGCAACAAGAAGCCCAGCGACGCCGACATCGACGCAGCCATGGCCGGCAATATCTGCCGTTGCGGCACCTATGCCCGTGTGCGCAGCGCCATCCACGCCGCTGCGGCGACGCTGGCCTAACCCCCTAACGCGAGGAAATCACCATGCATTTCGACTCCGTATCCCCCGAGCTGATGGACCAATTGCCAAAAGGGCTGCTAGCCCTCGTGGAACGTGCGCAAGGCGCTTCCAAAACAATAGCAGATGATGCGCTGCCACGGCGCGCTTTTCTGAAGATGGGCGTGGCCTCGGGTTTTGCGTTGGGTGCCTACCCGCTGCTGGCGGGCGCGCAGAACGTCGCGCCTGCGGCTGCGCCCGCCGGGCTGAAACCCTTTGAACAACCCGCGGCCTTTGTGCGCATTGACAAGGACGGCGCGGTCACGGTGACCGTCAACCGGCTGGAGTTTGGCCAGGGCGTGCTGACCGCGCTGCCCATGATTCTGGCCGAGGAGCTGGACGCCGATTGGGCCAAGGTGCGCGCTGTGCATGGGGATGCCGATGGCGCCTATGTGGACCCGGCCTTTGGCATGCACCTGACGGGTGGCTCGGGCTCCATCAAACGCTCCTACACCCAGTACCGCGAACTCGGTGCCCGCGCCCGCGCCATGTTGCTGGCGGCTGCTGCCGCGCAGTGGGGTGTGGAGGCCAGCACCCTGCGTACCGAAAACGGCATGGTCGTGGGCGCGGGTGGCAAGTCCATCAGCTATGGCGATCTGTCCGATGCGGCGATGAAGATGCCGGTGCCGGACAAGGTGGCGCTGAAAGATCCCAAGGATTTCCGCATCATCGGCAAGGCCACGCCGCGCCTGGACGCCCGTGCCAAATCCACCGGCACGCAAAGCTTTGGCATGGACCTGCAGTTGCCCGGCATGCTGACCGCCGTGGTGGCGCATCCTCCGGTGTTTGGCGCCAAGCTGAAATCGGTGGACGACAGCGCAGCCAAGGCCGTCAAGGGCGTGACCGCTGTGCTGCGCATGCCCACCGACCGGGGCGGCGAAGGCGTGGCCGTCGTGGCGCAGGGCTACTGGGCTGCCAAGCTGGGCCGCGATGCGCTCAAGCTGGTGTGGGACACGTCGGCTGTCGAGAAGGTCGATAGCGCCGCCCAACTGGCCAGCTACAAAGCCCTGGCCAAAAAGACTGGCATGCTGAAGTTCAACGCGGACATGGGCGCGCTGGCCAAGGCGCCCAAGAAGATCAGCGCCGAGTTCACCTTCCCCTATCTGGCGCATGCGCCCATGGAACCGCTGAACTGCACCGTGCACGTCACCGGCAGCGGGGCGGATGCCAAGGCCGCTATCTATCTGGGCACGCAAATGCCGGGCTTTGACGGCATGGCGGCGAGCAAGGTCCTGGGCCTGCCCCCGCAAGCCGTCAAGGTCCATGTGCAGATGGCCGGTGGCGGCTTTGGCCGGCGCGCCGTGCCCACGGCGGACTACGTGGTCGAGGCCTGCACCGTGGCCAAACTGACCCAGGCCGCCGGCGTGACCGCCCCGATCCGCGTGATGTGGAGCCGCGAGGACGACATCAGGGGCGGCTACTACCGGCCCATGCATGTGCACCGCGCCGAGATCGGCTTTGATGCCAAGGGCAGGGTCTTGGCTTGGGACCATGTCATCGTTGGCCAGTCCATTACCCAGGGCACGCCGTTTGAAGGCATGATGGTCAAGGACGGTATTGACTTCACGATCGCCGAAGGCATGCGCGAGCCCTACGACGTGCCCATGCGTCTGTCGGTGCACCACCCCAAGGTCAACGTGCCGGTGCTGTGGTGGCGCAGTGTGGGCTCCACGCATACCGCCTACGTCATGGAAACCCTGGTCGATGAAATTGCCCGCGCCACCAAGCAGGACCCGGTGGCCTACCGGCTGAAGCTGATGGGCGACAAGCACCCACGCCACAAGGCCGCGTTGATGCTGGCGGTGGAGCAGTCCGGCTACAACAAGAGGAAGCTGCCCAAGGGCCATGCCTGGGGCGTGGCAGTGCATGAGTCGTTTGACACCGTGGTGGCCTACGTGGCCGAGGCCTCGGTCACCAAGGGCAGCCCGAAGCTGCATGCGGTCACGGCGGCCGTGCACTGCAACCTGGCGGTCAACCCCAAGACCGTGGAAGCCCAGGTGCAGGGCGCGGCCCTGATGGGCCTGGGAACCTGTCTGCCCGGTGCGGCCATCACGTTCAAGGACGGCGTCGTGGAGCAGAGCAATTTCAATGATTACGTGGTGGCCCGCATACCTGACATGCCCAAGATTGCGGTGCACATCGTACCCAGTGCCGAGCCACCCACCGGCATGGGCGAGCCCGGCCTGCCACCGCTGGCGCCGGCCTTTGGCAACGCCATTGCCAAGCTGACCGGCAAGACGCCGCGCGACCTGCCCTTCAAGCTGGCGTGATGGATTGAAGGCCTGAGCCATGGAAAGCCTGGACCTTCGCGTTTTGGCCGACGCCCTGCAGTGGCGCCGCGCCGGCCATGCGGTCACGCTGGTGACCGTGGTCGAGACCTGGGGCAGCGCCCCGCGTCCACCGGGCGCCCTGCTGGCGGTGCGCGACGATGGCGTGGTCAGCGGATCGGTCTCCGGTGGTTGTGTCGAAGACGACTTGATCGCGCAAACCAAAGCCGCCTTCCATAGCGCTGATAACCAAGGAGGCTGGGCGGCAGAGGGCTCTGCGCAGGTCAAGGAGGAGCTCGCGCAGCGGGCGGGGGACACGGAGCAGAACCCTCTGCCGCCCAGCCTCCGAGCGCGCACAACCGCACGGTTGCCGTCCATGCTGGCCTATGGCGTCAGCAAGGAAGAGGCCGCGCGTTTTGGTCTGCCCTGCGGCGGCACGCTGCGTCTGGTGCGCGAGCCGCTGCTGGACACGAGTTGGGTGCAAGAGCTGCTAGACCGCACGGCCCGACACGAATTGGTGGCCCGCCAATTAACACTGTCCACCGGTGCAGTGAACTTACTGCCTACAACACGCGGGCAGGCCCTGCAGTTTGACGGCAGCGTGCTCAGCAGCGTGTTTGGCCCCCGGTGGCGGTTGCTGCTGATTGGCGCAGGCCAGTTGTCGCAGGCCGTGGCGCAGATCGCGCTGATGCTGGACTTTGAGGTACTGGTCTGCGATCCGCGCGAGGAGTACGCGGCCATGCTGCACCAGGACGGTGTGCGCCGCGTCCTGGGCATGCCCGACGATGTAGTGCGCGAACTGGTGCCCGATGCCCACACCGCCATCGTGGCGCTCACGCACGACCCCAAGCTCGACGACATGGCCCTGCTGGAGGCGCTGCGCTCCGACGCGTTTTACGTGGGCGCGCTGGGCTCGCGGCGCAACCAGGCGACGCGCAAGCAGCGCCTGGCCGAGCACTTTGATTTGTCAGCCGAAGAGTTGGCACGCTTGCATGGCCCGGTGGGTGTGTTCATTGGCGCCAAGACGCCGGCGGAAATCGCCGTCTCGGTGATGGCACAGATCGTTCAGGTCAAGAATGCGGTGCCACCACCACGGTTGCAGCCGCAGTTGCCACCGTCGTCGCTGCAGGAGCCCGCCGCGTGTCTGGCCAGTTACCCACCGTCCTGATCCTGGCCAGTGGCCGCGGCGAGCGCTTTACCGCGTCCGGGGGCTCGGGCTCCAAGTTGCAGGCCCTGCTGCAGGGCAAAACCGTGTTGCAGCACACCGTGGATGCGGTGCATGCCAGCGGCTTGCCCTACCACCTGGAAACCGCGTCCCACCCCGGCATGGGCGACTCGATTGCTGCGGCCGTCCGCGCCACGCCCCACGCCACCGGTTGGTTGATACTGCCCGGCGATTTGCCGTTGATTCAACCCGCCACGCTGCATGCCGTGGCGCAGGCCCTGGCGCACCATGCCGTGGTGCGGCCGACCTTTGAGGGCCAGCACGGGCACCCGGTGGGATTTGCCACCTTGTGCCGCGATGCACTCCAAAGCCTAAAGGGAAATCAGGGTGCAGCCCTCGTGGTTGCTGCGTACTGCGCTATTGAATTGGTAGTAACGGATGCCGGCGCCGTGACCGACATCGACACCCTGGCGGATTTGCAGCGGGTGGCGCAACGACTGGCATGGCAGGCCACCCCCGCAGGGGCTTAGGGCCTGCGCGAACCAGCCAGCAGCAACACCATGCCGACGGCGGCCAGGCCCAGTCCCGCCCACAGCGGGATGTTCACGCGTTCCTGCTCAACGACCTGCAGGTGCAACGGCCCGATGTTGGCCTCATGGGTTTGTTTGGTGTAGCTGAAGCCGCCGTAGCTTGCGCCCAGCAGGCCTGCAACGATCAGCACGATGGCCGTTAATCTCAGTGCGTTCATGGTGTGTGCCCTCCTACAGCGGGCTGCGGCCGCGAATCACGCGTACCAGCACCACGACCACGGCGACCACCAGCAGGATATGGATAAAGCCACCCATGGTGTAGGCGGACACCATGCCCAGCAGCCAGAACAGGACCAGTAAGACGACGAGTGTTTCAAGCATTTTGGGCTCCTTGTTGCAAATCGGAAACAAGAAGCCAGTATTCGCCCGATCACGCGGCGCGTCGGTCTGCTGGCGCACACATGGGTTCGTTTTACAGGCCGCAGCCCCGCAGCAGCAAAGACACCACATGCTCGGTCGCGCGAGCATGGTCTTTGGCGGTGAGCGTCTTGCGGGCCAACACCGCGCAGACCTGCACGTCGAAGTCGGCATAGGTTTGGGTGGCGGCCCAGATCGTGAAAAACAAGTGGGTTGGGTCCACCGGCGCCATGCGACCGGCATCGATCCAGCCCTGGATGACGGCGGCTTTTTCCCGCACCATGGGGCGCAGCTCGCCGGTCAGAATGGTCTTGACGATGGGTGCGCCATGCAGCATCTCGTTGGCAAAAACTTTGGAGCCGTCCGGTCGCTGGGCCGACAGCGCCATCTTGGCGCGGATGTACTGCTCCAACGCGGTGCGCGGATCGGCGTCCGTGGCAATGCCCTGTGCAGGTGCCAACCAGTCGCTCAGGATGCGCGCCAGCACCGCGCGGTACAGCACCTCTTTGCTGCCAAAGTAGTAGTGCAGGTTGGCCTTGGGCAGGCCACTGGCCGTTGCGATGGCCGCCATGGTGGCGCCGCCAAAACCGGCGCGGGCGAAGACCTTTTCGGCCGCGCTCAGAATTCGGATTTCGTTGGCTTGTCGAATCTGGCCCTTGCTCGCGTCGTCGTCCGCCTCCGCTGCGGCAACGCGCGCGGGTGCACGCTGGTTGGATGTTTTCATGTTCTTGGCAAAAAAGGGGCCGCATCCCGGTGGATACGACCCCTTGCAGTCATGGTGAATGCAATCAGGCTGGGCAGTTTACTTGGCTGCGGCCTCCCACACCACATGCGACATGGCCGCAGCGCCCGGGTCTTTCTTGATCACCGGCGAGCTGCCACCGGCCAGCAGCACCTTGACGGTGCGCTCATAGGCAGCTTTCTCCAGGTAGCCGATCTTGGGTGTGCCGGCATTGGTGATCAGCTTGGCCACGTTCTCCATCTGGCGCTTCTGCACTTTCATAGTCGCGCTGCCGGATGCGTCCGCGGCCACCACCACCTTGGCGGCGCCTTCAGGGTCTTTGACTGCGTCATTCCAGCCCTTGAAGCTGGCCTTCAGGAACTTGGCCATGCGGGCCACAAAGGCCGGGTCTTTCAGCTTGGCTTCCATCACGTAAAGGCCGTCTTCCAGCGTGGCCACGCCTTCTTTTTCATAGAAGAAGGTGACCAGGTCGCTCTCCTTGACGCCGGCGTCCACCACCTGCCAGTACTCGTTGTAGATCATCGTGGAGATACAGGCGGCCTGGTTTTGCAGCAGCGGGTCGACGTTGAAGCCCTGCTTGAGGATCTTGATGTCGGTGTCGGGCTTGTTGCCCAGCTTGGCCATCCAGTTCAGGAAGGGGTATTCGTTGCCGCCGTACCAGACGCCCAGGGTCTTGCCCTTCAGGTCCTTGGGAGTGGCCACGCCGCTGGACTTCTTGCAGGTCAGCATCAGGCCGGACTGGTTGAACACCTGGGCAATATTGACCAGCGGTACACCGGCTTCGCGCGAGGCCAGCGCCGAGGGCATCCAGTCCACGACCACATCGGCGCCATTGCCGGCAATCACCTGGGCGGGGGCAATGTCGGGGCCGCCGGGCTTGATGGTCACGTCCAGACCCTCGGCCTTGTAGTAGCCCTTGGCCTGCGCCACGTAGTAGCCGGCAAACTGGGCCTGCGGCAGCCACTTGAGCTGGATGGTTACCTTGTCGGCCGCGTGGGCGGTCATGCCGCACACCGCCAATACCGCGGCCATCAGGCCTTTGCTCACCAGAGAAGAATGGGTCATGGAACACTCCTTGGGTTGTGGATGGAAACAAAACGACGGGACATGGATGCAGAGCGCATTATTTGCCACGAATCGACGGATGCCAGAACGCGGCACGCCGCTCCAGCTGCACAAGCAAGGCGTAGGCCAGCGAGCCGGTGACCGCAGCCACCACAATCGCGCCCCACACCAAAGACATGTTCATGCGGGCCGCTTCGGTCGAGATCCGAAAGCCCAGGCCCACCGTGGGGGAGCCAAAAAATTCGGCGACGATGGCGCCAATCAGGGCCAGCGTGGCGTTGACCTTGAGCGCGCCAAAGATGAAGGGCGTGGCGGAGGGCAGGCGCAACGACCACAGCGTGCGGGTGTAGCTGGCAGCGTAGCTGTACATGAGTTCGCGTTCGAGCTTGCCCGAGGCCTTCAATCCGGCCAGTGTGGACACCAGCATGGGGAAGAACGTCATCAGCACCACGACCGCGGCCTTGGACGGCCACTCGAAGCCAAACCACATCACCGCAATCGGCGCCACCGCCACCAGCGGCACGGTGCTGGTCAGCGATGCCAGCGGCAGCAGTCCGCGCTGCAAGAACGGCATGCGGTCAATCGCCACCGCCACACAGAAGCCCAGGCCACTGCCCAGCAGCCAGCCCACACCCACGGCCTTGAGCACGGTCTGCGTGAAGTCGCCCCACAGCTTGGGGTAGTTCTCCAGCAGGGATTGCACGATCAGCGTGGGCGCGGGCAGCAGCACCCGTGGCACCTCGAACGCGACCACCAGCATCTGCCAGAAGTACAGCACCCACAGGCCAAACAGTGCGGCGGTCAGCACGCCGTCAAAACGCGTTCCCTGGATGGCGGCGACGCGGCGTATGGTCCACAGGGCGGCCACGCCCAGGGCCATTAGCAGCAGCCAGAACAGGGCGGTGGGCGCGCTGCCGCCTTGGGCCGTAGGGTGCAGGAACAGCAGGCTGGCTATCACGAGCGAAGCCAGTACGGCCAACGCTGTAGTCCGATGGGAAACTGGCAACGCGGGCATCATGGCTGCCTCCGGTGCCGCAGGGCCACGTGTTCGGTGGCGGCCACCAGCGTGGTCAGCATCAGCCCCAGCAGTGCCGACATGACCAGTGCCGACCAGATGGCCAAGGTGTTGCCGTAGTAGGAGCCAGTCAGCAGCCGCGCGCCCAGGCCGGCCGTGGCGCCGGTGGGCAGCTCGGCCACCATGGCGCCGACCAGGCTGGCGGCAATGCCCACGCGCAGCGCGGGGAACAGAAACGGCAGGGCTGCGGGCAGGCGCAGCAGCCACAGCGCTTGCCAACGCGTGGCGGCATAGGTATGCAGCATCTCGGTCTCAATGACCTGCGGCGAGCGTAGGCCCTGCACCATGGCCACGGTGACGGGGAAGAAGCTCAGGTACATCGCAATCACCGCCTTGGGCGCCAGGCCTTCCATGCCCAGACTGCCCAGGATCACCAGCACGATGGGCGCAATGGCCAGCACCGGCACGGTCTGCGAGGCCACGATCCACGGCAGCAGGGCGCGGTCCAGCGTGCGGGAATGCACGATCAATACGGCCAGCACCAGGCCCAGCAGCGTGCCCAGCACAAAACCGACCAAGGTGGTCTCGCCGGTCACTGCCACATGGAACAGCAGATTGCGTGGGGAATCCAGCGGCCAGTCCACAATGCCGGACCAGAAATCCAGCGCAATCTGGTGGGGGGCGGGCAGCACCGGGCGCTCCATGTTCCAGGTGGTGACTAGCAGGTCTTGCCAGGTCCACGGATTGCCGGTGGGCGCGAGTACACGCTCGACCGCCGCACTGCTGTTCATGCCCCACGCCGCGCCATACCAGATGAGCAGGAAGACGACCAACAGCACGGCCACCGGCAGGCCCGTTTCCCAGGTCTGGTGCAGCCAGGGTTTTGCGGCGGACTTATTCGAAGTGGCCATCGGCCAGCGCCTCGCGCACCTGGTGCGCCACATCCATGAAGGCCTGCGTGTCGCGCAGCCCCAGATGGCGTTCATCGGGAAGGGGGGATTCGATCACTTTGACGTTACGCCCCGGCCGGGGTGACATGACGACGATGCGGGTGGATAAATAGACCGCCTCGGCAATCGAGTGGGTCACAAACACCACGGTGCGGCGCTCACGCTGCCACAGCTGCTGCAACTGTTCGTTGAGCCGGTCT
Source organism: Rhodoferax sp. (assembly GCA_030645355.1). Classification (GTDB taxonomy): domain Bacteria; phylum Pseudomonadota; class Gammaproteobacteria; order Burkholderiales; family Burkholderiaceae_C; genus Allorhodoferax. The sequence goes on along the minus strand of JAUSNJ010000127.1, from coordinate 30,862 downwards.
CGGGTGATTTCGTCCAGCGCCCCAAACGGCTCGTCCATCATCAAAATCTTGGGCTCAAAGGCCAGCGCCCGGGCAATGGAGACGCGCTGCTGCATACCGCCGGACAGCTGCCAGGGGTATTTGCCCTCAAAACCCTTGAGGCCCACGCGCTCCAGATGCTCCAGTGCGATGCTGCGGTTTTGGGCGTTCTCTCCGCCCTGGATTTGCAGCGGCAGCATCACATTGCCCAAAACGGTGCGCCACGGGAACAGCGCTGGTGCCTGGAACACATAGCCATAGGCGCGGGCCAGGCGGGCGTCGTGCGGGCTGACGCCGTTGACGAGGACCGTGCCCTCACTGATCTGCTCCAGGTCGGCGATCACGCGCAGCAGCGTGGTCTTGCCGCAGCCCGAGGGGCCAATCAGCGACACAAACTCGCCCTCGCCAATGCGCAGGTCGATATTGCTCAGGGCTTTGACCGGCGTGTCGGCGGTCTGGTAGACCAGACTGGCATTGCAGACCTCGACGGCGGGTATGGAATCTGGGATCATGGGCAAAAAGCTAACCAATTGGTCAAGTTATTGTAGGGCTGCTTGCAAGTTCCGTACCGCCATTGGACGCCCTATCCGCATTTACCCTCCCCGGGAATTACCCGGGTGTGGCGCTGGCTATTCAATAGCGTTGGTGCGCGCATGCAGCCATTCCAGGGCGGCCGGGCCGACCAGCGGGCTCAGGCGTGTGCGCACGGTCGCGTGGTAGGCGTTGAGCCAGGCGATCTCGTCGGCGCGCATCAGGCTTGCATCGATGCAGCGGGTATCGATGGGGCACAGCGTCAGGGTCTCGAACTCCAGGAAGTCGCCAAATGGCTCGTCGGTGGCGGCGGCCACATTGAGCACCAGGTTCTCGATGCGCACGCCCCATTGACCGGCGCGGTACAGCCCCGGCTCGATGGAGGTGATCATGCCGGGCTGCATGGCCATGTTGGCATCGGGAATGGCCTTGGAAATGCTTTGCGGGCCTTCGTGCACGGCCAGGAAATAGCCGACACCGTGACCCGTGCCGTGGCCATAGTCCATGCTATGGGCCCACAGCGGGGCGCGGGCCAGCGCATCCAGCATGGGCGACAGCGTGCCCATCGGGAAACGCGCCCGGGACAGCGCGATGGTGCCCTTGAGCACCAGCGTGTAGTCGCGCTTCTGGGCGGCGCTGGGCGTGCCGATGGGCCAGACGCGGGTGATGTCGGTGGTGCCGCCCGGATATTGGCCGCCGGAGTCAATCAGCAGCAGGCCGTTGCCCTCGATGACGGCATGGCTCGCCGCCGTGGCACGGTAGTGGGGCATCGCGCCGTTGGCGTTGAAGCCGGCGATGGTGTTGAACGACAGGCCGACAAAACCCGGGCGCTTGGCGCGTTCGGCGGTCAGGCGCTCGTCAATGGTCAGCTCGGTAATGCGCTCACGGCCCTGGGCCGCCTCAAACCAGGCATAGAACTCGCACATCGCCGCACCGTCCTGCTCCATGGCGGTGCGCACATGGGCTGCTTCAGCCGCACCCTTGCGGCTCTTGAGCAGCACGCTGGGGTTGATGGCCTCGACCACCTTCACTGAGGCGGGGGCACTCTCGCGCAGGCCCAGGGTGACACGGCGCGGGTCCAGCAGCAGCACGGCGCTGGCGGGCAGCGCCGCCAGCGCGGGGCCGGCCTGGGCATAGTCGCGCACGGCCACGCCGTCACCCTGCAGCCGCTCCACCACGTCCGCAGGGACCTTGCCGTCAGCCACGAACAGCGTGGCCGCCTGGACATCGACCAGGGCGTGGGCCAGAAACACCGGGTTGTAGGACACGTCCGAGCCGCGCAGGTTGAACAGCCAGGCAATGTCGTCCACGGTCGAGATGAAGTGGTGAGTGGCCCCATGGCCGACCATGGCGGCGCGCACCTGCGCCAGCTTGGCTGCGCGGGGGGCGCTGGCAAAGGCGGCGTCGTGTTCATACACCGGCGCCTGGGGCAGGGACGCGCGGTCCGGCCAGATGTGGGCCAACAGGTCCACGCCGGTGTTCAGCGTCGCGCCCACCGTGGTCAGCGCGTCACGCAGTTGCTGGGCGGCGGCCAGTCCCAGCACCGCGCCGTCCACCCCCACCGCCTGTCCCGCGCCCACATTGCGCGCCAGCCACTGCACGTGGTGGGTGGCGGCACCGGTGTCGATCTTGACCAGCTCGATGCCGCTGCCGGCCAGTTCGGTCTCGGCCTGCGTCCAGTAGCGGCTGTCGGCGAACAGTGCAGCCCGCGTGGTCGTGACCACCAGCGTGGCCATGGAGCCGGTGAAGCCCGACAACCACTCCCGACCCTGCCAGCGCGCGGGCAGGTATTCAGACAGGTGCGGATCGCTGGACGGCACCAGACAGGCTGCCAGCCCCAGCTCCTTCATGGCCGCCTGGGCGGTGGCAATACGTTGGGCAAAAACAGAGGGCGTGGCAGTCATCGCGGTTCCTTGTGGGAAGGGTGTTGGCGCCGGGGTGTGGCGCAAACCCGCGATTGTAAAGAGTGGCCCCCACGCTCCGCCGCTTCAGGGGTGCGCCCGCAACAGGGCTGGGGTAAGCGCCGCCGTTCGTGTCCCCCGCCCTACGGGCTCCTCCTTGACCTCACTTTGGCGCTCACCCCAGCCCTGCTGCTCGGGGTCTCGCTTACAGCCGGGTCACGCCCGGTAAATAGCCGACCAAGTGGCCGTCTACATACAGCGCGCCTTCGGGGGCGCCGGCCTCGGCGTAGAACTCGAACACTTGCGCAGCAGGGGCGTATTTGCGCGAACGTTCGGCGGCGCTGAGGCTGCGCGCCAGGCGGGTGAGGCCACGGCTGGCAACGCGCAAAAGCGCGGCCAACAAATGGCGGACAGACGAACCGCCGGGGGTGAGGTAGGGCAGGGTCCGTGTGGGCAAACTGGTCATCATGATGGGTCTCCTAGGATGGGCGACCGCATCAGGGGCGGGCGCCGGATTGAACTAGCAACAGGGTGGTTTCGAGAGGCCGGGCACACAGCGTCGGGAGCGGCCGGCGACATGCGCACATTTGTCCGCGCCGTTACCGGCCATGAACAGGGGTGGGCACAGGTTGGGCGGGATCAGCGATAAATTAGTCATGGTCATTCCTTTTCAGAAGTGCGGTGGCAAGAAAAACAAACAAAAAAAAAGCCCGGGACTGCTTTCGCACCCGGGCCCTGTGGAGACGCTTTGCGCGCAAAGACGCGCTCAGCCCACGGGCGCCCCCGGATGGGTGCGACGGTTGATTCCAGCCGACAGGTCATGGCCCCTTGGATTGCCCAACGGCTGCGCCCGGCGGCGCTGGCTGTGGCAAATACCTTTGGAAGAAAACAGGAGCATGTCTATCGGTTGGAGGGTTGATCGGAACTGTGGCGGCGCTGCCCGGTGGGCGAAGGCGCGGCTACAAACTTGCTCAAATGATAAACGAAACGTTATCTTGAGCAAATGGTATTTATCCGAATTGACGCGAGATTATTTCTTTTGTCGCAGGGGTGCAACACCGGCCTGGGAGCGCAGCCACAGGGCATGGGCATCGGCCGGGCTGGGCGCGGGCTTGGCCGGTGTTGCTGCGGGTGCGGCGGGCTTGGCCGGCGCAGCGGCGGGCGGTGTCAGCACCTCGCCCAGCAGATCAAGCAGCCGGGTGCGGGCGCGCTGCGGGTGGCGCCGGTAGTAGGTCAGCACCAGGCCGACGATGAAGCGTTCATCGTCGTCGCGGGGGGCGTTGCTGTCACTGGGAGCGTCGGCCACGGCGGCCGGCTTGGCGGGGCTGGCGCCCGGTGTGTGTACCTGGTCCATCCAGCCGTTGGGCTTGTGGCACAGCAGTTCGAACTGGCGCGCCAGGCGTTCGCCAATCTGGCGCGAGCGGCCCTTGATCTGGCTCCAGTAGCTGGGCTGGATCTGCACCCGTTCGGCAAACCGGCCTTCCAGGCCTCGCAGGGTGGCGGCGTCGGGGTGTTTGATGGTGTTGCGCACAAACTCGTCAAACAGGGCCAGGGCGTTGTCAAAGCGAATCTGTGCCAGATCGGGGGGGCTGGACATAGTGCCAATGATAAACCTGCCTTGCGCAGACGCTCTATTGCTACGCCTTCCGGGGTGGCAACCCGCCCTTGCCGGCTTGTCGCGGCACTTTGCAGCCTGTCCGCCGTTTGGGCAGTGCATCGCTTCGCGCTGGCAGACCAGCCGGTCGCGTGGGTACAGTCAGGGCATTCACAGTAGCCCAGCGAGCGCAACCGCCATGAACACTTCTTCCAATACCGCCAGTCCTCCCAGCGCTTGGTCACGCTTTTCCGAAACCAGTGTGACGGCCTTTCATCGGTATGCCGCCTGGCTGGTCAGCATCACGTGGGGGCGGTTCTTTGTGCTGTCACTGGTGTTGATCATCGTCATGGGGATCATTCATGACCTCCCTCCACTGAGCTTTACGTACCACGAAGTCGTGGAACCCGATGTTTCGCACCCGCCCAAGCCACCCCGCCCACCGCCGCAGAAGAAAGCCATCCTGGACAAAGGAGATGGCGTAAACATCTCCATCGACGAAAAAGGCGTGCATATCACGACCGCGCCCCCTGCCAGCCCACCGTCCCTGCCCGCCATACCGGCACCTCCCGCAGTGGGCGCGTCAACACCCGCGAGCGGCAGCACGGCCGCCGCGTCTGAACCGGCTGCCAGCGCGGGCGTTTCCGTCAATCTGCCCGGTGTTCACATCAAACTGCCACCGGGTTCTGACTCGAACGAAGTGCGCAAAGCCATCAACGAGGCCAAGAAAGAGATCAAGGACGCGCTGGAAGAGGCCCGCAAGGAGGCAGAAAACGCCTTCGAGGAAGACAACGCCCCGCGCGAGCCACGCATCATCCGCCACAAGATCGGTGACCCGCTGATGCCGCTGACCATGTGGTTCATACTGCTGTCGGCCATTCTCAAGATCACCTACAAGGGTAAAGTCCAGGCCGAAGCCAAGGCTGCACAGGCTACCGAAGTGGCGGAGTCCGAGTCGCTGAAACGCCAGGTGGTGGAGGCACGCATGGCCGCCATGCAGGCCCAGGTGGAGCCGCACTTTTTGTTCAACACCCTGGCCAGCATTGACCACCTGATCGAGACCGACCCACAGCGCGCCAGCATCATGCAGAAGAACCTGATTGCGCTGCTACGCGCCAGCATGCCCACCATGCGCGAGGCCAATGCCCAAGCCACGCGTGATCTGGGCAAGGAGCTGGCCATGATCCGCCCCTATCTGGAAATCTTGAAGGTGCGCATGGAAGAGCGTCTGCAGACCGACGTGCGGGTGAGCGATGGCCTGCTGTCGGCCGAATTTCCTCCGATGATGCTGCAAAGCCTGGTGGAAAATGCCATTAAGCATGGTCTGGAGCCCAAGGCGGAAGGCGGCACGTTGACCGTCAGCGCGGAGATCGTGCATGGCAAGCTGGCCGTTACGGTGGCGGACACGGGGCTGGGCTTTGGCAAGGCGGATACGGCCGGAACCGGCATTGGCCTGAGTAACATCCGGGAGCGTCTGGCGTTGCTGTATGGTGGCAAGGCAAGCCTGGTCGTCAAGGAGACGCCGGGCGGCGGGACCTCTGTGACGATTACGATCCCCTATGTTGCCCGCACGGCGCCCGAGCAGAGCGAGACAATTTGAGACGATGTATTCCAAGGATGGAGATAGCACCACATGACCCGTGCCCTGATTGCCGATGACGAACGCCTGATGCGTGAACAACTGCGCGCCCGCCTCAGCGAGGTGTGGCCCGAGCTGGAGATCGTGGCCGAGGCCAAGAATGGCCTGGAAGCGGTGGCGCTGACCGAGCAGCACCACCCCGATATCGTGTTTCTCGACATCCGCATGCCCGGATTGACCGGGGTCGACGCCGCCCGCCAGATCGCCCAACTGCCGACGTTTGACGAGGCCCAGGGGTGGCCGGGCTGCGAGATTGTTTTCATCACGGCCTATGACCAGTATGCGGTGCAGGCGTTTGAGCAGGGCGTCGTGGACTATGTCCTCAAACCCGCCGAGCGCGAGCGCCTGATGGTCACGGTAGAACGCATTCGCCAGCGCATGGCCGAGCGCGCCAGGCACAGCGCCGAAGGAGCCGACGATGCCGACGCTCCACTGCCCGCGCACACCCCCGACATGCAGCAACTGCTGCAACGCCTGGCGGTGCAACTCAACCCGAAGGCTCCGCCGAAGCTGCAGTGGATACAGGCCACCGTGCGCCAGGCCATCCAGATGATTCCGGTGGAAGACGTGCTGTTCTTCATCTCGGACGAGAAATACACCCGGGTGCAGACCGCCACGGTCGAGGCGCTGATCCGCAAGCCCATCAAGGAGCTGGTGGAAGAGATTGACATGCAGCTGTTCTGGCAAATCCACCGCTCCACGCTGGTCAACATCAAGGCCATCGCCGGCGTCAGCCGCGACGAGCGGGGCCGCCAGCTGGTGAGCGTGCGCGGCCTGACGGAAAAGCTCGAAGTCAGCCGCAGCTACGCCGGCCTGTTCAAGGCCATGTAGCCGTGTTCATGGTTCGGTTGTTTCGCCTGCTGGGCCGCTTGCCGCTGCCGTTGTTGCAGCGCGTCGGTGCGGTGCTCGGCTGGCTGGTCTGGGCACTGTCGGGCGCCTACCGCCAGCGCTTTGAGGATCAGGCAGTGGCCGCAGGCTTCAGCCCGGCGCAGTACCGGCCGGCGCGCGCCGCCATCGGCACCATGGTGGCCGAGTTGCCGTGGCTGTGGCTGCGCCCCGCCAACAAGGGTGTGCTGCACCTGGTGCAGTGGGACGGAGTTGAACATTTCGAGTCCGCACTGGACGCCGGCAAGGGCGTCATCCTGGCGCTGCCGCACCTGGGCTGCTGGGAGATGATTGGCCAGTCGCTGGCCGAGCGCTATGGCCCCACGCGCGGTCCGCTGGTGGCCTTGTACCGGCCCGCGCGCAAGGCCTGGCTGGGGCCGCTGGTGGCCAGCTCACGCGACCGCCCGGGCCTGAAGGCCGTGCCCACCAGCGTGTCGGGCGTGCGCAGCCTGATCCGCGTACTGCGCGGCGGCGGCTACACCGCCATCCTTCCGGATCAGGTGCCGCCGCTGGGCCAGGGCGTCTGGGCACCGTTTTTTGGGCGGCCGGCCTACACCATGACCCTGCTGTCACGCCTGGCGCAGCAAAGCGGCGCGCGCGTGCTGCTGTGCTGGTGCGAGCGGTTGCCGGTTGGACAGGGCTATGTGATGCATTTCGAGCCGCTGGATGCGCCCGCGCTTGGCGACGCCAGCGCCACACCCGAGGCTGCCGCCACGGCCGTCAACATCGGCATGGAGCGGCTGATTCGCCGTGCGCCGGGGCAATACCTATGGTCCTACGCCCGTTACAAGCAGCCTGCGGGCGAGGAGTGAACGCCTAAGCACAGGACAGGATGCGCCGGTGGTTCAGCAACACCCGCACACGGCTGGGCTCCACGCCGCGCTTCACGGCAAAGCCCATTCGCAGGGTGTCCCGGCGCACGGGTTGCATCAGCAAGCCACCGTCCTTGCGCCGCATGCTGGCAACAATGGGGGTGTGCGCCTTGGCACCGCGCTCGATGACCACGGCGGACTCGCCATTCGCCAACTCCACAAACGTACCCGGCGGATACAGTCCGACGACCCGCAATAGGGTTGCGCCTATGCTGTCCGGATGCCCACTGGCGTCCAGGCAGGCATCGCGTGCGGCCATCGCTGGCGTCACTGACTGGCGCGAACCGCGCCGGCTCAGTTTGGCGGAGTAGATATCCACCCGCCGCAGCAGTTCGGCCAGACGTGGACCCGGGTCTGACTCCTGTACCGCGTCAGCCGCCGCGACCGTGTGGTGGTGCCGGACCACGTGCAGCCACACTGGATCGGTGACACCGGCCTGCGCCAGCATGTCCGCGCTGGATGCGGCATGCGAGCCCACGCGTTCCCGTTGCCCATCGGACAGCGAGGCGCTTTGCTTGGCCAGGGAATCCTGCAAAACCGTGATGCTCAGGTTCATGCTCAAAGCGGCCAGCGCCAGCACCCGCCGCTCTTCCGGTGGCCATTCCATCCACTCGGCGGCCAATTCCGCAATCACCATGCAGGTCATGGCGTGCTGGGCGCTGTATTGGTCCATGCTGCTGCCATTGGCCTCGATCAGCACATACAACGCCACATCGGGGTCGCGCGCCGCCAGCTGCCGGACGGCGACTTCCAGTTCGGTCAATCGCGTGATCCAGGCGGCGTCTATGGTTTCCTCCCTCAGAAGGCGATGGGCGCGGGTCATGACCTGATCCCAGGCGTCCAGGGCCTGGGCAACCGGCAAGGGCTTGTTGGCGGCTTCAGGTGGTGCAGGCGTTGAAGCCGCTTCCTGCTCCACCGGGGTGGCGGCTGCCTGTGCCTCTGGGTTTTCTTGCATATGACCCTGTTTCCGTCTTCCGGATGTTGAAAATCCCTTGCGGGATTCCATCCTACTGTGAAAGACTGACGGGCAGATTGCATGCCCCTGTGTCTGTCTCACTGTCGGAATTGTGCACCCGGGAGTCGGCCCAATCGGCAGGCGTTGCCGGAGCGGTCGCAGCAACAATTTGCTATATAGTTTATAGCAACATATGCATGTTCCACGAGGGCTGAAGCCACATTTCTTTAAGCAGCCTCTCGCGCCACGTGCCCTTCCAGCCCCTTCGGGATTGCGCCCAGCAACTGCCGCGTATAGGCATGCTGGGGCCGGTTGTAGATCTCGTCCGAGCTGCCGCGCTCCACGATTTCGCCCTGGTTCATGACCAGGATGTCGTCGGCCATGTACTTGACCACGGCCAGGTCGTGGCTGATGAAGACATAGGTCAGGCCAAACTCTTCCTGCAGGTCCAGCAGCAGGTTCAGCACGGTGGCCTGCACGCTGACATCCAGCGCGCTGACGCTTTCGTCGCAGACGATGATCTCGGGCTTCATGGTCAGGCAGCGCGCAATCGCAATGCGCTGGCGCTGGCCGCCTGAAAACTCGTGCGGGTATTTGCCAAAGGCCTCGGGTGGCAGGCCCACTTTCTCGATCAAGGCAACGGCCCGGTGGGCACGCTCGTCTTCGTCCTTGCCGATGCTGTGGATACGCATGGGCTCCATCAGGATCTGGCCGATGGTGAAACGGGGGTTCAGGCTGGCATACGGGTTTTGGAAAATGATCTGGATGCGGCTTCGGTAGGCGCGCATCTGCGCCGCGCTCAGCGTGGCCAGGTCTATGCCTTCAAACATGATGCTGCCGGCCGTGGCATCGGTCAGGCGCGTGAGCATCATGCCCACGGTGGTCTTGCCCGAGCCGGACTCGCCCACCACGCCCAGGGTGCGCCCCTTGTGCAACGAGAAATCCGCGCCCTTGACCGCGCTGAACACACTGCGCTTGAACAGCCCGGTCTTCAGCGGGTAGTCCTTGCGTAGCCCCTTGACCTCAATCAGCGCCGGGCCATTGGCGGGGGCGCTGATGCGCTCCTCGGTGATGACGGGGCGCTGGTTCATGATGTCGTCGATCACGGCCAGGCGGCGTGGGCGCGCATCCAGGCGCGGGCGGCAGGCCAGCAGGGCCTGCGTGTAGGCATCTTTCGGCGTCGTGAAAATGGTCTCGGCGTCGCCGGTTTCGCGCACCACGCCGTTGCGCATGACGACCACGCGGTCGGATATTTCGCCCACCAGGCCCAGGTCGTGGCTGATGAACAGCATGCTCATCTTCTGGCGCTGCTGCAGCCTGGCGAGTAGTTCCACAATCTGGCGTTGCACGGTCACATCCAGCGCCGTGGTCGGCTCGTCGGCGATCAGCAGTTTGGGTTCGCAGGCAATGGCAATCGCGATCATCACGCGCTGCTGTTGCCCGCCGGAGAGCTGGTGCGGGTAGGCGTTGAGCCGTTCCTTGGGGTTGGGAATGCCGACCTCGGTCATCAGCTCCAGCGCGCGGTCCAGCGACTGCTTGCGGTTGAGCTTGAGGTGGATGCGCAGCACTTCGGCAATCTGGTCACCCACGGTGAACACCGGGTTCAGCGAGCTCATGGGCTCCTGGAACACCACCGAAATGTCCTTGCCGCGCAGGTCCCGCAGGTCTTCAATCGGCGCGCGCAGCAGGTCTTTGCCGTTGTAAAGAATCTTGCTGTTCGCATCGACGATGGCGTTCTCTGGCAGCAGGCGCACGATGCTCATGGCACTGACGCTTTTGCCGCTGCCCGATTCGCCCACCAGGGCCACCGTGCTGTTGACGGGGATGTCAAAGCTCACGCCCTTGACGGCCTCGACCGAGTGGGACTTGCCCATGCGAAACGCGACCCGCAGGTCCTGGACGCTAATTAAATTTGTCATGTCTTGCCTAATCAGTTGGGGTCAGAGCACATCGCTTCGCGAGTGGTCTGACCCGCAAAATCGTTAACGAAGCTTGGGATCGAGGGCATCGCGCAGCGCATCGGTCAGCAGAGCGAATGCGGTGACGAAGGTTGCCATGAACAGGGTTGCGGTAACCAGCTGCCACCACTTGCCCTGCACGAGTTCGGTTTGGGCTTCGGCCAGCATGGTGCCCCAGCTGACCATGTCAATCGGCACGCCCAGGCCAAGGTAGGACAGGATCACCTCGGCCTTGATGAAGCTCACCACATGCAAGCTCAGCTGCACCAGCACCACGTGGCTGATGTTGGGCAGGATGTGGGTGAACATGCGCGAGGCGTGCGATGCGCCAATGGCCTCGGCGGCCATCACGTATTCGCGCGAACGGTGCTTCATGTACTCGGCGCGCACCAGGCGGTAAATACCGGTCCAGCCCACCAGACTCAGGATGATGACCACGGTCCAGACGCCGCTGCCCAGCGTGCTGGCCAGGGGTCCGGACTTGAGCACCGCGGCCAGTGCGAACACCAGCAGAATGTAGGGAATGGCTGTGAACACGTTGTAGACCCATTCAAGAATGTCACCGATGCGCCCGCCGAAATAGCCGCCAATGGCGCCCAGGATGGTGCCGATCAGCGTGGCAAACAGGGCGGCGGTGAGGCCCACGGTGATGGACACCTGTGCGCCTTTGATCACCTTGTCAAAAACGTCACGGCCCTGCTGGTCGGCGCCAAAGGGCAGGGTGTCGGCCTTTACCGTCACAACGGTCTTGAACTGGGCGGCGCGCTCGTCCCATTCCTTGTAGCGGCTGGCCAGTGGGTCCACGTCGCTGATGTCCACGTTGGGTCCTGTCACGGTTTCCACGATGGCGTTCTGGGTGCCATCGGCGATTTTTCCGACCAGGGTTGGTGCGGCAAATGGCACGCCCACTTCCTTCCCCCAGTCGCTGGCAACCAGGCCCAACTGGGCCGCCAGCACCAGCACAATGAAAAACAGGGTCACGTACAGCGACACCATGCCGACCCGGTCGGTCTTCAGCCGCAGCCAGGCCTGTTTCCACACGCCGGGTGACTGGGGTAGGGATTGCACAATATCGGTACTCATTTCAACGTCACCCTTGGATCAACAAACTTGTACAGCACATCGGTGATCAGGTTGATCACCATCGTCAGCGCGGCCAGATACACCGTGGCCGCCTGGATCACGGGGTAGTCGCTGCGGTTGACGGCCACCAGGATCTCGCGCCCCAACCCCGGAATGGAGAAGAACACTTCGATCAGGAAGGAACCAATGAACACACCCGGCAAGCCGGTGGCCACATTGGTCAGAATCGGAATCATGGCGTTGCGCAGCACATGCTTGAACAGAATGGTGTTCTCCGAGACACCCTTGGCGCGTGCGGTGCGCACATAGTCCTGGCCAATTTCATCCAGGAAGAAGCTGCGGTACAGGCGCGTCTGCGGTGCCAGGCTCACCAGCACCGCCAGAAACACAGGTAGCGGCGCATAGGTGATCAGGTTCTTCCACAGGCTGTTGCTCCAGCCCTGCACCGGGAACCAGCCCAACACAAAACCAAACAAATACTGGCCCACCACGATATAGACCAGAAAACTGATGGACAGCGCCACCGTGGTCAGCACCATGATGGCCCGGTCCGTCAGGCTGCCACGCACATAGGCCACGGCCAGGCCCGCCACGATGGCCAGGGCCACTTCCAGCAGCAAAATCGGCACCATGATGGTGAGTGTGGCGGGCAAGCGGGTCGCAAAGATGTTGGAGATGGATTCATTCGTTGTCCAACTGGTCCCCCAGTTGAAGGTGAAGACCTGTTGCACGAAAACCCAGAGTTGCTCGGCAACCGATTTGTCCAGGCCCAACTGGGCGCGCAGTGACGCCAGCCGCTCGGGCGAGGCCTTCAGTCCGGCCATGATTTCGACCGGATCTCCGCCAAACAGTTTGAACAGGAAGAAGATCAGCAGAATCACCCCGAGCAGGGTGGGAAGCATTTGCCAGATGCGTCGCAGGATGTAAGAAAGCATATTTTGGGGAAACTAGGGTTAAATGCTGATGCAACGGGACAAGGCGCGGATTATGCTTGTCTGTTTTGCTTTAGGCATTGGTGTTTGTATGAGGGTGATTATGGGTTTAGGAAAAATAGGGGTGGCCTTGGCGCTGTTGTGCTGGGGCTTTGGTGCCAGTGGGGAGACTGCTAGCAAGACTCAGGCCGAGAAGGTTTTGCGCTATGCGTTTGAAATTGCCGAGACCGGGTTTGACCCGGCGCAGATTTCTGACTACTACTCGCGCACCGCCACCGAGAACATGTTTGATGCGCTATACCGCTACGACTACCTGGCCCGGCCCGCCAAGGTGGTTCCCAATGTGGCGGACGGCATGCCGGTGATCGCCGATGACTTCAGGACCTTCACGGTCAAGGTCAAGCCCGGCATTTACTTCTCTGATGACCCCGCCTTTGGTGGCAAGAAGCGCGAGCTGACCGCGCAGGATTTTGTTTACACTTTCAAGCGGATTTTTGACCCCAAGACCAAGAGTCAAACCTACTCCGATCTGGAGGAACTAAAGCTACTGGGCCTGGATGCCTTGCGCCGCGATGCCGAGAAGCCGGGGGCCAGCTTTAACTACGACACCGAGGTTGAAGGGCTGCGCACCCTTGACCGATACACCATCCAGTTCAAGCTGCACGATCCCCAGCCGCGTTTCATTTACCGATTGACGGAGGCGAGCATCTGGGGTGCCATGGCGCGCGAGGTGGTGGAGAAATACGGCGACAAGATCATGGAGCACCCGGTGGGCACCGGGCCATTCAAGCTGGACCAATGGACGCGCTCGTCCAAGATCACCTTTGTGAAGAACCCCAACTTCCGCGAAGAGTATTACGAAGCCGAGCCACCGGCCGACGACGCCCTGTCGCAGGAAATCTACCGCCAGATGAAGGGCAAGCGCATCCCCATCGTCGATAAGGTGGAAATTTCCATCATCGATGAGGTGCAGCCACGCTGGCTCTCGTTCCTGGGCAATGAGCATGACTTTTTGATGTACCTGCCCCCGCAATTTGCCAACCAGGTCATTCCCAACAACAAGCTGGCCCCCCATCTGGTCAAGAAGGGCATACGCATTGAGCGCTATGCGGCACCCGAGTTGACTTTTTCATACTTCAACATGGACAACCCCACGGTCGGGGGTAATTCCACCGACAAGGTGGCGCTACGCCGTGCCATTGCGCTGGCCTACAACACGGAGGAAGAAATTCGCCTGCCCCGGCGCAACCAGGCCATAGCGGCCCAGGGCGTCATTCCGCCCAATACCTGGGGCTATGACCCCAAGTTCAAGTCCGAGCTGAGCGACTACAACCCGGCCCGTGCCAAGGCGCTGTTGGACATGTTTGGCTATGTGGACAAGGACGGCGACGGCTGGCGCGACATGCCAGACGGCAAGCCGCTGGTGCTGGAGTATTCCACCCAACCGTCGGCTGCCGACCGCGAACTCAATGAGGTGTGGAAGAAGAGCATGACGGCGGTGGGCATCCAGATCGTGTTCAAAACCGCCAAATGGCCCGAAAACCTGAAGACGGCCCGTGCCGGCAAGCTCATGATGTGGGGGCTGGGCAACTCGGCCGCGTCGCCAGACGGCGGCAGCTTTATGGATTTTGGCTACGGACCGCAGAAGTACGAAGGCAATCTGGCAGGTTTTCAGAACGCCGAATACGACAAACTCTACCGCCAGCAGGTGATCATGCCCGATGGCCCCGAACGCATCGCCATCATGCAGAAAATGGTCAAGATCCTGGTGGCCTATATGCCCTACAAGTTCAATACCCACCGCATTCGCACCGACGTGATCCAGCCCTGGCTGATCGGCTACCGCCGCCACCCGACATCACGCGCTTTTTGGCGGTATGTGGACATCGACACCAGCAAGCTGCCCAAACAATAGCGGGTTTACCCGGAGGCTGCTGCCCCTACAATGCTGCACCTTCCGCCCCTGCTTATCTGCAACCCGGGATGCCAGATAGTTGTTCGCACAACGAACCCCGTCCGGCGTCAATAGATTAGGAACACCATGCAATTGCGCACCCATTTGACGGCCATCGTTGCCCTGACCGTGGCATTCACCGGCGCCAGCCTGGCGGCTGAACTCCCACCTGGCACCCAACTGCACCCCACCCAGACATTTGTTCGCTCGAACGGATCAGAGCCCGAGAGCATGGACCCGGCAGTTGCCGAAACGGTGCCCGCCAACCAGATTCTGCGCGACCTGTTTGAGGGGCTGACCGCCACCGACACCACCGGCAAAACCGTGCCGGGTGTCGCTGAAAGCTGGAAGCAGACCAACCCGACCACCTGGGTCTTCAAGCTACGCACCAATGCCAAGTTCTCCAATGGGGAGCCCATCACCGCCGACGATTTTGTCTATGGCATCCGCCGCTTTGTCGACCCCAAGACCGCTTCGCCCTATGCCGCGACGTTTGGTGTGTTTCTGTTGAACGGGCTGGAAGTTGCCCAAGGCAAGAAGCCCACCAGCGAACTGGGTGTGAAAGCCCTGGACAAGCACACGCTGGAAATCAAGACCCAGGACCCGACGCCCTTCATGGCGGAGCTGGTGGCCAACACCCAGTTGGGCCCGGTGCACAAGGCCACGGTGGAGAAATGGGGCAAGGACTGGGTCAAGCCCGGCAACATGGTCGGCAACGGCGCCTATGTTCTCAAGGAATGGAAGGTCAATAACCGCATTGTGGTGGAGAAGAATCCGCAGTATTGGGACGCCGCCAATGTGCGCCTCACCAAGGTGACCTACTTGCCAATTGAAGACCAGTTTGCCGATATCAAACTGTGGGAGTCGGGCGAGACTGACTACGTGTACCAAATGCCACCGGGCGTCTTTGACAAGTACAAGGCTCAGTACCCCAAGGAGCTGCGCAACCAGGCGATCATTGGCGTGCGCTACTACGATTACCAGACCAAGGACCCTGCGTTCAAGGACGTGCGCGTGCGCAAGGCGCTGTCCATGGTCATTGACCGCGAAATCCTGTCCAAGCGCGTCACTGCGGATGGCCAGCCACCTGCCTACAGCATGATTGTGGCGGGCGTCGTGGGCGCTGACCCGACGCCGTATGAATGGGCCACCTGGCCCATGGAGAAGAAAGTGGCCGAGGCCAAGAAGCTGCTGGAGCAAGCCGGTGTAAAGCCTGGCACCAAGTACAGCTTCTCGTACAACACCAGCGAATACCACAAGAAGATGGCCGTGTTCGTGGCATCGGAGTGGAAGACCAAGCTCGGCATCATCATGGAAACCGAAACCATGGAGTTCAAGGTGCTGGCCAAGAAACGCCACGACGGCGCTTTCCAGATTGCGCGCAACGGCTGGCTGGCCGACTACAACGACGCCACCACCTTCCTGGCACTGATACGGTGTGACTCAGACCAGAACACCAACTTCCACTGCAACCGCGAAGCCGAAGCCCTGATCCAGAAGGGCAACCAGCAGACCGACGCAGCCAAGCGCAAGACGCTGTTGACGCAGGCGTCCAAGATGATTCTGGATGACTATCCCGTCATCCCGTTGGTGCAGTATTCACTGCCCCGTCTGATCAAATCCTACGTGGGCGGCTATTCGGAATTGAATCCACAGGATCACTATCGCAGCAAAGACTTCTACATCATCAAGCACTGAGGCCTGAGCGATGTGGACCTACACCCTGCGCCGCGTTCTGGCGGCGATTCCGACCGTGCTGGTCGTCATCACGGTTTGCTACCTGCTGCTGCATGCCACACCGGGCGGCCCGTTTGACAGCGACCGCAAGGTGTCGGCGGCCGTGCTGGCCAACCTGGAAGCCAAATACCATCTGGACCTCCCCTTATGGCAGCAGTACCTGCTCTACCTCAAGGGCCTTCTGCAGGGTGATCTGGGTGCATCGTTCCGCTATGCGGATTGGTCGGTCAATGACCTGGTCGCCGCCGCTCTACCCGTGTCCCTGAGCATTGGCGGCATCGCCATGCTGTTGTCGGTGATGATTGGTGTCAGCCTGGGCATTTTTGCCGCGCTGCGGCAGAACAGCGTGGTGGACCACTTTGTCATGCTGTTGGGCAACGTGGGCAGCGCCGTTCCCAGCTTTGTGCTGGGGCCCGTCATGATCATCATCTTTGCGATCATGCTGAAATGGCTGCCCGCGGGTGGCTGGCATGACTTCGAGTTTCGTTTCATGATCCTGCCGATTGCGCTGCTGACCATCATCAACGTATCAACAATAGGTCGCGTGATGCGCGGCAGCCTGATCGAGGTCATGCACAGCAACTTCATCCGCACCGCGCGCGCCAAGGGCCTGCCGACCCGTGTGGTCGTGATGCGCCACGCGCTCAAGCCCGCGCTGTTGCCGGTGGTTTCGGTGCTGGGCCCATTGGCCATCTCGTCGATCACGGCCGCTCTGGTGACTGAGACCGTGTTTTCCTTGCCCGGCCTGGGCAAGCTGATCGTGAACGGCGCGGGCAACCGCGACTACACCCTGGTCTTGGGCCTGGTGGTGCTGATCACGGTGCTGACCGTCACCCTGAATCTGTTGGTGGACCTGGCCTATGCCTGGCTGGACCCCAAGATTCGTTACTGAACCTGCTATGTTGACTCCCCAAGAATCCTCTGGCCTGGTGGCCAAAGTGGCTGACGCTGTCGCTGTGCAAAGCAATGCACTCAGTGGCGGCCGCAGCCTGTGGTCGGACGCCCGCCGACGCTTTTTGCGCAACAAGGCGGCGCTGATCAGCCTGGGCACGCTGACGCTGATTTGCCTGGCCTGTGTCATAGGGCCCTGGGTTTTGCCGCACGCGTTTGACAGCGCCGACTGGGACGCCATGAGCTTTCCGCCGAGCATGGTCAATTCCCATTTCTGGGGGACGGATGACGCAGGGCGTGACCTGCTGGTGCGCTGTCTGATTGGTGGACGCGTCTCGCTGACGGTGGGATTGCTGGCCACCCTGTCATCGGTGACGCTGGGCATTGTGTGGGGCGCCACGGCTGGCTTTGTCGGTGGCAAGGTTGATGCATTCATGATGCGCATCGTCGACATGATGTATGCCATCCCCTACCTGCTGATCGCCATCTTGCTGGTGACCATTCTGGGTCGTGAGTTCTACCTGGTGGTCATCACCATCACCGTGTTTTCCTGGATGGATATGGCGCGTGTGGTGCGTGGGCAAACGCTGTCCCTGCGCTCCCGGGAATACGTTGAAGCGGCCCGCGCCATTGGTGTGTCCACGCCGCGCATCATCTTTAGCCACATTGTGCCCAATCTGCTGGGCGTGGTGGTGATTTACACCACGGTGACGGTGCCGGGCGTCATCCTGACCGAGTCGGTGCTGTCCTTTTTGGGGCTGGGCATTCAGGAGCCCATGACCAGCTGGGGGGTGTTGATTCAGGATGGCGCCAAGACCATGGAAGCCACACCCTGGATTCTGTTGTTTCCGGCGGCCTTGCTGTCCACCACCCTCTACTGTTTTAACTTCATTGGCGATGGTTTGCGTGATGCGCTGGACCCCAAGGAACGGTAACAAGACCATGCATTTATTGGAAGTCAAACAGCTGGGGGTGCAGTTTCAAACTCCCGACGGTGTGGTCAGTGCCGTCAACGGCATCAACTTCACGCTGGACCGGGGCGAGACCCTGGGCATTGTGGGCGAAAGCGGTTCGGGCAAAAGCCAGTCCATGCTGGCGATGATGGGCTTGCTGGCCATCAATGGCAATGCCACCGGCCAGGTGTTGTACCAGGGGCAAGACCTGATCAGCATGCCGACGGCAGACCTGAATCGTATCCGTGGCAACCGCGTGGCCATGATTTTCCAGGACCCGATGACGT
Organism: Rhodoferax sp.; assembly: GCA_030645355.1. GTDB lineage: Bacteria > Pseudomonadota > Gammaproteobacteria > Burkholderiales > Burkholderiaceae_C > Allorhodoferax. Next base: position 12,672 of record JAUSNJ010000127.1, on the reverse strand, counting down.
CCCTCAATCCGTATCTGACGGTTGAACGGCAGATGACCGAGGTGCTGGAGTTCCATAAGGGTATGAGCCGCAAGGATGCGCGCGCCAAGGCGATTCAAGCATTGGACGCCGTGAAGATGCCAGAAGCCGCGCGCCGCATCATGATGTACCCCCACGAGTTTTCGGGTGGCATGCGCCAGCGCGTGATGATTGCGATGTCGCTGCTGTGCGAGCCCGATGTATTGATTGCCGACGAGCCGACGACGGCGCTGGACGTGACGGTGCAGGCGCAAATTCTGATCCTGATGCGCGAGTTGCAACGTGATTTTGGAACCGCCATCGTGATGATCACCCATGACCTGGGTGTGGTGGCCGGACTGTGCGACGAGGTCATGGTGCTGTATGGCGGCCAGGTCATGGAGCAGGCCAGCGCCGAGGCGATTTTCTACAAACCTTCCCATCCCTATACCGCCGGTTTACTGGCGGCCGTGCCCCGTTTGGAAGGCGGCGATGCGCCCATGCTGGCCATTCCCGGCGCACCGCCCAATATGGCCAAGTTGCCGGCAGGCTGCCCGTTTACCGAGCGTTGCGTCATGGCACTGCCGCAGTGCGGCACGGTGCGGCCTGCGCTCACGCCGGCCGCGCACGATGAAGACGTGCTGCGCGCCTGCCACCTGAATATCGAAACCGTGACGCACAACCTGCAGCGCCTGAAAGCCGAACAAGGAGTTGCAGCATGAGCGCCGCAATTGCAGAATCCGGCCTAGCATTGTTGTCGGTCAGAGACCTGCGGGTCCACTTCGCGATTCGGGGCGAGAGCCCGTGGCCCTGGACACCCACGCGCGCACTCAAGGCCGTGGACGGCGTGTCGTTTGACTTGCATGCCGGCGAGACGCTGGGCATTGTGGGCGAGTCGGGCTGTGGCAAATCCACGCTGGCCCGTGCGCTGCTCAATCTGGTGCCCATCACCGATGGCAGCGTCAAGTGGCATGGTGACGAAATGCGGGGCGCCAGCCCGCAAGCCTGGCAGGCCAAGCGCAAGGCCGTGCAAATGATTTTTCAGGATCCACTGGCCTCGCTGGACCCGCGGATGACGGTGGCCCAAATCATTGGCGAACCCCTGCGCACCCATTGCCCTGAATTGAGCGCCGCGCAGTACAACGAACGCGTGCTGGCCATGATGTTGCGCGTGGGCCTGACCGCGCAACAAATCAATCGTTACCCGCACGAATTTTCGGGCGGCCAGTGCCAGCGCATTGGCATTGCCAGGGCCTTGATTCTGAAACCCCAAGTGGTGATTTGCGACGAACCTGTGTCGGCACTGGATGTGTCCATTCAGGCGCAAATCATCAACCTGCTCAAGGAGTTGCAGGCTGAAATGGGTCTGGCGCTGGTGTTCATTGCCCATGACTTGGCCGTGGTCAAGCACATCAGCCAGCGCGTCATGGTCATGTACCTGGGCCGGGCGATGGAAGTGGCGCACAAGCACGCGCTGTACGACACACCACACCATCCCTACACCCAGGCACTGCTGTCGGCCATTCCCGTGCCCGATCCGCGCATTGAGCGCGGCAAGACCTTGCAATTGTTGCAGGGTGATTTGCCATCCCCCATCAACCAGCCGTCGGGCTGTGTCTTTCGCACCCGCTGCCCCAAAGCGGTGGCGCAGTGTGCCCAGGCCATTCCGCCCCTGCGGACCGTGGCAGTCCAAACTCAAAGCGCCTGTATTCTGGATTGACGGGCGGACTTCATTGCTACCAATACGGTAGCAATAACATCATATTTCATGAGGGCTAGAGGCTATTTTTACTAATAGCCTGCTTCGCTACGTCGCACCTATTCCGACAACACGCAGGCAAAAAAAAGGCCACCCGAAGGTGGCCTTTTGACTGGCTGACTGCTTGCGCAGATCAGAACTCGTACGAACCCGACAGACGGAAGCTACGTGCCTTCTGGATGCTGTCAGCAACGGGCTGGCCGTAGGCTGGATCAGGAGTACGCACTCCAAATTCGCCTTGCTCATTGATACCGCGGACACCGCGCTCGTTGAAAATATTCAACGCATCAAGTGTGAAGGTCAAGCCTTTTTGCCAACCGGGTGTGTAGGTGGCTTGCAGGTTGACTTCCTTGGTCCAATCCAGACGACCCAGCGAGCCGCGTGGTGTGGGCACGCCATTGCAGTAGAACGAAGACGAACCGTACTGGATCGACACGGTGTCGGTGGTTCCGTTGTAGTAACCGAAGCAGTTCTTTGGACGACCGCTCTTGGCAATCAAACTACCACCCAGACGCCACTCGTTGTTCAGCGCATAAGAGCCAAACATCTTGATGGTGTGCTGGCGGTCATTTGGCAGGTCACCGTAGGAACCTTCCATCAGACCGGGGTAGTCGAAGTCCTGGCTGATACCGGCGTCATCCTGTCCGATGTCAGATTTGACGTAGCCTTCAGTGTTACCACGGCTACGTGCGTACACGTAAGAACCCTGGAAGCTCCACTTCTTGTCCCAGGCGCGCTCGAAAGTGATTTCGATCGCGTCGTAGAGACGCTCTGGCTCTGGCATCTGCAGCGCCGACGCGGGGATCAACACGGTAGTCAAGTCGCCTGTTCCGTTCAGGTCAACGTTGGCCTTCAGATCACGGCCCGCGTTGTACAGGAAGCAGTGACCAATAGCGCCACCGATAGCATCGGCTTGTGCCTGGGTGTAGCCATTCTTCACAGCCCATGCTGCGGGACCTTCGTCGTTACAGATGTCATCCATGGCATCGCGCAGCTTGCGGTGCGTGTACTTCACGCCCACCGACCAATTGCTGGCCAAAGCCTTCTGGAAGCCCAGAATCAACTCGTCCTGGTGCATAGGCTTGATGTCTGGATCGACCACGGTCTTGGGATCAGGCGTCTTGCCGTTGCTCAGGGTCAGGCGCGAACCCAGTGTGGCGCCCATGCCGGGCAGCTGCTGAGGAGCTGGACCAATGGAGCCGGTGTACGCGTAGTAGTCGAAGTAGCTGGTCTCTGCGCCGGCCAAGCGGACGTTGGTGTTGGCGTACACAGGGATGTAGTAGCGACCCAGGTTACCGTAAACCTTCAGGTCACCCTTGCCCGACACGTCCCAAGACGCGCCAAAGCGTGGAGCCCAGGTGTTCTTGATGTCGATGAAGGGATCGCCGTTCGCGTTGTTGTTGGTGAACTGCTCGTTACGAATACCGGCATTGACCAAGATATCCTTGGTGACCTGGTAGTTGTCTTCCAGGTACCAGGCGGAATTCTTGGTCAGGAAAGTTCCACCGTTCTTGAACGTGCGGGCTTCCACATAGGACATGGTGCTACCGCTCGTGTTGGTGTAGCCGTTGCTCAACTTGGAGCCGTTTGCCAGGTTGAAAATGCGGTACAGGGTGCCACCGGAGTAGGCTGTGCCGTCGACTACGTTGTACTTTTCGGTATCCAGACCCGCACGGATCTGGTGGTTGCCCAAGGTGTATTCACCGTCCAGACGGAAGGCTTCACGCTTGTCGTTGGCGGTGGGGTCTGTAACGGACAGAACGGTTCCACAGCCCAAATTGAGACGTGGATTGACGCGTTGGTCACGAACGATGGGGCAAGCGGCCGAAGATACGTCGGAAGAACGGGTGTATTCACCGCGGCCAAACATGGCAGAGATGTTGAAGTCGTCAGTGATCCAACTGGTCCATTTCAGCACGGTGTTTTGCCCACCGTAGTTGTAGGTCTCGGAACCGACATAGGCACCCTTGGCTGTACCGTACTTGACGGGCGACTTCCAGGTATTGACGTAGTCGGTGGTCTTGTCGCTGAACGCGGTCAACTCCAGCAGGTTGCTCTTGGTGATATTCCAGTCAAGCTTGACCAGGTAGTTGGGCGATGTGTTGGTCAGCTCGGTCTGGAGATCGTTTCCGTAGGTATTCGTGGATTTGTTGTTGCCTTCCACGATACCGAAGAAGAACAATTCGTCCTTGATCAGGGCGCCGCTAGCCCAGGCGTTGACCTTGGTTTCGCTGGTTCCGCCAGGACGGTTTTTCAAGTCCCAAGTTCCGGCGGCATTTCTTTCCGAATAGACGGAAGAGCCTCTCCAGGCTTCAGGGGAATAGCTCGCGCTGATGCCGCCGTGGAAATCATTGGTGCCGCGCTTGGTGTTCACGCTGATCACGCCACCCAAAGAGCGGCCGAACTCGGCGCCATAACCACCGGTCTTCACCTGGTGTTCTGCAATCGCTTCGAAGGGAATTTGGTTAAACGCCACACCGTTGACGATGTTGGTGACGTTGAAGCCGTTGATGTAGTACGCGTTCTCGGCAGGAGATGCGCCGCCGATGGAGGGCACATTGCCGCCACGCGAACCGCCACCGGTTTGTCCAATACGGCCATCGCCTTCCACAGCGCCAGGAGCCAGCAGCGTCACTGCAGTCACATCCTTGATCACGGGGATACGGTCGATGGTTGCTTTGGTCAGCGTCTGGCTCGACTCGGTGGACTTGACGTCCAACGAGCGATTGGCCGAGCCCGTGATAACCACGGTCTGCAAAGTGCCAAAGTAGGCGTCAGAACCTTGGCCGGCTTGAACTTCCACGGTCTTGCTGTCTTTGCTGCCAGTAGCGCTGGTGACCGTCACGGTATAGGTACCGGAAGGCAGTTGTGACACTTGTGCAGCGCCCTCATCGTTTGCCTTCAACTGGCGGGACACGCCAATGGACTTGTTTTCAATAGTGATGGTTGCGCCTTTGCTGGCGCGCACATTGATGGATCCAGCGCTTTGTTGCGCATGGACCGCACCTGCGGCCAGCAGCAAACCTGCGGCTGCCGCGACTGCGGTACGCCTCCATAGGGGGGATTGAGGCAAATGATTGCTCATAAGAATTTAACTCCAAGAATTAGATAAACGACCTTCGACTTTACTGAGGAAACTGTTTCCTTTGCAGTCGGGTCAACCCTGTTCGTTACCATTTAGTAACAAGGTGTTGCGTCCACACATCAAAACTTTACGCGCTTGTTGCGTCGCACCATTCTGGAGTCACAAAGGCACCGTATAAGTGACTGCAATTTGCCCTGCGCACCACCCGGGCGCGCTGTATTTTCCGCCTATCCGTCACGCGGGTTTCTTTGAACCGGATTCGTATCGTGATACTGTGTGGTAACAAGTAGCCAAAACACAACGGTTACCCGTTGAAGTTACGTGGCAGCTCGATTGACCAGCGAAAAAAAAGCCACCCAAGGGTGGCTTTGTAAAAGTCCCCCGAGAGGGACGTCGTTGGATCCTTTGAAAGCCCCCGGTTTTGACCGGATTGACTTCGATACCCATGAACTGTGACAGCAGTGGGGTCAACTGTATGGGAGGGGGCGCTTTTCCGGTATCCCCTGTTTGTGGGGTTTTTGTAAAAATCGGCATCCCGTGCGTTTATTTGACCGATTCGACAGGTTTTTGAGCGCCCGACGCAAGCTTTGGCAGCCGAATTTCAAAACACGCGCCCCCCGTCGGGCGGTTGCTGCACCTGACCGAGCCGCCATGGCGCAGCGCGATGGATTTGACCAGGGCAAGCCCCAAACCGACGCCACCGTCGCGTTCGGAGGCGCCGGGCAAACGGTAAAAGGGCTCGAAAATACGCTCCTGAAATGCCTCCGGCACGCCGTGCCCGTTGTCACACACTTGGATGCAGGCTGTGGTGTCCGTCTGCGTCAAGGTCAAGCTTGCATGGCCATCAGCATGACGACGCGCGTTTTCCAGCAAATTGCGCACGGCGCGGCGCAACAGTTTGCTGACGCCAGGAACGATCAGCTCGCCACCATCGAGCCGCGTCTCCAGCGTGGCATCCGTGCGCGCGCATTCTTCAGCTGCCAGACCCAATAGATCGACCGGTTCAATCGTTCCAAGGTCTGCCTCTCGGGCATCCAGGCGGCTGGCCAGCAAGATCTCGTCAATCAGCTGGTCCAACTCACCAATGTTGCGGGCGATCTCGTCCTTGGCCTTGCCGCTGGCCTCGTCCCGTGGATCGCCCATGAACTCAAGGCCCATGCGGATGCGGGTCAAGGGCGAACGCAATTCGTGGGAGGCGTTGGCCAATAGTGATTTCTGTGAAGCCAGTAGCGCGTCCCGGGCGTTCACCAGGGTTTCGATTTGCTGTGCCGCATGATTAAAGCGGGTGGCCAGAAAACCCACTTCATCATCACCCGCTACCGGAATGCGCACGCTCAAGTCGCCGTCACCCCACTGTTCCACGCCGTGTTGGAGGGTTTCCAGCCGACGTGTGAGCCGACGCACGATGGGATAGGTTGCCAACGCCACGGCAATACCCACCAGCCCCAGCGTCCAGAAGAAGCCGAACGGTGCGCGCCAACTGGACTGTGGTGGACGCGGCATGTGGATGAACAGGGTCTGACCGTCTTGCATGCGCAAGTCAAACTCAGGGCCTGCGCCAAATCTGCCGCGGGGGATGTGGTCCGGGCCATCGGCGGTGTCTGCTTCACGGGGGCCGTCAGGCGGGCGTTCGCCGTCAGGTGGTGGCGTTGGATGCCGCATACCGAATTCACTGGGCGGCATGGCGTTGCCGGGCTCCGTGGGCGGGCGCCTGAGCCGCACCTGGCCATGGCCAATGATTTCACCCGCCTGATTGCGGGCCACTACCTCGCGCAAGGGCGGATCTGCCGCCATCCGCCACGCCCAGCCCACCAGAAAGGTCAGCACGGCCACGGCCAGCACGACGGCCAGCCATATGCGGACGTAGAGGCGATTCATGCTCAATCCTGCTGGCGCGCGAACACATAACCCACACCACGTACGGTCAGAATGCGTTTGGGTGTTTTGGGGTCGACCTCGATGGCGGCGCGGATACGGCCCATGTGCACGTCGATGGACCGGTCAAAGGCGTCCAGTTCACGCCCCCGCACGGCTTCCATGATCTGGTCCCGCGTGAGCACGCGCCCGGCACGCTCCGCCAAAGCAACCAATAAATCAAACTGGTACGAGGTCAGCTCGCAGGGCGCACCCTGAATGGACACACTGCGGGCATCACGGTCGATTTCCAATCCGCCAAAGCGCAACGTCAAATGGTCGGTGGCGGGGCTCTCTACCCGGCGGCGCAATACGGCGCGGATGCGGGCCAGCAATTCGCGGGGTTCGAACGGCTTGGGCAGGTAGTCGTCGGCACCGATTTCGAGGCCAATGATGCGGTCCATAGCGTCCCCCTTGGCGGTCAACATCAGCACGGGAACCTGCGCCAGGCTGGTCGGCAACGCGCGGATACGGCGACATACTTCCAGGCCATCCATGTCGGGCAGCATCAGATCCAGAATGACCAGATCGGTGGTGGCTCCTTTGGTCGGCGTGTTCAGCTGTTCCAGGCCGCTTTGGCCATCGCCAGCACAACGGACGGAAAAACCGGATTGCTCCAGGTACTGCGCCACCATGGCGGCCAGGCGGGCATCGTCTTCAATCATCAACAGGTTGTGGCTCATGGGTGCAGTCTAGCGCCGGGCACCCAGACCCGTATGCGCGCCGTCTGAAGCTTCTGTAAAGTTTGGTAAACACCGCCTGGCGGCAGCGTAGCGTCCCTTGTCGCGCCGCGTAGCTACACACCACTCGCTATCAAATCAGGAGCCATTGGCGACCGTTTCACGAGGGCTAGACGGCGATTTGGATCGCATGGCCAGCCAGACCAGCCCGACAACGGGTACGCCCATCAGGGCCGTGGTCATAAAGAAGCTGTTGTAACCGTATTGGTCCACAAACCATCCCGAATAGCCCGCCAGAAACTTGGGCAGGAGCAGCATCATGGAGCTGAACAGGGCGTATTGCGTCGCCGAGTAGTTCACATTGGTCAGTGAGGACATGTAGGCGATGAAGGCCGACGTGGCAATGCCGCCGGCCAAATTGTCGGCCGAAATCACGAACATCAGCGCGCCAAGGTCGTGGCCGCGGGTGCTCAACCAACCGTACAACAGGTTGCTGGCCGCACTCAGCAGCGCGCCGAGCATCAGCACCCGCATCACGCCAAAGCGCAAAGCCATGGCGCCGCCCAAGAAAGCACCGGCCAGGGTCATGATGACACCGTAGACCTTGCTGACGGCAGCGACTTCCTCCTTGGTAAATCCCATATCCACAAAAAACGGATACGCCATGATGCCAAGCACCACATCACTGATGCGGTACACCGCAATCAGCGCCAAGATCAACAATGCCTGGCGCCCATAGCGTTTCAGGAAGTCGGCAAAGGGCTCCACTAACGCCCCCTTGAGCCATTCCATCGCGTTGCGACTGACGGGAAGCACCCGGTGGACGGGCTCCGTGGACAGGAACACGGTCAAAAGCCCCGGCAGCATGCTGGCCGCCATCACCAGATAGGCCGTCTGCCATGCGTCGTGCTGGTACAGCGCCGCATTGGGCACCTCGGCCCGCGCCGCTACGACCAGGGCGCCTGCGCCCGACCAGATCATGGCGAGGCGGTAACCGGCCAAATAGGTGGCCGACAGGGCGGCCTGGTGCTCGCTGTCAGCCGATTCAATCCGGAAGGCGTCCAATGCAATGTCCTGGGTGGCGGAACCAAACGCGACCGCAATCGCACACCACACGGCGGGTAGCAACGCCAATTTGGGGTCATTGAAGGCCATGCCCACCAAACCGCCAGCGATTACCAGTTGTGACACCACGAGCCAACTGCGTCGACGCCCCAGGGCGCGTGTGAGGATGGGAATGGGCAGGCGATCAACCAGCGGCGACCAGGTCCATTTGAACGTGTAGGCCATGCCGACCCAGCTCAAATAGCCAATGGTGGTGCGGTCAACGCCTGCTTCGCGCAGCCAGAAAAAGAAGGTGCCAAATACCAGGGCCAGTGGCAAGCCGGCTGAAAACCCCAGCGACAGCATGCGCAAGGGGGCTGGTTCCAGGTACACCTTCAGGGTGTCAATCCATGACGGCTTGTCAGCCAATGGAGGGGTGCCGGGCGTTGGTGGGGTCATGGAGGAATAATACCGTTATGAAATTTGGTTCTGATCTGTTCGCTGCCGCGGTTTTCGCGTTCGCGTTGTCCGGAATTGCGCCACATGCAAATGCCCGCGAAGGCGTGGACGTGGGCAACACCTCGTCTTTTGCCAAACTGGTGCCGGCTGAGCAGGTGGAGCGTTCGGCCGCACAGCAGTACCTTCAAATGCTGACCCAGGCCGACAGCAAGCGGGCGCTGGCGCCCAAAGACAATGCCCAGGTGCTGCGGCTTCGCGCCATAGCCCATAAAATCATTCCATTTGCGCTGGAGTGGAATCCGCGTGCGCGCAACTGGCAGTGGGAGGTCAACCTGATTGGCTCCAGCCAGATCAACGCCTACTGCATGCCGGGTGGCAAGATCGCGTTTTACACCGGTATCCTGCAGCAGTTGCAGCTGACCGATGACGAAGTAGCCATGGTCATGGGTCACGAGATTGCCCATGCCCTGCGTGAGCACGCCCGTGAGCGCATGGGCAAGAGCGCGGTGACCCACGGGGCCGCACGCATTGGTGGCGCGTTGGCGGCCAGCTTCTTTGGCATTGACCCGCGCCTGACCGACGGCATTGCCAGCGGCGGCGCCAACCTGTTGACGCTGGAGTTCGGCCGCGAAGACGAATCCGAGGCCGATCTGGTGGGCATGGAATTGGCAGCGCGTGCCGGTTTTGACCCCCGGGCGGGTGTCACGTTGTGGCAAAAAATGGGCGCCGCCAGCAAGGGTGCGCCGCCGCAGTGGCTGTCCACCCACCCCTCGGGCAAAACCCGTATCGCGGAGATTCAGGCCAACCTACCCAAGGTCATGCCCTTGTTTGAGCGGGCCCGGGCCCGTTAACGGAACAGAAGGGCAACCGCTCCTAAGGCGCAGTTCCGTGCATGCGCGCAAGTCGCGCCGCTTCTTCATCCCGCGCGGCATCGATCACCCGCATCACGGCCTTCAGGTCGGTCGGCTTTTCCACACGCTTGAACTGCCCGGTGAGCACGGTATCGGGGTATAGCGCAGCGGTCTCGTACAGCGACCAGATCTCGCGGCCATAGTCGGTACGCAACAGGTCTGGCGCAAACTGGCCGAAGTAAGTCGCCAGATTTTCCACGTCACGCTGCAGCAAGCGGGCAGCGTTGTTGTTGGCGGCCGCATCAATGGCCTGCGGCAGGTCGATGATGACAGGGCCTTGCGCGTCCACCAGTATGTTGTATTCCGACAGGTCACCATGAACGATGCCGGCGCACAGCATCAGCACCACCTGACGGATCAGGAAGGCATGGTAGGTGCGGGCAGTTTCCTCGCTGAGCACCACGTCGTTCAGCCGCGGTGCGGGCATGCCATCCGCACCGGTCACCAGCTCCATCAACAGCACGCCTTCGTGGAAGTTGTAGGGTTTGGGCACGCGCACACCAGCGTCGGCCAGGCGGTGCAGCGCATCCACCTCGGCGTGCTGCCAGGCAGCCTCCTGCTCCTGGCGGCCAAAACGGGTGCCCTTGGCCATGGCGCGGGCCTGGCGGCTGTTCTTGACCTTGCGACCCTCCGTGTAGTCCACCGCCTGGCGAAAGCTGCGCTTGTTGGCTTCCTTGTAGACCTTGGCACACAGTACCTCGTCGCCACTGCGCACAACAAAGACCATGGCCTCTTTGCCACTCATGAGCTGGCGTACCACGGTGTCGATCAGCCCGTCGGCTACCAGAGGCTCCAGACGTTCGGGCGTCTTCATGCGGCAGGCACGCTGGCTACGGTACTGGGGTGCAGCTTGCCGTAGGCCGCCAACAGGCGCTGGTGCATGTCGCAACCCGCCAGACTCAGCCCGGGTGAGGGTTCGCCAAAGAAGCGAAGCTCGCCGTTCAGCAGGGCGCGTGCCTGCTGCAAGGTCTGGGCGCTGTATATGCTCTGCAGGCCAGACTTGAAGTGCGCAACATCGGCATGCGCGTCGAGCTGTTGCAGGGTTTCAATGCAGGCGTAGATCTGGCTGCGCGCCGGGTTGACCTGGCCGAACTGGCGCACCCATTCGCAGCCTTCGGCAGTGGCCTGGCCGTCGGCCAGGGCCAACGCCAGCAGGGTCTTGAGTTCACCCACGCGCAGGTCTTTCCAGAACGGGTTATCCCCCGGGGCCAGACCAATCAGCGCGGCCACCAGTCGGTCATCGGTCAGGCCACTGTCGTTGAGTGTTTCCAGCAGGTCGCTGCACTCGTCGTGGTCCAGATCGCTCAGGTTCAGGATCGCTTCGCGGATGGCGTTGGCAATGCTGTTGTTCTCCCACTCCAGCTCGTCCACCGGATAAATCTCCGACATGCCGGGCACGATGATGCGGCAGGCGTAGACGCCCAGGTGTTGGAAGTCGGCCACGTAGATGTCAAAGCCCAGCTGGTGGATCGCGGCCACCGACCAGGCGTAATCCTCGGCTGTGGTGCTGCTGAAGTTCCAGTCGTGGAAGGGGAAGTCGCTCTGGCTGCTCAAAAAGTTCCAGTGGATCAGGCCGCTGGAGTCCACGAAGTGGATTTCGATATTCGGCGAGCTGGCAATCTCTTCCAGATCAAAACCCGGCGCGGGGAAGCCGCCCAGCGCATCCAGCGCGCGGCCCTGCAGCAGCTCGGTCAGTGCGCGCTCCAGCGCAATCTCGAAGCGCGGGTGCGCGCCGAAGCTGGCGAAGCAGCCCTGGTCGTGCGGGTTCAGCAGGGTCACATTCATCACCGGGAACTGGCCACCCAGCGAGGCGTCCTTCACCAGAATGCCAAAGCCCGCATCGCGCAGGCCCTGGATGCCGGCGGCAATGCGCGGGTAGCGGTTGATCACGTCTTGCGGCACATCCGGCAGGCACAGGCCTTCGCTGATGATGCGGAACTTGGCGTATCGCTCGAAGATTTCGGACAGGGCCTGCGTGCGCGCCTCGGGCGCCGTGTTGCCGGCCGACATGCCGTTGCTGACATACAGGTTGCCAATGATGTTGACCGGGAAATAGACGGTCACGTCATCGCGCTGGCGCACGTAGGGAATGGCACAAATGCCCCGCTCGACGTTGCCGGAATTGAACTCCACCAGACTGCTGGCGTCGATATTGGCTTCGGGGTTGTAGAACTTCTGCAAGCCCGGGGTCAGCAGACCAGCCGGCCAGCTGCCGTCTTTGCCGGGCTCAAACCAGCGCTCCTGCGGGTAATGCACATGGTGGCGATCGGCCACTTTGGGTCCCAGGTAGTAATGCGTCCAGAAATAATTGGTGGAAAGGCGTTCAAAAAACTCGCCCAGGGCACTGGCCAGGCAGGCCAGGCGGGTAGCGCCCTTGCCATTGGTGAACAACAGCGGGCAATCGCGGTCACGAATATGCACCGACCAGATGCCATCGACTGGGTTGAGCCAGGATCTTTCCTCAATATGAAAACCGAGCGCCTGCAGCTTGGCTTGCAGGGTCTTGATGGTGGATTCGAGCGAGGCGTCTTTGCCTGGGATAAAGTTTTCGGTTTGCATGGATCCCAGCATACCAAACTCCACCCTCCGCCACGGCCGGCGGTAGACTTAGCCACCCGCCCATAACAACCACTGCCTGAAAGACTTTCATGATCCTCGAACTTGCCGACATCCGCATTCACCCTGGCCAGAACGCCGCCTTTGAAGAGGCCATCCAGCGTGGCTTGAAAACCGTTATTTCTGAGGCCAAAGGGTTTCAAGGCTACAAGGTCAACAGGGGCATTGAAAACAGCGAGCGCTATGTGCTCCAGATTTTCTGGGACA
>JAUSNJ010000123.1 GCA_030645355.1 Rhodoferax sp. | reverse complement strand
TGCACTTCTTCAACAACCACTTCCGTCCTGACAAGTTCCCGCTGGAAGTGGTGATGTTCACCGGCACGTTCTCGCTGGAAGAGTTCAAGCACGAGCATCCGCTGGAGTACCAGCGTCTGGTCGACAACGGTGAACTCGAAGGCCGCCTGGTGGATGCACCGTCGCCCGGCAAGATGACGGCCTCCAGGGTGTTGGGCTTCTCGCTGATTGCGATCGGCTTGACGCTGTTGACACTGGTCGGTATTGGATTTTTCACCAGCCTGTAAAGGGCTGTGGGGAGCAGATTTTCGAAATGGACATCACCTCGGTGATTGAAAGGAAAATATGGAAATCGTAGAAGCAGATGTCGCCATTGTTGGCGCGGGCGGAGCCGGTTTGCGGGCCGCCATTGCATTGGCCCAGACGGACCCCACGCTGAAGATCGCACTCATCTCCAAGGTCTACCCCATGCGCAGCCACACCTGTGCGGCCGAGGGTGGGGCGGCCGGTGTCATCAAGAAAGACGACAGCCTGGCCCTGCACTTTGACGACACGGTGGGTGGTGGGGACTGGCTGTCGGACCAGGACTGCGTGGAGTATTTCGTCAACGAGGCGCCCAAGGAGTTGTTGCAGCTGGAGCACTGGGGCTGCCCCTGGAATCGCGAGGAAGACGGATCGGTGGCGGTACGTCCCTTTGGCGGAATGAAAAAGCAGCGCACCTGGTTTGCGGCGGACAAGTCGGGCTTTCACATCCTGCACACGCTGTTCCAGACCACGTTGCAGTTCCCAACCATCACGCGGTACGACGAGTATTTCGCGCTGGATCTGCTGGTCGATGAAGGACGCTGCCAGGGCCTGACCGCCATGGAAATGAAGAGCGGCATGATCAAGCAGTTCAATGCCAAGTCGGTCATCATCTGCGGTGGCGGGGCAGGGCGCATGTTCCCATTCACCACCAATGGCGCCATCAAGACCGGTGATGGCATGGCCCTGGCCTACCGCGCAGGGGTGCCGCTGAAGGACATGGAGTTCGTGCAGTACCACCCGACCGGCTTGCCCAATACCGGCAGCCTGCTGACGGAGGCCTGCCGGGGTGAGGGCGGCGTCATGCTCAACAAGAATGGCCGCCGCTACCTGCAGGACTACGGCATGGGCCCCGAGACACCCCTGGGCAAGCCGCAGCTCAAGACCATGGAGCTGGGCCCACGCGACCGCGTGAGCCAGGCTTACTGGCACGAGGTGCAGAAGGGCAACACCGTCACCACGCCATGGGGTGAGTGCGTGCTGCTGGACATGCGCCACCTGGGCGAGAAATACATCGATGAGCGCCTGCCGCTGGTGCGTGAGTTGGCGATTGCCTACCTGGGCGTGGACATCGTCAAAGACCCGGTGCCGATCCGCCCGGTGGTGCATTACATGATGGGTGGCATCTCGACCAATACCAAGGCGGCCACCGAGCTGCCGGGGCTGTTTGCGGCCGGTGAATGCGCCTGCGTGAGCTTGAACGGAGCCAATCGACTGGGCTCGAACTCTCTGACCGAACTGCTGGTGTTTGGCAAGGCGGCAGCCCTGTCCGCTATTGCGCACGCCAAGTCCGTTGGCCCGGCCAATAAGGCCGCGCTGAAGGCGCAGGCAGACGCGTCGCAAGCCCGCATCCGTGAACTCTTTCTGCGCACCGATGGCAAAGAGTCCATGTCGGGGCTGCGCAAGGAAATGATGGATACGATGGAGAAAAACTGCGGCCTGTACCGGACAGAAGCCGGACTGCAGGAAGCGGTGAACAAGATTGTCGAGTTGCGACAGCGCTACAACAAGGTCGTGCTGCACGACAAGAGCAATGTGTTCAACACCGACCTGTTCCAGGTATTGGAGTTGGGCTCCATGCTCGATTGTGCGTCGGCCCTGACCGTAGGCGCCTTGGCCCGCAAAGAATCTCGTGGTGCCCACCAGCGCCTGGACTATGTCGAGCGCGATGACAAGAACTATCTGCGCCACAGCATGGCCTACTACCAGGGGCAGGACACGGCGCGCATCGAATACCTTGATGTGGTGATCACCAAGTCGCCTCCGGGCGTGCGGGACTATTCGGGAGACCACAAATGACACAGCTCAAACAGCGTCTGGTCCAGCTGGAGGTGCTGCGCTATGACCCTGAAAAAGACACCGAACCGCACTTCCAGAAATACGAAGTGATGTGCCCCGAGGAGTGGGTGGTGCTGGACGCGCTCAATGCCGTCAAAGAGACCATCGATCCCACGCTGGCCTACCGCTGGTCCTGCCACATGGCCGTGTGCGGCAGCTGCGGCATGATGGTCAATGGTGAGCCCAAGCTGTCCTGCCACGCTTTTCTGCGGGACTATGTGGGCATGGTGATACGGGTCGAGCCGCTGGCCAACTTTCCGATTGAGCGGGATCTGGTCACGGTGGCCGATGATTTCATCGACAAGCTCAAACGCGTCAAGCCCTACTTGATTCCCAAGGATCCCAAGCCCATTGAGCAGGGCGAGTACAAGCAGACACCGGCCCAGCTGATGAAGTACCGGCAGTTCTCCATGTGCATCAACTGCATGCTGTGCTACGCGGCCTGCCCCGAGTACGCGCTGCAACCCAAGTTCATCGGCCCCGCTGCCATCACTCTGGCGCACCGCTACAACCAGGACTCGCGCGACGGCGGGCGGGACGAACGCCAGGAAGTGATTGCCACCAACGAGGGTGTGTGGGAGTGCTCGTTTGTCGGCGCCTGCTCCGAGGTCTGCCCCAAGGCGGTGGACCCGGCGGGCGCGCTGCAGCAGGTCAAGGTTGCCAGCACCATCGATTGGTTCAAGGAACATCTGTTACCCGGAGGTTCAAAATGAGTCGCAAACCCTTTGTTCGCCCTGTTTCCAAAACGGGCTGGTGGTTGAAACACCCGCGCTACATGCGCTACATGTCGCGCGAGGTGACTTGTGTGTTCATCGGCGCGTTCGCGCTGCTCATGCTGTGCACCTTGGAGCGTCTCTCCAAAGGTCCGGAGGCTTACGCGTCGTTCATTGCCGCCATACAGGGACCTCTGAGCGTCCTTGGCCTGTTGCTGGTGTTGATTTTTGCGGTCCACAATGCCACCAGCTGGTTCAACGTCACACCCAAGGCGCTGCCCGTGCAGATAGGCGAGGAGTTTCTGGCCGGCAAATACATCATTGGTGCGCACTACGCCGTCTGGATTGTGGCGTCGCTGGTCGTGCTGCTTCTTGCGGGGGTGATCTGACCATGGCCAAATCCAACAAGCCGATATTCTGGAGTCTGTTTGCCGCAGGTGGCACGCTGGCCGCCTTCCTGGCACCCGTACTGGCCTTGCTGTTCCTGATGGTGGCCATGGGGCATGCTCCGGCACTGTTCAGCTATGCCAATCTGCATGCCTTTGCAGCCCATTGGCTGGGCAAAGCATTCCTGCTGGGTGTTATCACGCTGTTTTTGTGGCATGCTGCACACAGGCTACGGGTGACCCTGCATGATTTTGGCCTGCGCCAGGATGCAGTGGTTGCCGTGGTCGTGTACACGGTGGCAGCAATCGGTACCGGACTGTCCGTGCTCTATTTACTCCGGATTTAAGGTCTATTTGTGAGTCCAAAACAAACAGCGGCGGTCGCCCAGAGTGACACACTGCAGAACTTGAGCGGCAGTCTGGTGCGCGCACCCGCTGTCATTCCCGAGTATCTGCACAACACCTACTGGTGGGCCTACCTGCATCCCCGCGCCGTGCACATATTCGAGCGCCAGTGGCTGGTCAACCTCATTTTGTGGGGCAATTTTGCGCGACTGCGTGATGCGGCCTTGCAGGAGATGGGTGATGTCATCAACGGCCGGGTGCTGCAGGTGGCGTGCGTCTACGGCGACTTTACCGAGCACCTGGTGCGCCGCCTGGGCCCCGAGGGCAGTCTGGACGTGATCGATGTGGCGCCCATCCAGATCAAGAACCTGCAGACCAAGCTGAGCAAACCCCAGCACGTCAACGCACTGCTGCAAGACTCGACCGACCTGCATTTTGAAGACGGTAGCCACGATTCGGTGGTGGTGTTTTTCCTGCTGCACGAACAACCCGCCGACGTGCGCCGCAAAACCATTGCAGAGGCGCTGCGGGTCACCAAACCCGGTGGCAAGCTGGTCTTCGTGGACTACCACAAGCCGGTGGCTGCCAGCCCGTTTCGCTACCTGATGGTGCCGATACTGACCACGCTGGAGCCGTTTGCCATGGACCTGTGGAACGGTGAAATTGTGGACTGGCTGCCCACCGACGTGAAGGTCTCCCAGATTGTCAAGCAGACCTACTTTGGCGGTCTGTACCAGAAGGTGGTTATCACCCGCTGAGCCGGTCGGGAGCCTCAGTCGCGTATATCGGCGACGGGTAGGGTGCCAAAGTCGGGCCGCGCCAGGTAGGCCAGCACCTTCGCAGCGGTTTCGGATGCGCTGCTGAGTTGTCCCTTGCTGTGCAAGCCCTTGAAGGTGGCCAAATCCGGAAACAAAGACTCATCAGCACCGCGCAACTGCACCTGCATGTCGGTGTCGATGACGCCAGGTGCCAGCGAGCAGACCAGTGCCCCGTTTTTCGCACCCGCTTCGTCCAGTGCCATGCTGCGTGTAAAGTGGTCCATGCCGGCCTTGGCCGCGCAATACGCCGCAGACGACGCCATGGCCCTGCGTCCCAGGCCGGATGAAATATTGAGGACTTTGCGGGGTATCTTCCAGTTGCGCGTGGTACCGAGAAAGGCCGCGCTCAGCAGCATGGGCGCCTCCAGCCCGACCCGCAGGGCGTTGGCCAAGTCGGCGGACTGAGCGTCCCGCAGCGGCCCCAGCGCGGGAATGACACCGGCATTGTTGATCAGTGTGGCGCTGAGCCACGGCGAATGGACCTTCGCCTGCAACCAGGTGGACAGGGCGCTCGCGGCGGCAGCGCCGTCGGCCAGGTCCATGGCCCATTGCTCCAGGTTGGCCCCGCTGGCATGTGCCTGGCGTGCCAGTTCGTCGCTGACACGGCGCGAGATGCACAGCACCGTCGCGCCCGGAGTCAGCCGTTGTGCGGCCAGGGCCAGACCCAGGCCACGCGATGCGCCGGTGATGATGGTCAGGTGATGTTTCATGATTGCGCGCCTTCCACTAAAAACCTGACCCGCCGTACACCGTTCCACTCGTCGGCATCCAGACGGTAAGCCAGCGTCACCCTGGCCGGCAGGGGCTCGGTGTGGCCAAACCAGATGCCGTCCACGGGTTGCCCCTGGTGTTTGAGCTTGAGTGCCAGATGCTTCTCGCCGACCAGGCGCTGCGACAGCACCTCAACTTCCTCGCTGAAGGTGGGTGCCGCAAAGCCCTGACCCCAGACTTCCTTGTGCAGCGTGTCAACCAGGTCGACGCGCCGGTACTCAGGTGCCAGCGGGCCATCGGTTTCCAGGCGGCGGGTCAGCGTGGCGGCGTCCAGCCACTCCTGCGCCACATCAATCAGGCCTTGCTCGAAGGTATCCAGGCCGTCCTCGTGGATGGTGCAGCCCGCGGCCATGGCGTGGCCGCCAAAGCGCAGCAGCACGCCAGGGTGGCGCTTGGCCACCAGGTCCAGTGCGTCGCGCAAATGAAAGCCGGGGATGGAGCGGCCCGAGCCCTTGAGTTCGTGCTCCTTGCCGGGTGCGGCGCTGGCGGCAAACACAAAGGCCGGGCGGTGCAGCTTGTCCTTGATGCGCGAAGCCACAATGCCGACCACGCCTTCGTGGAAGTCGGGGTCGAAGACACAGATGGCGGGCGGCGGTTCATCTCCCTCGTCAAACAAGGACTCCGCAATCTGCATGGCTTGCTCGCGC
This sequence comes from Rhodoferax sp., assembly GCA_030645355.1. GTDB lineage: Bacteria > Pseudomonadota > Gammaproteobacteria > Burkholderiales > Burkholderiaceae_C > Allorhodoferax. The sequence goes on along the minus strand of JAUSNJ010000123.1, from coordinate 18,203 downwards.
ATATCGCCCTCGATGACGCGGCGCTCGCGGTTGATGCCGTCCAGCGTCTTGGCCAGCTCGTCGGCACGCGCCGGGTCGTCGGTGAGCAGGCATTCAATGCCCAGCGTCATGTCCGAGAGGCGCCCTGCGGCGTTGATCCGTGGACCCAATGCAAAGCCAAAGTCAAACGTGGTGGCCACCGGTGCCGAGCGGCCAGATGCTACAAAAAGACTAGCAATACCTGCAGGCATGGCGAGGGCTCGCACCCGTTTTAGCCCTTGAGCCACGAGTCGGCGGTTGTTCGCGTCGAGCTTCACCACGTCGGCCACCGTGCCCAGCGCCACCAGTGGCAGCAGGGTGTCGAGTTTCGGTTGTGTGGCGGCGTCCAACACGCCGCGCGCGCGCAATTCGCTGCGCAAGGCCAGCAGCACGTAGAACATCACGCCGACGCCGGCAATCGACTTGCTGGCGAATGCGCAGCCGGGCTGATTCGGGTTGACGATGACATCCGCATCCGGCAATTCAGCCGCCGGCAAATGGTGATCGGTGACCAGCACCTGCAAGCCCAGGGAGCGCGCATGGGCCACGCCGTCCATGCTGGCGATGCCGTTGTCCACGGTGATCAGCACATCGGCGCCACTGTCCTTGACGCGTTGCGCAATCGGTGCGGTGAGGCCATAGCCGTCCACAATGCGGTCGGGCACGATGTAGGCCACGTGCTGCGCACCCAGCAGCTTAAGGCCGCGCACCGCCACGGCGCAGGCGGTGGCGCCATCGCAGTCGTAGTCGGCCACGACGCACAGGCGCTTGTCCTGGGCAATGGCGTCGGCCAGCAGCGTCGCGGCTTCAGGAAGCCCCAGCATGGAGGATGGCGGCAACAGCTTGGCCAGCGCGTCGTCGAGCTCCTCGGTGCCAGTGACTCCGCGCGCAGCGTAGAGGCGGGCCAGCAGCGGGTGGATGCCGGCCTGTTCCAGCACCCAGACGCTGCGGGGCGGGATGTCACGGGGAATGATGTTCATAGCGTCTGCAGCAGTTGCTGGGGCGATGCAGTCGAAAAGCGCCGCTGAATCCGCTCCCACCAGGGGCGTTCCTTCAATTCCAGTGTCACTGCCATGCGCTCACCGCACAGCGTGAGCTGCACGGACTTGCCTGCCTTGACGCGAACCAGCAGGTCGGCCAGCACCGTGCTGTCCAGGATCTGCCAGGCGCGCGTCCAGTCGTGTGCGTCGTCGCACAGCGCGGCGTGGCGCAGGGCGTCCACGTTTTCCAGGCGCTCGGTGGTGATCAGGGGAGAGGTCGCCGGCGTGCCGGTGCCACTGACCCAGAAGGCATTGACCGTGGGCAGGCCCCGTGCACTGCGCGCGTCGTTGACCGCGTGCGTGTAGAGCAGCATCTGCATTTCGTTTTGCAGGCGACGCAACAGCCGGGCATTTTCTTGCCGGGGCAACCAGGCGTCGATGCTGGCGCCCGCCACGCGCTCCAGTGAAGCGGTCGGCAAATCCTTGAACATTGCGCCAAAGGCCAGCCAGGTGCCGTTGGTCAGCGGGTGCAGGGTGATGCCATCCTGCTCGAAATACCGCTTCATGGCCGCGCGCAGGCTTTCGCAGTCCGCGGTACTGATTTTCAGGTCCTGCGGGTCATCCATCTGGACCTGGTTGGACTTTACATTCAGATGGCAGGGCGTGATCCAGGCCCAGCCAGCGTCACCGTGGACCTTTGTCAGCCCGAGGTGCTGTGCATCCGTTGCGGCCCAGGGAACCAGGCCGTCCGCCCCCTGCAAGCCCAGGTTGTTGGCGCGCAGCCGCTCGGCCAGTGGGGTCAGGGTGTCCGGTGAGCCCAGCAGCGGCGCGGTGGGCGTCAGCAAGCCGAGCAGTTCACTCAGATGGGGTAGGGCCAGCCCAGCAATGGCGGCCTGGCACTGAAGGCCCGTGGGTGCGGCATGGGAAATAAGCAAGTGCATGGGTGAATTGTCCTGCATGGATGCCACAATCCGCAGATGATGCAATTTCCTTACGAGCTGATCATCGGTTGGCGCTACACCCGGGCCGGGCGAACGACCCGCAGAAACGGTTTTATCTCGTTCATTTCAGGGGTCTCCATGCTGGGTATCGCACTCGGTGTGGCGGCGCTCATTATCGTACTGAGCGTGATGAACGGGTTCCAGAAAGAGGTACGTGACCGCATGCTGGGCGTGGTCTCCCACATCGAGGTCTATGCCAATGGCGGCCAGGCGCTGCCCGATGTGAACCAGACCCTGACCCAGGCGCGGGCTAACCCCGAGGTCATAGGTGCTGCACCTTTCATAGCAGCCCAGGCCCTGTTGGCAAGGGGTGAAGACATGAAAGGCGTGATGGTCCGGGGTGTTGACCCGGCCCAGGAGCAGGCCGTGACTGACTTGGTAGGTGGAGCGCAGGCCGCGGTGCTGGCGCAACTGGTGCCCGGTGGCTTTGGTGTGGTGCTGGGCTCCGAGCTGGCACGCGCGCTGGGCGTGCGGTCCGGTGACCGCGTGACCCTGGTGGCGCCCAGCGGGCAAATCACCCCCGGCGGCGTGATGCCGCGCCTGAAGCAGATGACCGTGGTCGGCACCTTTGATTCCGGCCACTTTGAATATGACTCGGCCATGGCATTTGCGCACGTGGACGATGCCGCAAAGATCTTCCGGCTGGAAGGCCCGTCCGGCATTCGCCTGAAACTGCGCGACCTGCACGACGCACGCCGGGTGGCGGACGAGCTGGCGCGCACGCTGACCGGCGACTTCGTCATCCGCGACTGGACGCGCCAGAACCGCACCTGGTTTGCCGCGGTGCAGGTTGAAAAACGCATGATGTTCATCATCCTCACGCTGATCGTGGCGGTGGCGGCCTTCAACCTGGTCAGCACGCTGGTGATGACCGTGACCGACAAGCGTGCCGACATCGCCATCCTGCGCACACTGGGCGCCAGTCCTGGCAGCATCATGGGCATCTTCGTTGTGCAGGGGGCCATGGTCGGCGTGATTGGCACACTGGCCGGACTGGCCCTGGGGCTGGGCGTGGCGTTCAACATCGACGTCATCGTGCCGGCGCTGGAGCAGGCCCTGGGGGCCAGCTTCCTGCCCAAGGACATTTACCTGATCAGCCGCATGCCCAGTGATCCGCAGCAGGCTGACATACTGCCCATTGCCGTGATTGCGTTAGTGCTGGCATTTGCGGCAACCCTGTACCCGAGCTGGCGTGCCAGCCGTGTTAACCCGGCGGAGGCCCTGCGCTATGAGTGAAGTGAATATTCCCGCTGCCGTTGGCGCTGCGCAATACCGTCTGGTGGCGGAACTGGGACGTCCAGCCCAGGCCCCCGTGGACGACGCGGTGTTGGGCGATGTGGTCTTGCGCGCCCAGGGCCTGACCAAACGGTTCTCGGAAGGACGGCTGGACGTCACCGTACTGCACGGCGTGGACCTGCAGGTGCACCGGGGCGAAACTCTGGCCATCATCGGCGCCTCGGGCTCTGGCAAAAGCACACTGCTGCATTTGCTGGGCGGGCTGGACGCGCCCACCAGCGGCACCGTGGAATTGCACGGGCAGGACCTGGCCCACCAGAGCGCCGCCGAGCAGGGGCGTCTGCGCAACCGGCACCTGGGCTTTGTCTACCAGTTCCACCACCTGCTGCCCGAGTTCAGTGCCCTGGACAACGTCGCCATGCCATTGACAATCCGGCGCCTAGCCCTCGCAGAATGTAGGGATGCAGCTATGAAAATGCTAGCAAGTGTGGGGCTGCAGGACCGCATGCACCACCGCCCGGCCGAGCTCTCAGGGGGCGAGCGCCAGCGCGTCGCGATTGCCCGGGCCCTGGTGACGCGGCCCGATTGTGTGCTGGCCGATGAGCCCACCGGCAACCTGGACCGCGGCACCGCCGACGGTGTGTTCGACCTGATGCTGGAGCTGGCACGGGTGCATGGCACGGCCTTTGTGCTGGTTACGCACGATACCTCGCTGGCAACGCGCTGCAGCCGGCAGCTGAAGCTGGTGTCGGGCCGTTTGGCCGTGGCGGGAGCCTGAGCCCCGGGCGCAAACCCAAGTCAAGTCGTTCATGCGCTGGATCGACACCCATTGCCATCTGGACGCCCCGGAGTTCGCGCCGGACCGCGCGGCGGTGCGCCAGCGCGCACGGGACGCGGGCGTCACCCACTGCGTCATTCCAGCCGTGGAGCAGGGAAATTTCGATGCCGTGCAGGCGCTGGCCCATAGTCACGGCGACAGCTATTGCCTGGGCATTCACCCCTTGTATGTCAAGCACGCCAAGCCTGAAGACCTGTTGTCGTTGCAGGCGAGGTTGCAGGCCTGTGCCGATGACCCCCATCTGGTGGCGGTCGGTGAGATTGGCCTGGATTTCTTTGTATCGGAGCTGACGACGAGCCCGCTGCGGGAGCTGCAAGAGCACTTCTACCACCGGCAGCTCAAGCTGGCGCGCCAGTTTGAGCTGCCGGTGGTTTTGCATGTGCGCCGCTCCGCCGACCGGCTGCTCAAGCACCTGCGGGAACTGGGCCGGGGCGGACCATCGTGGTCCGGCATCGCGCACGCCTTCAACGGAAGCGAGGTCCAGGCCCGCGAGTTCATCAAGCTGGGTTTCAAGCTGGGCTTTGGCGGTGCCGTGACGTTTGAGCGCGCCCTGCAATTGCGCCACCTGGCCCAGACGCTGCCGTTGGATTCCATCGTCATGGAGACGGATGCACCCGATATTCCACCCCACTGGCTGTACGCCACGGCTGATGACCGGCAGGCCGGGGCAGGGCAGGGGCGCAACGCGCCGGGGGAATTGCCGCGCATTGCCGCTGTTGTCGCGCAGCTGCGGGGCATGTCGGTGGAGGCGTTGGCGCAGGCGACGACCGCCAATGCCTGCCAGGCACTGCCGCGTCTGGGTGCGCTGCTGCTTCTGGAGCCGTGAGTTATTTGAGACACTTGCGGTCCTTTCAGGCATTTCTGGCGTGGCGGGTAGGCTTGGCCGGTGGGCCGGGTATCCCTTCTCTGGCCCACGCTCGCGGGCGGTGTTTTTGGGTTTTCATAGGCTGCTGCGTCAAGGCGGTGGTAGCACGCGTGCTTTGCAGCTGCCGCGAATGGGGCCGACGAAGGGACACCCGGCCCACCGACCTGGCGGGCGTGGCGGTTAATGCTATTAAATACATAGCTGCTTAACCATATTTCACGAGGGCTAGAGGGTGATTTGCCACTCAACCTCTTCGCAGAAGGCGGGTGGCGTGGCGGGCGGGCGCAGGCCGCATTTGCGGTTGCCACAGAATCGGCACACCAGCCAACGTGTGAACGCAGCAACCCACGCGAACCACACAAGGCCGCCCGCGACGCGAGCCGGAGAACGCCTGCCATGCCGCCCGCCGCGCGCAGTCCTTCGCGCGCCTCAACTTCACGCGCCGCAATGCAACCCAGTCCCCAAGTGATTTAATACCCCCCATGCCCAGAAAAGAATCGTTCATGCTCCCCGAAGTCAATTTCTCCGACGACGGCCCCGTCCGCCACCTGCACCTGGACAGCATCTGGATCCAGGGCTCCATGCTGGTCGATGCACCCTTGGTGCTGGTGCACGAATATATCCAGCGCATGATGGCCTGGCTGCTGTTTGTAGACCCCGAAACGGTCACTAAGCGCCAGGCACTGCAACTGGGGCTGGGTGCGGCGTCACTCACCAAGTTTTGCCACAAAGTGATGCGCATGAAAACCACGGCGATCGAGCTCAATCCCCAGGTGGTGGCGGCCTGCCGGGGCTGGTTCAAGCTGCCGCAGGACAACAACCGCCTGCAGGTGGTGCTGGCCGATGCCGAGCAGGAGATCAAGCAGCCGCATTGGGTAGGCGCGGTGGACGCGCTGCAGGTGGATCTGTACGACCAGGAAGCCGCAGGCCCCGTGCTCGACAGCGCCGAGTTCTATGCCGACTGCCGCAAGGTGTTGACCGACGACGGGTGCATGACGGTCAACCTGTTTGGCCGGTCATCCAGCTTTCAGCGCAGTGTGGACAATATGGCCACCGCGTTTGGCAAGGATGCGCTGTGGGCATTCAAGGCCACGCGCGAGGGCAATACGGTGGTGCTGGCGCAGCGCACACCCGTGCGGCCCAGCCGCTCGGTGCTGCTGGCGCGGGCTGATACGATTCAACGCCAGTGGGGCCTGCCAGCCGACAAGTGGGTCCGCGTTTTCAAACCGGTGCAGCCATGACTTCCAAAACACATCCCCCAACAACGACGGCCAAGACCACCGCCCATACCGGCCCCATCGACTGGCGCCGGCTGGTGGAATGGCTGCATGCCGACGGCGTCATCTCGGACGAGGAAGCCAAACGCACCATCGGACGGTGTGCGCAGGCCGAAAGTGTGCAGCACCCATTGGTGCGCCTGGCCAGTGTGTCCATGCGCCGGGCTGCGGACAACAAGCCGCTGGATATCGAACTGTTGACGCAGTGGCTGGCTACCCGTGTGGGCATGGACTACCTGCGCATCGACCCACTGAAGGTGGAGGTTGCCAAGGTGGCCGACGCCATGGGTGCGGTGTATGCCGAGCGCCACCGCATTCTGACCGTGATGGTGAACGCCAGCGAGATCACGGTGGCCACCTCCGAACCGTTTGTCATCGACTGGGTGGCCGAGGTCGAGCGTCAATCGCGGCGCAGTGTGCGCCGCGTGCTGGCCAGTCCGCAGGAGATTCACCGCTACACCGCCGAGTTTTATGCGTTGGCCAAATCCGTCAAGGCCGCCAACAAGGCCGGCGTTAACAACGGAGGCAGCTTTGAGCAACTGGTGGAGCTGGGCAAGTCCAACAAGCAGCTCGATGCCAACGACCAGAGCGTGGTGCAGGTGGTGGACTGGCTGTGGCAGTACGCCTTTGACCAGCGGGCCAGTGACATCCATCTGGAGCCCCGGCGCGAGCAGGGCGTGATTCGCTTCCGCATTGACGGCATCCTGCACCAGGTCTACCAAATGCCCATGGGCGTGCTCAATGCCATGACGGCGCGCATCAAGCTGCTGGGGCGCATGGACGTCATCGAAAAGCGCCGTCCGCTGGATGGCCGTATCAAGACACGCAACCCGGCAGGCGACGAGGTCGAAATGCGGATATCGACGCTGCCCACGGCCTTTGGCGAAAAGATGGTGATGCGGATTTTTGACCCCGACAACACCGTCAAGGACCTGGATGCGCTGGGCTTTACCAACCATGACGCGCAGCGCTGGGAAGCACTGGTCAAACGGCCCTACGGCATCATCCTGGTGACCGGGCCGACCGGCTCGGGCAAGACCACCACGCTGTACGCCACGCTCAAGCGCGTGGCCACCGAAGAGGTCAACGTCAGCACGGTGGAAGACCCCATCGAAATGATTGAGCCGGCCTTCAACCAGACACAGGTGCAGCCGCAACTCGATTTCGGTTTTCCGCAGGGCCTGCGGGCGCGGATGCGCCAGGACCCCGACATCATCATGGTCGGCGAAATCCGCGACCAGGAGACTGCCGAGATGGCGGTGCAGGCGGCCCTGACCGGCCACCTGGTGTTTTCGACGCTGCACACCAACGACGCGCCGTCGGCGGTCACGCGTCTGATGGAGCTGGGCATTCCGCAGTATTTGATCAACGCCACCGTGCTGGGCGTGCTGGCCCAGCGGCTGGTGCGCACGCTGTGCAAGCATTGCCGCGTGCGGGACGAAACCACCGGACGCGAAGTGCTGGCCGAGCTGATCAAGCCCTGGCAGATCAATGGGGCCTACAAACCCTACAAGCCGGTGGGCTGTGTGGATTGCCGCATGACCGGCTTCCTGGGTCGCATGGGCTTGTACGAGTTGCTGGTGGTGTCCGACGCTTTCAAGGCCAAGGTCGCCGCGGACCCCGGCATAGACGTGTTGCGCAAGCAGGCCATCGCCGACGGCATGCGCCCGCTGCGCCTGGCCGGTGCCCTGCGGGTTGCAGAGGGCATGACGGTGATCGAAGAGGTGCTGATCTCTACACCGCCTCTGACTTGATTCGGTCCGCTGGCTGTCATCGCTACCGTACGCAGAGTGTGGGGCAGTGGCCCCCGCCTCATCTGTCCTGCGGGCCAGCAAATCGGCGGGGACCACTGCCCCACACTCTGCGTGCGGTGGTGGTTTGCGCGGTGAGGACGGACAGCCGCAATGGGGCGAAAGCCGACATTCCACCTATACCTCCATTTTGGGGGAAATCGGCTCGCCACCTAGAATCGGAACAAAGCGACCTGCGTGGTTTATCGAATTTCTATAGCTGCATATTAATCCTGAGAAATCATCGAGACCCAAGCTGCAAGCCATTCTCCAAAGCATTACGTGACCAGATTAATATGGCAGTTTTCGTGATCTACATTGCGTAGCCATTAACAATTACATACAGGGAGGTTCAAATGGCAGAAATCGAGCAGTTGCTCACATGTGGCATCGTCATGCCAATTTCAACAATCGACTCGTGCTCGGAGGATCACTGGCGTGATGTCAAGCTGATCTTGTCAGAGGCGATTGAAGACGCGGGATTCCAACCTCAGCTTGTTAGTGATGCAGATGACGTGGGAATAATTCAGAAGCGAATTATTCAAAATCTCTACGAGAACCCTGTCGTTGTGTGTGATGTGAGCGCAAAGAATCCAAACGTTATGTTTGAACTCGGTATGCGGCTCGCGTTTGATCGTCCAACTATCATCGTCAAGGATGACAAGACTTCGTACAGTTTTGACACATCCCCTGTCGAGCATTTGGCGTACCCACGTGATCTTCGATTCTCAAGAATTGTCGAGTTCAAGGAGGCACTCTCCGAGAAGATCAAAGCCACTTACGAAAAATCAAAATCCGACCCTAACTTCACTACGTTTCTCAAGCACTTCGGCACCTTCAAAGTGGCAGAACTCAAGACAGAGGTTGTTCCGCAAGAACGGTTGTTGCTTGAGGAAGTAAAGGGCCTGAGGGATGTAGTTCTTGCATTGAATTCATCATTACGCATGGCAGAGCGCGAGCAACCACTTTCAAGTATTCGAACGCTTTGTTTGCGGGAAGCTTCTGATGAGGTCGCAGAGGCCTTTCTAAAAGAAACTATCGCGTGTGGATTCAAGGCACGCCCGGCACCAACTGGCACTAATCGCCACGCGCATTTTCGCTTTCCGGCACTGTCAGCCGGCGAGCGTAGTGAGTTGCTTGCGTTGGCACGGCGATATGTTCCTGAAGCTCGCTGGCTTAACGGTCCTGGTGCTCCGAGTGGTTCGCGCGGAAATGATGGCTAACTGGGCGTTTGAGCCGATCGCCGTCGGCAAGCCTTCGTCAGCGGCTCAACTTTGACGTTAAAGCCCAAGAAATTGATGGTTGAATGACTGCTGTCTGGAATTTTGAAAGTCGGCAATGCGTCTAAACCGGAAATCGCCTTCACTCCGTCCGCCTTGCGCGAACCAAGACTGGTCCGCCTGAGCGTCACAAGGCAAATCAGCCTTTAGCCCTCGTAGAATAAGCAAAGTATGCTATTAGTTGTATAGCATCCAGAGGCAACTAAGTCACCTCGAACGCAACCAGCGGCGCCTTGTCTGCGTCCATCTTGCAGCCCAGCGATATCTGGCCGTAGCCAACCAGAAAGCACTCGCTGCGACGCAGGGCAACCGCCTCGGTCTGGCTGCCGAAATACACCCAGGTGCCAAAGCTGGAGACATCGGCCAGCACAATCTGTGTGCCCCGTCTGCGGATCGTGGCGTGGATCCGCGACACGCGGGGGTCCAGCACGGGCAGCGTCGCATCGGTGGCGCGGCCGATGGTGATACCCGTCGTGGTCACCTCAAAAAACTGGGTGCGCCCCTGCATCGTCAATGCCAGGGTCCGTTGCTGGACAGGGACAAACATGGATGTGCCCATGGCCGTGGCATCCAGGTCGCGGCCTGTCTGCCATTCGACGCGGTAGATGTGGGTGGTTTGGGTCTTGCCCCGCAGTTGCATGGGGCCCAGGCTGCGCAGCGATGGCCGTTGACCGGGCATGAGTGCGTCCCACACGTTCTGGGTCGTCAGGATCTGGTCCGCGCCGGCCAGGTCGGCCAGGCGGGCAGCGCTGTTGACGGCATCGCCAAAGAAGTCTCCGTCAATCTGGACCAGTTCGCCGGACTCCACGCCCATTTGCATCTGGATGGGCGTGGTCCTGCCGATGGGGATGACGGGGTCGGTCTGAAAGCGCGACTGCAGCAGCATGCAGGCGGCGACTGCGGTGCCGGCATCCGGAAAGACGGCAAAGACGCCATCGCCCAGCAGCTTCACGACGCGTCCCTGGTGTTGCTCGAACACCGTGCCCAGCAAGGTGGTCAGGCCGCTCATCAATTGGGAGGCGTTGACGTCACCCATTTGCTCAAACAGCCCCGTGCTTCCAACGACATCGGCAAAGACAACGGCAGGCATCAGGGGGCTTTCGGCTAGGTTGCAGTCATCGTAGCCGGTTCAATTGCGTGGCGCAATAGAACCCATATGACCCGCAATTTGTTGGTGCTGTATGGATGCGGGTCTGCTAGCATGCCCACTCGGTACGGATTTCATTGGATTCAAGGGCTTTCGGACGGTACATGGACGACATTGAGAAGCTGGGCAGATACAACATCACTCGTGTGCTGGGCAAGGGCGCGATGGGGGTTGTCTACGAGGGTCGGGACCCCAATCTGGACCGCGCGGTTGCCATCAAGACCATACGGGTGCAGAGCCTCTCGCCAGAAGCGGCTGCCGAGTACGAAGGGCGTTTTCGCACCGAGGCCCGCTCCGCCGCACGTCTGCACCATCCCAACATCGTCAGCGTATTCGACTCAGGCCAGGATGGTGACATTGCCTACCTGGTGATGGAATTCATTCAGGGCGAAGACCTGAAGCAGCACCTGGAGGCTGGTGCCCGGTTTTCGGTGCGTTCATCCATCGTGATGGTGCACGAGTTGCTGATGGCACTGGACCATGCGCACCGCCAGAACGTGGTGCACCGCGACATCAAGCCTGCCAATATGCTGATGGAGGTTACTGGCCGCATCAAGCTCACCGACTTTGGCGTGGCGCGCATCCAGGAGCCGGATGAAACCCTCCTTACCCAGGTGGGTGGCGCGGTGGGTACCCCCAAATACATGTCGCCCGAGCAGGCCAAGGGCCTGCGCGGGGACTCCCGTTCCGACCTGTTTTCGGCCGCCGTGGTGCTCTACGAATTGCTGACCGGCCGCTTGCCCTTTACTGGCGAGAACCAGTTCATCGTCATTCACCAGATCGTGGGCCATGTGGCGGCGCCACCGAGCAGCCTCAACCCGGAGGTGCCCGTTGCCATGGATGAAATCCTCGCCCGGGCGATGGCCAAGGACCCCAACGAGCGCTATGCAACCGCGCGGGAATTCGGGTTGGCCCTGCGGGCACTGGCGCAGCAGATGAGTGCAGAGACCGGTACCCAGGGCGCGGATGTGGGGGCTGAGCTGGGGCAGTTTCTGGCGAATCGCCCGGCGGCAGTGCCGGCCATATTGCGCGATGGTTCCAGCACCGGCATATTCGGGCCGACCGCAGACGTGGCGCTGGCGTCAACTGTCAACCATGAAGCCGAACTGGCTGCTTGGCATGTGACCAAGGATTCCACCGATCCCAAGGAGTTCCTGGATTTTCTGAAGCATTTCCCAACGGGCATCTATGCACGCCGCGCGCAGAACCGGATCTACGATTTGGGCGCCGGTGCATCACTGGAGCAGGCAAAGACCGAGCCGCAATTCCGGGTGGCGGGCGACGACTCGGGCTTTGAGTCCACGGTTGGCCATTACGCTCCCACCAGACCCCTGCAAACAGCGGACGAGACGGTGCCCGGTTTCATGGGCGTGGACCCGGTAGCGCCGGTTGCCGAGCCGGCGCCAACCATTGCCGATGCGGCGAAAGGCCCCCCGAAGTGGGGACTGGTCGCGGCGGGTGTAGTGGTGTTCGGCTTGGTTGCCATGGCCATCCGTTTGAGCCCTCCAGAGTCGGTCGAGCTTGCACCCAAACAAGCGGTGGCACCGTCGATGTCCGCGAGCCCATCGGTTGCTGTGCAGCCTGCCCCAGTCCTGCAACCTGCAGCATCGGCAACGGCCGCGCCCGCATCCGTGCCAACCGCTGCGCCCGCATCCAGGCCCGCGGTTGCGGCTGTGGCGGGGGCGTCCCGTGCGCTCACCAAGCCCAAGAGCGACATGTCCGTGGTCACCGTTCCACCGCAAGCCCCAAAGCAAGCCCCTGCGCCAGTCGCGCCTGCGCCCCGCGAGTCTCCCCCCGCAGCCGTCGTCAACCAAGGCATTGGCTCCGGCCCCTCCAGGCCGGGCCAGGTCTGCGCCAATGAGGTTTTCATTTTCAAGATCAAATGCATTGCCGACCAGTGCGCAACGGATCGTTACCGGCAGACGCCTGAGTGCATACGTTTCAAGGAACTTGAACGCGAACGCGAAGAGCAGCGCAACAGCCGACGTTGAGCCGTGCGCCCTTGCGGTATCGCGGCGCCGCTTTGTGGCACACTGGGCCGCTCAAAAGCATGGTACGGTGCTTCGCTTCAGGAGACAATTTTGTGAATATCAAAAGTCAAAAAGATTTCTTTTCCGGCCTCATGTTCATGACCGTGGGCGTTGCCTTTGCATGGGGCGCCAGCGGCTACACCATTGGCAATGGTGCCCGCATGGGACCCGGGTACTTCCCCCTGGCGCTGGGGGTGTTGCTGACCTTTCTGGGGGGGATGATCACGTTCAAGGCGCTGGTGGTCGAGACCGTGGACGGCCACAAAATTGGCGCCTTTGCCTGGAAGCCGCTGGTCTTCATTATTCTGGCCAATCTGGTGTTTGGCGCCATGATTGGTGGCCTGCCCAGCATCCACTTGCCACCCATGGGGCTGATCGTCGGGATCTACGCATTGACCTTCATTGCCAGTCTGGCGGGCGACCGTTTCAATCTGAAGGAAACCGTCGCGTTGGCCACCATTCTGGCCGTCCTGAGCTACCTGGCCTTCATCAAGCTGCTCAATTTGCAGTTTCCCGTGTGGCCTGTGTTGGCTGGCGTCTGATTTAGGAGTCCCCATGGAATTATTCAACAATCTGGCGCTCGGTTTTGGCGTGGCCTTCACGCTGCAGAACCTGATGTATGCCTTCATCGGATGTCTGTTGGGAACGGTGATTGGTGTGCTGCCCGGCATTGGCCCGCTGGCGACCATCGCCATGCTGTTGCCGGCTACCTATGCCCTGCCACCCGTCGCCGCACTGATCATGCTGGCGGGCATTTATTACGGTGCGCAATACGGTGGCTCCACCACCGCGGTTCTGGTCAACCTGCCCGGCGAATCGTCCTCCGTGGTGACGGTGATTGACGGCTACCAGATGGCCCGCAATGGCAGGGCGGGCCCCGCACTGGCCGCGGCCGGCCTGGGTTCTTTCTTTGCGGGTTGTGTGGGCACGCTGATTCTGGCGGCCTTTGCCGCGCCCTTGACCGAGCTCGCATTCAAGTTTGGCCCGGCCGAGTATTTCTCGCTGATGATTCTGGGGTTGATTGGTGCCGTGGTGCTGGCCTCGGGTTCGTTGCTCAAAGCCATTGCCATGATTGTTTTGGGCCTGCTGCTGGGCATGGTCGGCACCGACGTGAATTCCGGTGTGGCACGCTTCAGCCTGGACATCCCCGAGCTGACCGACGGCATTGGCTTCATCGTGATTGCCATGGGCGTCTTCGGCTACGGCGAGATCATCAGCAACCTGGGCAAGCACGAAAGCGAGCGCCAGGTGTTTACCGCCAATGTGACCGGGCTGATGCCGACCAAGGAAGATTTTCGCCGCATGATTCCCGCGGTGTTGCGCGGCACGGCCTTGGGCTCGCTGTTGGGAATCTTGCCCGGTGGGGGCGCGGTGATGGCGGCGTTTGCAGCCTACACCCTGGAGAAAAAAACCAAGCTGGAGCCGGGTGAAGTGCCCTTTGGCAAGGGCAACATCCGCGGCGTGGCGGCGCCCGAGGCGGCCAATAACGCCGGTGCGCAAACGTCTTTCATTCCGTTGCTGACCCTGGGCATTCCCCCCAATGCCGTGATGGCGCTGATGGTCGGTGCCATGACCATCCATAACATCCAGCCCGGCCCCCAGGTCATGACCAGCAACCCCGAGTTGTTCTGGGGCCTGATTGCCTCCATGTGGATTGGCAACCTGATGCTGATCATCCTGAACCTGCCCTTGATTGGTATCTGGATCAAACTGCTGAGCGTGCCGTACCGCTGGCTGTTTCCGTCCATCGTGCTGTTCTGCGCGATTGGCGTGTACTCCACCAACAACAACACGTTTGACATCTGGATGGTGGCCATCTTCGGCGTGATTGGATACCTGTTCATCAAGTTGGGCGCCGAGCCCGCACCGCTGTTGCTGGGCTTTATTCTGGGCCCGATGATGGAAGAGTATTTGCGCCGGGCGCTGTTGCTGTCCCGCGGCGACTGGAGCGTGTTTGTGACACGTCCCTTGTCCGCCAGCCTGTTGGCCGGTGCGGTCCTGCTGCTGGTCATCGTGCTGATGCCGTCCGTCAAGTCCAAACGCGAAGAGGCTTTCGTTGACGACTGATGTTTTGAAACAGCATGCGCAGCGCGTGGCGCTGCACAACGAGATTCACGCCCGCCCGCCAGAGGCCATGGACGTGCCCCTGAGCCTCTCGCATGTCGTCATGGTGTGCGATGCAGAGCAGCGCGCGGCCAGCTGGGCGCACATGGCCGAACTGGCTCGAGACCACCATCTGCCGCCGCCCGATGCAGGCTCCACCCACGTGCGGCTCGACCTGGGCCCCTACCGTGTGCGCTGGGAAATGCACACTGAGTTCGTGACCTGGACCTTCATGCGCCGCCTGAACACCGACCAGTTTGGCGAGCGCGAGCCCGAGACTGCGCTGGACGCCGTGCCGCAGCGCTGGTTTGCGGCGCTGCCGGGCGAGTGCCTGGCCAACCTGCACCTGTGGGCCTTGCCGAGCGCGGCGTTCGAGTCGGGCTCGCTGGTCAAACACGTGCTGTACGAAGACACACTGGTGGCCTCCACCGTGGCCGGCGGTTTTGCCGAGGTCTATACCGATTTCGCCGTGCACGCCGACGGTTTTTCGCGCATGGTGCTGCTGGCCGGTGGCCTGGCCCCGCGCCGACTGGGGCGTCTGGTGCAGCGCCTGCTGGAAATCGAGACCTACCGCATGGCGGCCCTGCTGGGCCTGCCGGCGGCCCGTGAAGCATCCCAGGTGCTGGCGTCGGCCGAGCGCGAACTGGCCGAACTGGCGCAGTCCATCCGCTCTGCCACGCGTGAAGACGAACCCCTGTTGCTGGACCGCCTGACCCGCCTGGCCGGCGAGGTGGAGAGCCAGCACGCTGCCACCCACTCGCGCTTTTCCGCCAGTGCCGCCTACTTTGAGCTGCTGGACAAGCGCATTGCCGACATCGACGAGTCGCGGTTGGCGGGCATGCAGACGATCGGCGAATTCATGGACCGGCGCCTGACGCCCGCGCGCAGCACCTGCGCCTGGTCGGCCCGGCGCCAGGATGCGCTGTCGCAACGGGTCTCGCGCATCAGCAACCTGCTGCGCACGCGGGTCGAGATCGAACAACAGCAAAGCAGCCAGGCGCTTCTGGCCACCATGAACAGCCGCCAGGACCTACAGCTCAAGATGCAGTCCACCGTGGAAGGCCTGTCAGTGGCGGCCATCAGCTACTACATTGTTGGCCTGGTGAGCTACCTGGCCAAAGGCGCCCAGTACGGGGGCTGGCCCTTTAGTGCGGAGATCACGGCCGCCGTGGCCATTCCCTTCGTGGTGGGCGGGGTCTGGTGGTCGTTGCGGCGGCTGCACCATAGCCTGTTTCACAAGCCCTGAGCGCGGCTCAATAGGATTTACCAATTTGATTGATTGGTTCAATCAAACTACAAAGGCTCATAGAGCCCCTAAACTTCATTCTGTTCACCTGTAGAACGCAACCAAGAGGAAACCAACCATGTCATTGATCAACACCCAAGTCCTGCCTTTCAAGAACGAAGCCTTCCACAACGGCAAGTTCGTGACCGTGACCAACGAGACCCTCAAGGGCAAGTGGAACGTGTTCATTTTCATGCCCGCCGCTTTCACCTTCAACTGCCCCACCGAAGTCGAAGATGCCGCCGAACACTACGCCGAATTCCAGAAGGCTGGTGCCGAGGTCTACATCGTGACCACCGACACCCATTTCGCCCACAAGGTCTGGCACGAGACATCGCCTGCCGTCGGCAAGGCCAAGTTCCCGCTGATTGGCGACCCCACACACGCGCTGACCCGCGGCTTTGACGTGCACATCGACGACGAAGGCCTGGCACTGCGCGGCACCTTCATCATCGACCCCACCGGCACGATCAAGACGCTGGAAATCCACTCCAACGAGATCGCCCGTGACGTCAAGGAAACCGTGCGCAAGCTCAAGGCCGCCCAGTACACCGCCGCCCACCCTGGCCAGGTCTGCCCCGCCAAATGGAACGAAGGCGCCAAGACCATCACTCCATCCCTGGATCTGGTCGGCAAGATCTGATTCACCACTGGCTTTGCGCCAGATCAAGCAAGAGGGGCCCAGCGGGCCCCTTTTTTCATTGGGGTGGATAGAGTGGAATGGCGAGGTGCATGGAATTTGCCTATCAATAGGTTTCATAAAACAAATCACTAAGTCAATAGTTGTTTTCTACAATTCATCCATCGCGAAACCAATACCCGACAACACTTCCTTCATCTACGGAGATCACCATGCTCGACCAAGCCCTGAAAGACCAACTCGCCGCCTACCTGGAACGCGTGACCCAGCCCTTCGAAATGGTGGCTTCACTGGACGACAGCGAAACCAGCCGCGACATGCGCTCCCTGCTGGAGACGATTCAGGGTCTGCGCGCCGACAAGATCAGCCTGCGCCTGGACGGCAATGACGCCCGCAAGCCATCCTTTAGCCTGCAGCGCGTGGGCAGTGACACCAGCCTGCGCTTTGCCGGGCTGCCGCTGGGCCACGAGTTCACGTCGCTGGTGCTGGCCCTGCTGTGGACCGGCGGCCACCCACCCAAGGTGGAGGCCGAGATCATCGACCAGATCAAGGGTCTGAGTCCAGCTGACGGCAGTGACTTCAACTTCGAGGTCTACATGAGCCTGACCTGCCACAACTGCCCGGACGTGGTGCAGGCACTGGCGCTGATGGCCATCTTCAACCCCAAGGTCAAGACCACCGTCATCGAAGGCGGCGCCTTCCAGCAGGAGGTGACCGACCGCGAGATCATGGCCGTGCCCATGGTCTTCCTCAACGGCCAGGTGTTTGGCTCGGGCCGCATGCTGGTAGAAGAAATTCTGGCCAAGATCGACACCGGTGCCGTTGCCAAAGACGCGGCCAAGCTCTCGGCCAAGGACGCATACGACGTGCTCATCGTCGGTGGTGGCCCCGCCGGTGCCGCCGCTGCCGTGTATGCGGCGCGCAAGGGCATCCGCACCGGTGTGGCCGCCGAGCGCTTTGGCGGCCAGGTCAACGACACGCTGGCCATCGAGAACTATATTTCGGTGCTGGAGACCGACGGCCCCAAGTTCGCCGCCGCGCTGGAAGCCCACACCCGCACCTATGACGTGGACATCATGAACCTGCAACGTGCCGACGCCCTGATCCCCGCCACCGAACCGGGTGGCCTGATCGAGGTAAAGCTGGCCAATGGTGGATCACTGAAGAGCAAGACCGTCATCCTGTCCACCGGCGCACGCTGGCGCAATGTCAACGTGCCCGGCGAGTCCGAATACAAGAACAAGGGCGTAGCCTACTGCCCGCACTGCGACGGCCCGCTGTTCAAGGGCAAGGACGTGGCCGTGATCGGTGGCGGAAACTCCGGCGTGGAAGCTGCCATCGACCTTGCCGGTGTGGTGCGCCACGTGACCGTGGTCGAGTTCATGCCCGAGCTCAAGGCCGACGCCGTGCTGGTGAAAAAGCTCAAGAGCCTGGCCAACGTGACGGTGCACACCAATGCCCAGACCATGGAGATCACCGGCGCGCAGGGCCGTGTCAACGCGTTGCGCTACAAGGACCGTGTCACCAACGCGGAGCACACCGTGGCGCTGGAAGGCGTGTTCGTGCAGATCGGCCTGGTGCCCAACACCGAGTGGCTCAAGGGCACGCTGGAGCTGAGCAAGTTTGGCGAGGTCATCGTCAACGCCAATGGCGAAACCAGTTTGCCCGGCGTGTTTGCGGCGGGTGACTGCACCACCGTGCCGTTCAAGCAGA
>JAUSNJ010000120.1 GCA_030645355.1 Rhodoferax sp. | reverse complement strand
AGGATGATGGTGCAGGGCGCGTCCATGGCCACCTTGATCGGCACGGTGGCCACAAAGCGCTGGGTCTTGAGCCCGTGGGTGGCAGCACCCATCACGATCACGCTGACGTTGTTGCCCCGGGCATAGTCCAGAATGGCTTGGGCCACGTCGCCGGATTCGAGCACGTGGAAAGAGGTCTGGTGGCCGGGGTGGTCCAGCGGCTGGGCCCACTGGCGCAGCGTCGTCAGGTAGCGGCGGTGGACCTTGGTTTCGCTCTTGTCCTCATCGGTGCTGCTGGTCTGGCCGGACGAGATCACCGTGACACAGGCCAGACGTGCCCCCGGGCGAGTGCCAAGCGCGCGCGCCACGGCCTGGCGCAGCGAATACAGGGTGGCATCGGTGACATCCACGTGGGGCACGGCCACCATCACGATGGGGACTTCGTCGGCCTGCTGCGCGGCAATGGGACTGGGCTTGTAGTGCATGCCCGCGGCCTTGAGCCAGCGCTTGAAGTGGGTGCCAAACCGGGTGCCAGTGACATTGGTTCCGCGGTGGGTGATGGCGATCTGCTCCGGGTGGGCCAGATCAAACGCCAGATGTGCCGCCGATGGGTAGCGGTGCGCGGCCTCGGGCTCCAGGCATCGCATGACCACTTCCTGCAGCCACGCGGGCAGTTCGGGCTTGAGCTTGCGCGGAGGTACGGGATCCATCCACAGGCGCTGGCGCAATCCTGCTGCGGTTTGCGGCGCGCCAAAGGGCAGCTCTCCGGTGCACAGCTGGTAGAGCATCACGCCCACCGCAAAAATGTCGCTGCGTGGATCGCCGCGCACACCCACCACCTGCTCGGGCGCAATCCACGCGGGGGAACCCACGGCCTTGCGCAATTGTTCGGCCAGCAGGTCGGGGTAGTGCGCGTGGCACGACAAGCCAAAGTCCAGCAACACAGCCGTGCCGTCCCCGCGGAACAGCACATTGGCGGGCTTGAGGTCCAGGTGCACCGTGTTCTGCTGGTGCAGGGCATGCAGCGCACGGGCCATCGCCGAGCCCAGCCAGGCGATCTGCTCGACGCTGGGCGGTGTTTCGGCGTCCAACCAGTGTTCCAGGGTTTCGCCCGTGACGTACTCCATGACCAGATAGGGCACACGGGACAGGTCGCCAGCGGCCACAAAGCGCGGCACATGGCGGCCCTGCAGCACCTGCATGATCTGGCACTCGATCTCGAAACTGACGATGTTCTCCGCGCCGTCTCCCGCCGTCATGCGTGGAATCTTCATGGCCATGGCAAAACCCGGGTCGCGCTGGCCATCGGCGTAATGCACCCGGTAGATGTGGGCCATGCCACCGGAGTGGATGCACTCTTCAATCGTGAAGCCATCCAGCTCGGCACCGGGCTCCAGCAGTTTCATCGCCCGTCCTCCAGCCGTGCGGCGAAGAATTCGGGCAGGCCAATGCGGCGAATCGCGTTGGCCGCCGCGTAGTGGTCGTAGGGGACGCGGTGAAAGGTCAGCTGCGCGCGGTCGGTGTCAAAGATGCAGTACATCGCGTGGATGTTGCCGTCGCGCGGCTGGCCAACCGAGCCAACGGTGCACAGCCACTGGCGGTGCCTGGGCACCGGCACAGCCACCCCGGGCTGCGGTGTGAAGGGCATCAGGCCGTCGCCGGCGCCGCGGTAGTACAGGGTCTGGAAGTGGACGTGACCGCCGAAAACATAACGCACACCGGGCCACTGGACCGCAGCATCCATGCTGGCCTTGGCGGCCCGCTGGTCGTAAACATAGCGCCACAGGTGCGGCTCATTGGCGCTGGCGTGCACGAACAGCACGCTGTCGTCGTGCAGGGTCAGCGGCAGGTTGGTGATCCAGTCCTTTTGGTCAGTATTGAGCTGCCGGTGGGTCCAGGCGGCACTGCTGTCGCCAATGGTTTTGACTTCGGCCGGGGGGTTGACGGCCATGGCATCGTGGTTGCCCTGGATGGCCATCGCGCCCTCTTCGGTGAGCAGCATGACGCGGTCCACCACGGCGCCGGGGTCGGCGCCATAGCCGACCATGTCGCCCAGAAATACAAAACGCTGCGCCTTCTGCGCCCGGGCATGCGCCAGGCAGGCGTCTAGCGCCTGCAGATTGGCGTGGATGTCAGACAGTAGGGCAAAGCGCACGGAGTCTCCTGTTCAGGGTGCCACCTGTCGCGGCGGCTCGCCGCCAATCATGCCTCAGTTGACTGACGCCAAGTTTGCATTCATAACGACAGCATATGGCCCGTTCGGGGGTCTCCTTTGCCCCCCAGCACCTGCTGGTAGGCGGCCTGTACGGCGGCAGGCCCCGCATGGTGCTCTACCCGAAGCCAGGGGCGCTGTGCGTTTGCCACCGTGGCCGTGAACGCCTGCCAGGATTGCACCAGCCGCTGCGCCAGGCCCTGTGGTCCCCATTCGCCGCTGCGCTTCTTGATCTGCGCGGGAGCGAAGAACAGCGTGGCCCTGGGGCCGGGCACGTCCTTTGCACCGCCCATATCCGACACATGGGTGGCCCCAATCGAGCTGCTGTAGCGCAGGCCGGTGCAATGGGTGTGCAGTGCCTTGCGGAACCCGGCGTTGCCGGCAAAGTCCACGTAGATACTGGGTGCGTCGGGCGCAATCCGGTCCAGCTGGTCGTAGGTCAGCACCCGGTGGTAGCAGCCCAGACTCTCACAAAACACCACGTTGGCCGGCGAGGTGAGGCCGACCACTTCGACCCCCTTGCGCTGGGCCAGCTGAAAAGCCGTGCCGTAGGCGGTCTTGCTGGACGCGCTGGACAGCAGCAACAGCGCGGGCTGCGTCGCATCGGCGGTGGCGCCAAAGAAGTCGTTGTCGGCCAAAAAGTCGTCAATCAACCACGAGGTGATGAACAGCGGGCGTAATAGCGCCTGCACGTCTTCCGAGTCGGCGGTGTAGAACGGATCGACGGCGCAGCGCATGTACTGGTTGTAGACCGCGTGCAACTGCGCACGGTGCGGTGCGGCGTCGAAAAACGATCCGGCGGATACCTTGGCCGGCGTCAGGTCCACCGCGCTGGACATCGGAAAGTAGCCGTATAGCCGTTCACCCACCGCCACATCCGGGTGGCGCGATGCGCGCACCGTGCCAAATCCCCAGACCGGTATGCGGCCCCAGGCCACGCCGTCCCCGGCATCGGGGACCGGGAAAAATTGCCAATACTGCATGGCGTCGCCCATGGCGGCGTAGGTAATATTGTTGGAGGTCAGCGCAAAGCGCTCAATGCCCACGCGCACCTGGCCCTCGGCCAGCGGTCCCATGGGCGTCGTGCGTACGGTGGTAGTGGGGAGGTTGTCCTTGCGGACCAGGAGTTCGGTCGTGTCAGATGTGTTCATCGCACGACCTTAATGCAATCCGGCAAGCTCCACAAGCGCAGGCGGGCACGCGGGTGACAGCGCGAGGGTGCGGCGCAAAGGCATAGTGCGGCGCCCCATCGTGTGTGGGGTACGCGGGTTAACCCGGGGTGTGGAATCCCACAGTTGAAAACGGGACCGCGCTGGGCACAATGCCCCGTGCCGCACCGCCACGGCCCACGACCATTCATCTGCAGGAGACATTCCATGAAACTCGACGACATGCGCATCTCCACGCGGCTGGTGTTGGGCTTTGGGACCTTGGGCTTGCTGTTGGCCTTCATGGGCGGCGTGGCGCAGTTTAAGGTCTCGGCGATGAACAGCCTGTTCTCCCAGGTGGTGACCGAGCGTATTCCGAAGATCGTGCTGGTCAACGAGATCAAGGGGGATGTCACACTGATCGCCGAGGCCGTGCGCAACATGATCATGATCAGCGACACGGCGGAGATCACCCGTGAGCGCAACCGCATCGAGGGCGCCCGCAAGCGCATTGACCAACGCCTGAAGACATTGGGCGAGCAGATCACGGCGGACGACGGCAAAGCCGTGCTGTCCAGGGTCTTGCAGACGCGCGCCGTCTACGACCCACTGGAGGCCGAGACCACTACCGCGGCGGGCGACGGCCAGGTGTTTGAGGCCAAGGCCCTGCTGCTGGACAAGGTGCGGCCGGCACAAAAGGCCTACTTCGATGCGCTCGACGGCCTGCTCAAGTACCAGGACGATCTGCTGGACCAATCCACTAGCGCCACGCAGCTGGCAGCGGCCAGCATGTCGGTGCTGATCGGCTCCACCGTGGCCATTGCCCTGGTGGTGGGGGTGTTGATGGCGGTGTGGATCATCCGCTCGATTACACGCCCGATTTTGCAGGCGGTGGGCATCTCCCGCGCGGTTGCGGCGGGCAACCTGGGCATGCGGTTTGACAGTTCTGGAAAGAACGAAATCGCACAGCTGTTGCAGGCCTTGCAGGATATGCAGACCGGACTGGTACAGGTCGTGCACAACGTGCGAGAGGGTTCTGACGCGGTGTCAACGGCCAGCGCCGAGATCGCGCAGGGCAACCTCGATTTGTCCGCGCGCACCGAGAGCCAGGCCAGTGCGCTGCAGCAAACGGCAGCGTCGATGGAGGAACTCAGTTCCAATGTTCACCAAAATGCCGACAACGCGCGGCAGGCCAACCAGCTGGCACGGAGTGCCTCCACGGTGGCCGTTCAGGGCGGTCAGGTGGTGGGGCAGGTCGTCGACACCATGAAGGGCATCAGCGAGTCTTCGCGCAAAATCGCCGACATTATCCAGGTGATTGATGGCATTGCGTTCCAGACCAATATTCTGGCGCTCAATGCTGCGGTGGAAGCGGCCCGGGCCGGTGAGCAGGGCCGGGGATTTGCGGTGGTGGCCAGCGAGGTGCGCAGCCTGGCCGGGCGCTCGGCCGAAGCGGCCAAGGAAATCAAATCACTCATCAACGCCAGTGTGGAGCGCGTCGAACACGGCACCACCCTGGTGGACCA
>JAUSNJ010000116.1 GCA_030645355.1 Rhodoferax sp. | reverse complement strand
TGCAGGCCCCCACGACCAACCTGCCAAAACTGCGCAGCAAGGTTGGCATGGTGTTCCAGCATTTTGAGCTGTTTCCCCACCTCAGCGTCACCGAGAACCTGACCATCGCCCAGATCAAGGTCCTGGGCCGCTCGCCAGACGAAGCCAAGGTACGTGGCCTGAAGATGCTGGACCGCGTGGGCCTGATGGCGCACAAGGACAAGTTCCCGGGCCAGCTCTCCGGCGGCCAGCAGCAGCGCGTGGCCATTGCCCGTGCGCTGTCCATGGACCCCATCGTCATGCTTTTTGACGAGCCAACCTCGGCGCTGGACCCGGAAATGGTCGGCGAGGTGCTGGACGTGATGGTGACGCTGGCCAAAGAAGGCATGACCATGATGGTGGTCACCCATGAAATGGGATTCGCCCGCAAGGTGGCCAACCGCGTCATCTTCATTGACGTGGGTGGCAAGATTCTGGAAGACTGCTCCAAGGATGAGTTCTTCAGCCACCCCGAGAACCGACAACCTCGCACCAAAGACTTTCTCAGCAAGATCCTGCAACACTAGGCCCCTGATTGAGGAGCATCCGCATGAACGCGACCAGCAGCAAATCCATCTCGACGCGGTTGACCCTGGGGTTCGGAGGCATTCTGATCCTGCTCATCGCGGTTGCGGCGGTAGGCCAGATATCGGCCAAAGCCGTCCAAAAACGCATGCAGGAAATCACCGGGGTCAACGCAACCAAGACCCGGCTGGCCAACGCCATGCTGGCCAGTGTCAACGCCCTGGGTATCGAGAGCCGCTCTGCCGTGATGCTGGACGCGGTGGACGCCGCCCGTTCCAAGGAGCAGAGCAAGCGGTTTGCGGACACCTTCAAGCGCTACCAGACCCAGGAGAAAGACCTGTCGGCGCTGGTACAAGCCGGCGAGGTGAACCCCACCGAACAGGCGCTGCTCAAGGAAATCGCCGATATCAGCCGCAAAACGGGGCCGGAAATGCAGCAGGCCGTCGACCAGTCGCTCGATGGGGATGCGGTGGCGGCCAATATGACGCTGATGGTCCGGGTCAACCCCGGCGAACTGGCCTGGAACCAGAAGCTGGCCGGCATGGTGGAACTGCAATACGCGCGCAGTCAAGAGGCCACCCAGCTGGCGGAGCAAACCCAGTCCCAGGCCCTGATCACTGGCAGCGTCTTGGTGGCTGTGGCGCTGGCGCTGGGAGCCATCATCGCCTGGCGGATCACGCTGAGCATCACCCAGCCCATCGGCCGCGCCGTGGTGGTCGCCGAACGCATTGCGGCGGGCGACCTGACATCGGCGGTCGAGGTGCGCATCAATGACGAAACCGGTCGCTTGCTGGAAGCCATTGCGACCATGCAGGACAAGTTACGCCAGCTGGTGGGCAACATCAGCGAGACCGCCAACAATATTGCCTCGTCCAGTGCGGAAGTGGCCAGCGCCACGCTGGACCTGAGCCAGCGCACGGAGGTCGCCTCGCACAGCCTGCAATCCGCAGCGACCAATCTGGAAAACCTGAACGGCACTGTGGAGCACAGCGCGGAGTCCGCCCGCAATGCCAACCGTCTGGCAGCCGCGGCATCGGATACCGCGACGCGCAGCGGCGAGGTGGTGCACAAGGTGGTCCAGCGCATGGACGATATCAGCGCCAGCTCGCGCAAGATCGCGGACATCATCAGCGTGATCGATGGCATTGCCTTCCAGACCAACATCCTGGCACTCAATGCTGCCGTGGAAGCTGCCAGAGCCGGTGAGCAAGGCCGTGGTTTTGCGGTGGTGGCCAGCGAAGTGCGCAACCTCGCCGGACGTGCAGCTGCGTCGGCCAAGGAAATCAAGACCCTGATTGGCAACAGCAGCGAACAGGTGGAAGCTGGCAGTGCTCTGGTGGCGCAAGCCGGTCACATCATCCAGGACATGGTGCAGTCGGTCAAGGACGTCTCAACCATCGTGGGCGAAATTGCGGTGGCTACCGGAGAACAAAGCGGTCGTATTGGCTCCATATCCAACGCCGTGACGCAACTCGACGACACCCTGCAACAGAATGCCGCCATGGTGGAAGAGAGCGCTGCAGCCTCTGAAAACCTCAAGGAACAGGCCCGCAACCTGACCCATATTGTCAGCACGTTTCGATTGAGCCGCACCGAGCCCGGGTATCCAGGATCGGTGGAAGCGGCAAGCCCCCGTTTGGCACATGGGGCACCAATGCTGGGTAACACGCGCCACGCCTAAACTGGCTACCATGCGCTGTGTCTCGTCTTTTTGGTAACGACTATTTTTTGACTGGAGAACCCGCAGATGAAACTGAATACCGTAAAAATCATTGCTGCCGTAACGGCATCCTTGGGCGCTCTGGTGGCCGCCCCCGCGCATGCGGGCAAGACGCTGGACGGCATCAAAGCCCGCGGCCAGGTCATTTGCGGCGTACACACCGGGTTGGCTGGCTTCTCTGCAGCGGACTCCACCGGCAAATGGAATGGACTTGATTCAGACATCTGCCGCGCCATCGCCGCAGCCACGCTGGGAGACGGCGACAAGGTGAAGTATGTGCCCCTGCCGGCCCAGGCGCGTTTCACCGCCCTGCAGTCCGGGGAAGTGGACGTGCTGTCGCGCAACACGACGTTCACCTTGACCCGGGACGCGTCGCTGGGACTGAACCAGACGGCTGTTACCTACTACGACGGCCAGGGCTTCATGGTTCCGGTCAAAAGCAAGATCAAGAGCGCCAAGCAGCTCAAGGGACAGACGGTCTGCGTGCAGTCCGGCACCACCACCGAAAAGAACCTGACGGACTACTCCAAGGCCAACGCGCTGGGCGTCAAGCCTGTGGTGTTTGAGAAGCTTGAAGCGGTCGAAGGTGCGTACTTCTCGGGCCGTTGCATTGCCTACACCACCGACGCGTCGGGCCTGGCATCGGTGCGCAACAAGTCGGCCAAGAACCCGGCCGACCACATCATCCTGCCGGAGATCATTTCCAAGGAGCCACTGGGCCCGTTGGTGCGCCGTGGCGATGACGAATGGTTCGCCATCGTCAAGTGGGTCGTCTACGGACTGATAGAAGCCGAAGAGTACGGCGTGACCCAGGCCAATGTGGACGCCATGAAGACCAGTGCGGACCCGGTGGTTGGCCGCATCCTGGGCACGACCGAAGACACCGGCAAGCTGCTGGGACTGGACAAGGAGTGGTTGGCCCGCGCCATTAAAACCACCGGCAACTACGGTGAAATCTTCGAGCGCAATGTCGGACCCAAGTCGGCATTGCAATTGCCGCGTGGCCTGAACAACCTGTGGAACAAGGGCGGCATCATGTACGCCTACCCCGTGCGATAAGACGTGACCCGGCATGCCCCGCCCAGGAAGAAGAAAATTTCCTGGCGCAGCCAGGCCTTTCGGGGCCTGGTGTACCAAATCCTGGCGGTCACCGTCATTGGACTGGCGATCTGGTTTTTGGCGTACAACACGGCCACCAATATGCGCCTGCGGGGCATTCAAAGTGGCTTTGATTTCCTGATCAGTGCCGCCGGCTTTGACATTGGCGAAAGCCTGTACCCGTTTGATTCGGGTGAAGCCTACTGGCGGGCGTTTCTGATTGGCGTCACCAACACGCTCAGGGTCGCGGTGCTCGGGATCATCCTGACCACCATCCTCGGAACGCTGATTGGCGTGGGACGCTTTTCGCGCAACGCGCTGGTGCGCGGTTTGTGCACAACCTATATCGAGGTGTTTCGCAACATTCCCATCCTGCTGCAATTGCTGATGTGGTACCTGCTGTTCACCGAGTTGCTCCCGGCCTCCACCGAGCCCATGGTCTTGGGCCCGCTGTTTCTGAGCAAAGGCGGGTTGAACTTTCCCATCCCTATCTGGGCCAGCGGACACCTCTGGGCGGCGGGCGGATTGGTCGTGGGCATGGGGCTGGCATGGTGGCAACGCCGGCGCGCCATCCAGGCTTTCGAGCGCACGGGCCTGCCATCAAGCATGTTCTGGAAGCCTCTTGCCATCGTCATTGCTGCGGGCCTGGCCGGCTGGCTGTTGGGCGGCGCACCCTTGGCGCTGGACAGCCCCAAGCAGGGCGAGTTTGCGATTGAAAATGGTGGATCGCTGACGCCGGAATTTTTGTCCGTGTTGCTGGGCCTGACCATCTACACCGCCGCTTTTGTAGCCGAGGTGGTGCGCAGCGGCATTCAGTCGGTGCCCCGGGGCCAGGCCGAAGCGGCCAGCGCATTGGGCTTGAACCAGGCCCAGGAAATGCGCCTGGTCATGTTGCCCCAGGCACTGCGCGTCATCATTCCTCCGATGACAAACCAGTACCTCAACCTCACCAAGAATTCGTCACTGGCGGTGGCCATCGGCTATCCGGATGTGGTGTCCATTGCCAACACCGCGATCAACCAGACTGGGCGGGCGGTGGAGTGCATTTCGGTCATCATGCTGGTCTACCTGAGCACGTCACTGGCCACATCGCTGCTGATGAACTGGTACAACGCCCGCGCGGCCATCAAGGAGCGCTGACATGGGGCCCGCACAAAGCTTTACGCCGATTGCGCCGCGTCCTGCACCCATCCCGACCGATGGCTTGCTGCCATGGATACGCGCCAACCTGTTTGGCAACTGGCAAACGACCACCGGCACGCTGATCCTGGGCGGGTTGTTGCTGTGGCTGCTGCCGCAGGTCATCAGTTGGACCCTGCTGCGGGCCGTATGGGTGCCCAATGCCGAGGCCTGCCGCGTGGATGGTGCGGGAGCCTGCTGGGGTGTGATCACCGAGAAATACCGGTTGATCGTTTTTGGACGCTACCCCTTTGAGGAGCAGTGGCGCCCGCTGATAGCCACCGCTCTGATGCTCGCCTTGCTGGTGGCCAGCTGCGCGCGCCCCTTCTGGAAGCCCTGGCTGGTTCTTTTGTGGGCTGCCGTGCTGGCCAGCTTTTTTACCATCATGTTCGGCGGCGTGTGGGGCCTGAGCCGGGTTGAAACCGACCGCTGGGGCGGGTTGCCCTTGACCATTTTGCTGGCTTCACTGTCCATTGCCATGGCCTTCCCCATTGCGCTGGTCGTGGCACTCGGACGCCGCTCGGGCCTGCCCGCCATTCGCAGCGTCTGTACCGTCTATGTGGAGCTGATCCGGGGCGTGCCGCTGATCTCCGTGCTGTTCATGGCGTCGTTCATGTTTCCGCTGTTCATGCCGCAGGGCTTCAGCATCGACGTGCTGATCCGGGTGCTGGTGGGCATCACGCTGTTTGCCGCGGCCTACATGGCCGAGGTGATCCGTGGCGGCTTGCAGGCCATCCCCAAAGGGCAAGTGGAAGCGGCGGCCACCCTGGGACTGTCGTACTGGCAAACCCAACGCAAGATTGTGCTGCCGCAGGCGCTGGCCACGGTGGTGCCCGGCATCATGAACAACTTCATTTCGACCTTCAAGGACACGTCGCTGGTCACCATCGTGAGCCTGTACGAGCTGACCGGTGCCATGGGCCTGGCACTCAACGCGGACGCGGACTGGCGCCCCTTCAAGATCGAAGGCTACCTGTTCATCGCCATGATTTACTTCATCTTCTGCTTTTCGATGTCGCGCTACAGCCGCTGGATCGAGAAGCAGGTCAACAAGTCAAAGCTTCGCTAGCACCATGTCCGAACCCATCATCAGCTTCGACAAAGTCAACAAGTGGTACGGCAACAATTTCCACGTGTTGCGCGATATCGACCTGTCCGTCGCCAAGGGCGAACGCATCGTGATCTGCGGGCCATCGGGCTCTGGTAAATCCACGCTGATTCGCTGCATCAACCGCCTGGAAGAGCACCAGCAGGGCCGCCTGGTCGTGGATGGCGTGGAGCTGACCGACGATGTCAAGGCGATTGATGATGTGCGCAAGAAGGTGGGCATGGTGTTCCAGCAGTTCAACCTGTTCCCTCACCTCACGGTGCTGGAGAACCTGACGCTGTCGCCGATGTGGGTTGGCAAGATGCCCAAGAAAGAGGCGGAAGAGAAGGCCATGGAGCAGCTCAATCGGGTGCGCATTGCCGACCAGGCCAGCAAGTACCCGCTGCAGCTTTCCGGTGGTCAGCAGCAGCGTGTGGCGATTGCACGGGCGCTGTGC
>JAUSNJ010000047.1 GCA_030645355.1 Rhodoferax sp. | reverse complement strand
TTCACGCGCCAACCCGGTATCACGGGCCAGGGCCGTCATACCTTTCGCACGCGCAATATCACCAAGCGCTGCAGCCACCAAAGCAGGGTCACCCTCCTCTAATGCGGCCTCAAGGTAGGCCGCCATATCTGTTTCGGATTTAAGGTGCTCCGCGGGATCCCACGGTAAGGTTTTTGTCTTTGCCATATACGCCTCCTACAATTCACGAGCCAACGCTTTTGCGTTGGCTATATCGTCATCCTGCGATGACTTGTCACCACCAATCAGAAGATGGCGAGGCCCCCCAACCTAATAAATATCGATGAACACTTCCGGGTGTTGTTCAGCAATTCGCAGCAAGGCCACAGCGGGCCCCTGTGGATCTCGCCGCCCCTGTTCCCAATCTTGGAGCGTGCGAACACTGACGCCCATCAACCCGGCAAATGCAGACTGAGATAAATTCAGCTTCAACCGAATCTGTTGCGGGGGTGATGGCGCCGACAGCTCGGAGGATCTCAATCCAAAATGTCCTTTTTTGAACTGCTTGATTTCAGCAATCCCCTCGAGAATCTCTGCCCCTATTTCTCTTCTACTCATTTCTAATCGCCTCGGCTATCTGCTTGAGCATGTGACCTGGAATCGTCGATTGCTCAGATTTACTGTACAGAGTCAGCATCCATATCTCGTGGCTGGCATTCTTCCAGTAATAAATGACTCTGAGACCGCCACGCTTCCCTGAGCCAGTCGATGCCCATCGAACTTTACGAACCCCGCCAGAGCCTTTGATAATCTCGCCTGCATCCGGAGATTCAAGTCGCACCAGTGGTGAGACAATTGGGTCACATTGATACGCCTCATAAAACTGGCGCATGCAAAACACATTGGCTTGTCACCGGCAATGTAAAGCTGACCCACTAACGTCAATTTAAAATTGACCCACCTGATGCAGAATTGCCGCCTTGATCAACCAGACCAAGTATATGCTTTGGCTACACCGTCATCTCGTTACAATGATAAAAAAGTGATTGCCCTGATCGCCAGAAAGGCGAATAATGCCCTCGAACCACTGAACCCGCGAATGCGATGTAGGTGGTGTTCAAATTCCAAAGGGGGGCTCAGGCCACCCTTTTTATTTTCGGATGTATCTTTATGCCGTACGGATTATCTGCAGCGGCTTTGAGATTGAAACTGGGCTTAAGCAAGTCCAGCCAGTCTTTCAACTGTTGATCTGACAGATAGCTCTTAAGGGCACCTCCGGAAATCGGAAAATTTCTCTCACCGATTTTCGGTATGCGCGGTTTCCTGCGTTAAATCCTGAGTTTTTTCACCAGCTCATCAAAAAGCCCTGATTTTCAGACCTTTCAGTGCCTCTACTGGCGCT
>JAUSNJ010000103.1 GCA_030645355.1 Rhodoferax sp. | reverse complement strand
TTGCTGGACATCAACCACGTCAACCCGCCCATGCGTCTGGAAGTGAGCCAGCCGGTGCTGGACGTTGCCGACATGGCCAAGTTGCGCGACATCGAGAAGCATACCCAGGGCAAGTTCCGCAGCTACACACTGGACATTTCCTACCCGCTGGCCTGGGGCCACGAAGGGGTCGAGGCCAAGCTGGCCTCGCTGTGCGCCGAAGCCGTGGACGCGAGCAAGGGTGGCAAGAACATCCTGATCATCAGCGACCGCGGCATCAGCTCCACCCAGGTGGCGATTCCCGCGCTGCTGGCCTTGTCCGCCATTCACCAGCACCTGGTGATTGAGGGCTTGCGCACCACCGCCGGCCTGGTGGTGGAAACCGGCACGGCCCGCGAAGTGCACCACTTCGCGGTGCTGGCCGGCTATGGCGCCGAAGCCGTGCATCCCTACCTCGCCATGGAAACCCTGGCCAGCATGCACAAGGACCTGCCGGGCGATCTGTCGGCCGACAAGGCGATCTACAACTACGTCAAGGCCATCGGCAAGGGTCTGTCCAAGATCATGTCCAAGATGGGCGTGTCCACCTACATGAGCTACTGCGGCGCGCAGCTGTTCGAGGCGATCGGCTTGTCCAGCGAAACCGTGTCCAAGTACTTCACCGGAACCCCCAGCCGTGTCGAAGGCATCGGCGTCTTCGAGATTGCGGAAGAAGCCATCCGCATGCACAAGGCCGCCTTTGGAGCCGACCCGGTATTGGCCAATGCGCTGGATGCTGGCGGTGAGTACGCCTGGCGCACCCGCGGCGAAGACCATATGTGGACGCCCGACACCATCGCCAAGCTGCAGCACAGTACGCGTTCCAACAACTGGAACACGTACAAGGAATATGCGCAGCTGGTCAACGACCAGAGCAAGCGCCACCTGACGCTGCGCGGCCTGTTCGAGTTCAAGATCGATCCGGCCAAGGCCATTCCGGTGGACGAGGTCGAACCCGCCAAGGAAATTGTCAAGCGCTTTGCCACCGGCGCCATGTCGCTGGGTTCCATCAGCACCGAAGCGCACGCCACACTGGCCATTGCAATGAACCGCATCGGCGGCAAGAGCAATACAGGCGAGGGTGGTGAAGACCCGGCCCGTTACCGCCAGGAACTCAAGGGCATTCCGATCGCACAGGGCCAGACCATGGCCGACATCATCGGCAAGGATGTGGTGGAGGTCGACATTCCCATGAACGCCGGTGACAGCCTGCGCTCACGCATCAAGCAGGTGGCCTCGGGCCGCTTTGGTGTCACCGCCGAGTACCTCAACAGTGCCGACCAGATCCAGATCAAGATGGCACAGGGTGCGAAGCCCGGTGAAGGCGGTCAGTTGCCCGGCGGCAAGGTGTCCGACTACATCGGCCGCCTGCGCCATTCTGTGCCGGGTGTGGGCCTGATCTCACCGCCGCCGCACCACGACATCTACTCGATCGAAGATCTGGCACAACTGATCCACGACCTGAAAAACGTGGCACCGCACTCCGGCATCAGCGTCAAGCTGGTCAGCGAAATCGGTGTCGGCACCATCGCAGCCGGTGTGGCCAAGTGCAAGGCCGACCATGTGGTGATCGCCGGGCACGACGGCGGCACGGGCGCCTCGCCTTGGTCGTCGATCAAGCATTGCGGCAGCCCCTGGGAAATCGGCCTGGCCGAAACCCAGCAGACCCTGGTGCTGAACCGCCTGCGCAGCCGCATCCGCGTGCAGGCCGACGGCCAGATGAAGACCGGCCGCGACGTCGCCATTGGCGCGTTGTTGGGTGCCGACGAATTCGGCTTTGCGACTGCACCGCTGGTGGTCGAAGGCTGCATCATGATGCGCAAGTGCCACCTCAACACCTGCCCGGTGGGTGTGGCCACGCAGGACCCGCTGCTGCGCAAGAAGTTCACTGGCAAGCCCGAGCATGTCGTCAACTACTTCTTTTTCATCGCCGAGGAAGTGCGCCAGATCATGGCCCAATTGGGCATCCGCAAGTTCGACGACCTGATTGGCCGTTCCGACCTGCTGGACATGCGCAAAGGCATTGAACACTGGAAGGCCAGCGGCCTGGATTTTGGCCGCCTGTTCGCCCAACCGCAGGCGCCGGCCGATGTACCCCGCTTCCAGACGCTGGAGCAGGAACACGGTCTGGAAAAGGCGCTGGACAATGTGCTGATCGCCAAGAGCCGCGCGGCCATCGACAAGGGCGAGAAGGTCCAGTTCATGGAAGTGGCGCGCAACGTCAACCGTTCGGTCGGCGCCATGCTGTCCGGCGCAGTGACCAAGGTTCACCCCGAAGGCCTGCCGGACGACACCATCCGCATCCAGTTGGAGGGCACGGGCGGCCAGTCCTTCGGCGCCTTCCTGACCCGCGGCATCACGCTGTACCTGATCGGCGACGCCAACGACTATACCGGCAAGGGCCTTAGCGGTGGCCGCGTCGTGGTGCGCCCCAGCATTGATTTCCGCGGCGTGGCGGTCAACAACACCATCGTCGGCAACACCGTGATGTACGGTGCCACGGCGGGCGAAGCCTTCTTCAGCGGCGTCGGCGGTGAACGCTTTGCCGTGCGCCTGTCGGGTGCCACAGCTGTTGTCGAAGGAACCGGCGACCACGGTTGTGAATACATGACCGGCGGCACCGTGGCCGTGCTGGGCAAGACCGGACGCAATTTTGCCGCCGGCATGAGCGGTGGCATTGCCTATGTGTATGACGAGGACGGCCAGTTCGCCAAGCGCTGCAACACCGCCATGGTCTCCATGGAGAAAGTGCTGAGCACCGCCGAACAGGAAGCCAGCGTCGACGTGGGCCTCTGGCACCGCGGCCAGAGCGACGAGGCGCAACTGCGCAAGCTGCTGGAAGAGCACAACCGCTGGACTGGCAGCAAGCGCGCCCGTGAATTGCTGGATACCTGGGACACATCCCGCGCCAAGTTCGTCAAGGTCTTCCCCAACGAGTACAAGCGGGCCCTGGGCGAAATCCATGCAAAGAAATCGGCTGCAGCCCTCGTGAAACCTGCACATACTGCTACAAAAAAAGAAGCAGTTCCCGCCAAATAAGGCCGGAGCAGAAACCCGCAAAGGAGAAAGAATATGGGAAAAGTCACTGGTTTCATGGAGTTTGAGCGTATCGAAGAAGGCTACAAGCCGGTCGCCGAGCGCCTCAAGCATTACAAAGAGTTTGTGGTCGGTCTGGATGACGCACAGGCCAACAAGCAGGCCGCGCGCTGCATGGACTGCGGCACGCCGTTTTGCAACAACGGCTGCCCGGTCAACAACATCATCCCGGATTTCAACGACATGGTGTACCGCGACGACTGGAAAGCCGCCATCGACACCCTGCACAGCACCAACAACTTCCCCGAGTTCACCGGCCGCATCTGCCCCGCGCCCTGCGAGGCAGCTTGTACGCTGAATGTGAATGACGAGGCCGTGGGAATCAAGTCCATCGAGCACGCCATCATTGACCGTGCCTGGGCCGAGGGTTGGGTCTTGGCCCAGCCTCCGAAGCGCAAGACTGGGAAAAAAGTGGCGGTCGTGGGCTCCGGCCCCGCCGGCATGGCGGCGGCCCAGCAGCTGGCCCGTGTGGGGCATGACGTGACACTGTTCGAAAAGAACGACCGTGTGGGCGGTCTGCTGCGCTACGGCATCCCCGACTTCAAGATGGAGAAGACCCACATCGACCGCCGTGTCGACCAGTTGGTCAAGGAAGGCGTCACCATCCGTACCAGCGTACTGGTCGGTGAGATGCCCAAAGGCTCCAAGGTCACCAACTGGGCCAAGGAGAGCATTTCCGCCGCCCAACTGCAAAAGGACTTTGACGCCGTGCTGCTGACCGGTGGTTCCGAGCAGTCGCGCGACCTGCCGGTGCCCGGGCGCGATCTGGACGGCATCCATTTCGCGATGGAATTCCTGCCCCAGCAGAACAAGGTCAATGCGGGCGACAAGCTCAAGGGCCAACTGCGCGCCGATGGCAAGCATGTCATCGTCATCGGCGGCGGTGACACCGGCTCCGACTGCGTGGGCACCAGCAACCGCCATGGCGCGGCCAGCGTGACCCAGTTCGAGGTCATGCCGCAGCCCCCGGTGGAAGAAAACCGCCCCATGACCTGGCCCTACTGGCCGATCAAGTTGCGCACCAGCTCCAGCCACGATGAGGGCTGCTCGCGGGAGTTCGCCATCTCCACCAAGGAATTCATTGGCGAGAAGGGCAAGCTCACCGGTCTGAAGACCGTGCGCGTCGAATGGAAAGACGGCAAGATGGTGGAAGTAGCCGGCTCCGAGCAGGTGCTCAAGGCCGATCTGGTGCTGCTGGCCATGGGTTTTGTGAACCCGGTGGCCACGGTACTGGAAGCCTTTGGCGTTGACAAGGATGGTCGTGGCAATGTCAAGGCCACGACCGACTTTACCGGCGGTTATGCCACCAACGTGCCCAAGGTGTTTGCCGCTGGCGACATTCGCCGCGGCCAGAGTCTGGTGGTATGGGCGATCCGCGAAGGCCGCCAGGCCGCCCGCTCCGTGGATGAATTTCTGATGGGAAGCAGTGATTTGCCGCGTTGATTCGGGCTCATCCCTTGTGCAACAAAGAGAGGCCTGTGACGGCCTCTTTTTGTTGCAGGACGCAGACTACTGCGCGGGAGTGGCTGGGGTGGTTTCCGCGACGATGACTTTAGAGTCGGGCTTGACGACGATCTTCGGTGCCGAGCTTCCCGTTTTGCGGTCAATGCTCATTTGGGACAAAGGAGCACGCACAAAGCTGGCGTTTTGGAAAGCAGGGTACTCCCGTTTGAAGGTGGCAGTATCCTGGTCGAAATGGTCCATGAGCGACACCTGCAAAGTGCCGCCACTGAAGCCGGAGACGGCCTGATCAATCAGCGGTATGGCGGAGCCCGTGGCCTGGTCGTCCGGGTCCAGCTTTTCGCGGTTCATCAAGGAAATGTGGCCCAGATATAGCACCGTCTTGGACGCCACTTCAAATGGCGCATCGACTGAAAAGTCGATGCTGCCGACGATGGGGAACTTGAAAGACCCGCCGTATAGCGTCTTGATGGAGTAGCTTCCTGGGGCTACTTGCTGTGCCAGGACCGCGTCGGTCTTGCCGTCCGCCACCGTTTCGGACACCATGATCACGCGGCGCGCATCGTCACCTTTGACTTTGTGCACCACTACGCCCAATCGCGTTGCTCCGTAGCTGGGACGGTATTCGTTGTTCATATTGACCGACATCATGACGACTGAGCCTTTGGCCCAGTCCGCCTGGGCGGCTGTTTTATCCAGACCCATCGTTCCGCATGCACTTAAGAGCGCTGTCATGGTTCCCAGAACTGCGAGCCTGACTGTGTGATTCATGTGTGTTTCCTCAACGTATTTAGGATTGCCGTCCCGCCCGGAATTTGAGCGGTGCGGCGAATTTAGCGGCAAATTGCGCATCAAAATCAGTGCGTGCTTGCTTGACTCCAGATAACCACCAGATGTTTGACCCAGTTGGGGAAGCAGACGGTCATTAGTGGTGACCAAACAACAATGAGGGAAACAGCGTGGGGTTGGCAAGCCATGGGCTGTGATGAAGCCGAGACACAGGGTTTACCTTAATCCTTTATCATCCAGAAGCCGGAAATCGCCCGGCTTTTGTTTTTTATGGCTCCAAACCCCTCCAACTCCCTTGTAGAAATGCGCAACCTGACCTTTGGGTACGGGGAACGCGTCATTCTGGACGACGTTTCTCTTCAGGTGCCGCGCGGCAAGGTCACGGCGTTGATGGGCGCGTCGGGTGGCGGCAAGACGACGATCCTGCGTCTGATTGGGGGCCAGAACCGGGCGCAAAAAGGCCAGATGCTGTTTGATGGCCAGGACGTGACGACCATGGACCCATCCCAACTGTACGCCGCACGGCGACGCATGGGCATGCTGTTCCAGTTTGGCGCGCTGTTTGCTGACCTGAACGTCTATGACAACGTCGCTTTTCCGTTGCGCGAGCACACGGATTTGGCGGAAACGATGGTCCACGACATCGTTCTGATGAAACTCAATGCCGTGGGCCTGCGCGGTGCGCGTGACATGATGCCGGGCTCCCTCTCGGGTGGCATGGCCCGACGGGTGGCGCTGGCGCGGGCCATCGCACTGGACCCGGAGTTGGTGATGTACGACGAGCCCTTCTCCGGCATTGACCCGATTTCAGTGGGCACTTCGGCCCAGTTGATCCGCCAGCTCAATGACGCCATGGGTCTGACCAGCATTTTTGTCTCGCACGAGCTGGAGCAAACTTTTCACATTGCAGACCATGTGATCATTTTGGCGAATGGGAAAGTGGCGTCCCAGGGAACCCCCCAGGAGGTGCTCCACAGCACCGACCCGCTGGTCTACCAGTATGTGAATGCCTTGTCCGAGGGGCCAGTTCGTTTCCACTACCCGGCCGTCTCGGTGGAAGACGATTTTGGCGCCGCCGGCGGATCCGCCAAACAGCAGTTCGGAGTTGCACGATGACCTGGTACAAGCCCGCGGATGTGGGATTCGCGACCCGCACCAAGATGGCAAACCTGGGCTACGCAGCCCGCCTGTTTTTCCGCTTGCTGCTGTCGGTGGTTCCAACCTTCAAACGGTTTGGACTGGTGCGTGATCAGATCCATTTTCTGGGCAATTATTCGCTGGCCATCATTGCGATATCGGGCCTGTTCGTCGGTTTTGTGTTTGGTCTTCAGGGTTACTACACCTTGCAGCGCTACGGTTCTTCGGAGGCCCTGGGCCTGTTGGTGACCTTGAGCCTGGTGCGTGAACTAGGCCCCGTGGTGACGGCCTTGCTGTTTGCGGGCCGGGCCGGGACGTCGTTGACCGCCGAGATTGGCTTGATGAAGGCGGGGGAGCAGATCAGTGTCATGGAAATGATGGCGGTGGACCCGATTCAGCGGGTACTGGCGCCGCGTTTCTGGGCTGGCGTGATCGCCATGCCGCTGCTCGCGGCCGTATTCAGCGCCATGGGCGTCATCGGTGGCTGGGTCGTCGGTGTTCTCATGATTGGTGTGGATGGTGGCTCCTTCTGGAGCCAGATCCAGGGCGGGGTGGATGTCTGGCAAGACGTGGGCAATGGGGTCGTCAAGAGCATTGTTTTTGGTCTTACGGTAACGTTTATTGCCGTGTTTCAGGGTTTTGAGGCCCAGGCCACGCCGGAAGGCGTCGCCAGCGCAACGACCCGAACGGTCGTGGTGGCGTCCCTGTCGGTTCTCGGGCTGGATTTCATTCTGACCGCGATGATGTTTACTATTTAGGGAAGAGTTTATGCAGCGTTCCAAGATTGATGTGTGGGTGGGCTTGTTTGTGCTGATCGGGGGCGTGGCCATCCTGTTTCTGGCACTCCAGTCGGCCAACTTGCTGTCCCTGAATTTTCAGTCCACCTACCGGGTGACGGCCAAGTTTGAGAACGTGGGTGGTCTCAAGCGCGATGCTGCCGTGCGCAGCGCCGGTGTGGTTGTTGGACGCGTGGAGTCTCTGGTTTTTGACGACAAGACCTTTCAGGCCCGAGTCACACTGGCCCTGGAAAACCGCTACCTGTTTCCCAAGGACAGCTCTCTGAAAATTCTCACCAGTGGACTGTTGGGGGAGCAGTATCTGGGTCTTGAGGCCGGTGCGGCCGATACCAATCTGGTCGCCGGCGACGTTATTGGAGCGACCCAGTCAGCAGTGGTGCTGGAAAACCTGATCAGCCAGTTCCTGTATAGCAAGGCGGCCGAGGGAGCCGGTCCGGGGGTGGAGAAGAAATGAACATGGTGAAATTAACGCACCCTGTGGTGGCAGTGCGGGGGCCAGCCCGGCGCAGTGCCATGGTGCGCGTTGTCTTGTTGACTCTGGTGGTTGTGTTGCAGGCCTGCAGCGCCGTGCCCTACAAAGACCCCAGGGACCCCATGGAGTCGTGGAACCGCAGCGTGTTCAAGTTCAACGATGCGGTGGATGTTGCCGTGGTCAAGCCCGTCGCGACCGCTTACCGGGATGTATTGCCCCATTGGGTGCGTACCGGCGTCGGAAATTTTTTCAACAATCTGGAAGACCTGTGGTCTGGTGTCAACAACGCCTTGCAGTTCCGCGCCCTGGATACCGCCGACAGTTTTGGGCGGTTCGTGGTCAATACGACCATGGGGTTCGGTGGATTGCTGGATGTTGCCAGTGAGATGGGAATGGAGCGCCACCCAGCCAACTTTGGATTGACATTGGGGCGATGGGGCGTCGGTTCTGGGCCTTTTGTTGTCATCCCTTTGCTGGGGTCTTCAACCCTGCGAGACACGGCCGCGCTGTCGATCGAGTACAAGGGAAACCTGGTTCGCAGCATCAACGATGACAGCACCCGCAATGCACTGACGGTGTTGAATCTGGTTGATACCCGGGCCTCATTCCTGAAAGCCGGTGAAGTGGTTGAAGGGGCTGCACTGGACAAATACAGCTTCACCCGCGATGCCTATTTGCAGCGGCGGCGCAACCAGGTTTACGACGGCAACCCGCCAGATGAAGAATCCGCCCCTGATCCAAGTGCACCGGATTAGCCCTGAGGCGTTGTTTAATTGCGTGTGTATAAGCGAAGGGATATCAAAATGAAACGAACTTTTTTGCGCCAGACTCTCGTGCTGTTGACGCTCGCCACGGCTGTGATGGCCGCGCCCATGGCGTACGCCGTGGATGAGGCACCAGATGCGCTGATCAAGCGGTTGTCGGTCGACGTTCTCGAAACGATCAAGAATGACAAGGCTATCCGTGCTGGAGATACGGCCAAGGTCGTGGCTTTGGTCGACTCGCGCATCATGCCCAACGTCAACTTTCAGCGTATGACCGCTTCGGCAGTTGGTCCGGCCTGGCGCCAGGCCAGCCCTGAGCAGCAAAAGCGGTTGCAGGAAGAGTTCAAGATTTTGCTGGTGCGCACCTATGCGGGCGCCCTGGCGCAGGTGACCGACCAGACCGTCAACATGAAACCCCTGCGGGCAGCGGCTGAAGACAAAGAGGTGCTGGTCCGTTCCGAAATCAAGGGCAGCGGAGAATCCATTCAGCTTGACTACCGCCTGGAAAAAACCCCGGGCCAGGGCGCTGGCTGGCGCATCTACAACCTCAATGTTCTCGGCGTTTGGCTGGTTGAAACCTACCGCAGCCAGTTCGCCCAGGAAATCAACGCCAAGGGTGTAGACGGCCTGATCGCCACCCTGACCGAGCGCAACAAGGCCAACGGCAAAAAGGCCTGATGTGCTGAGTTTGCCTGCCGAGTTGACCCATGACCTGGCCACCTCCTGCCTGGCACAGCTGGTGGAGGGCATGGGCGCAGAGGTTTCGCCCGTCGTCGTGGACGCCAAGCCATTGCAGCGATTTGATTCATCTGCTCTGGCGGTGTTGCTGGAATTGCGTCGCGCCTGCCTGCGGGCTGGCAAGACCCTGGTTGTACAGGGCCAGCCCCAACACCTTAGTGATTTGGCCACTCTCTACGGTATAGGGGCCTTGCTGCCTTCTGCCTGAATCCTGGTCGCCTAAAATGGCGCATCCCCATGTCTGCCATTTCCTTCCAGTCCGTCTCCAAGAGTTATCCATCGCCGCGTGGCCCGAAAGGCGCCACGTTTTTGGCGCTGGATGGCGTGCAACTCGATATTGAAGAGGGCGAATTCTTCGGCCTGTTAGGCCCGAATGGTGCGGGCAAGACCACCATGATCAGCATTCTGGCCGGTCTGACGCGCGCCACCAGCGGACGCGTCACGGTGCTGGGCAGCGACGTGCAAACCGACTATGCGCAGGCCCGTCGCAAGCTGGGCATCGTTCCGCAGGAACTGGTGTTCGACCCGTTTTTCAATGTGCGCGAGGCCTTGCGCTTTCAGTCCGGCTATTTTGGTATCCGCAACAACGATGCCTGGATCGATGAACTGCTGGATAGTCTGGGCCTGACCGACAAGGCCGGCGCCAATATGCGCCAGCTCTCGGGCGGCATGAAACGCCGTATGCTGGTGGCCCAGGCCCTGGTGCACAAGCCACCGGTCATCGTGCTGGACGAGCCCACCGCCGGTGTGGACGTGGAACTGCGCCAGACCCTGTGGCAGTTCGTCTCCAAGCTGAACAAACAAGGCCACACCGTGCTGCTGACGACCCACTACCTGGAGGAGGCCGAGGCGCTGTGCGGGCGCATTGCGATGCTGCAGTCGGGGCGCATTGTGGCGCTGGATCGCACCAGTGATTTGTTGAAGGCCGCGTCCGGCAACGTACTGCGTTTCAAAACGGCGGGGGCCTTGCCGCCCGCTCTGGCCGCGCGTGCACGGGTGACCGGCAGCGTGGTCCAGTTGCCAGCCCACAATGCACTGCAGATCGAACAGTATCTGGCCGCCGTGCGCGAATCGGGATTGGTGGTGGAAGACGTCGAAATGCGCAAGGCCGACCTCGAAGACGTATTCATCGAAATCATGAACCGGCATGTGCGCCAGCCTGAGGCTGTAACAGCATGACCGGCTGGCAGACTCTCTTATACAAAGAAGTCCTGCGTTTCTGGAAGGTCGGCTTCCAGACCGTGGCCGCGCCGGTGCTGACCGCCATGATGTATTTGCTGATCTTTGGCCATGTGCTGGAAGACCACGTCAAGGTCTATGACACCATTCGCTACACCGCATTCCTGGTGCCTGGCCTGGTGATGATGAGCGTGCTGCAAAATGCATTTGCCAACAGTTCGTCTTCGCTGATCCAGAGCAAGATCATGGGCAATCTGGTCTTCCTGTTGCTCACACCGCTGTCGCACTGGAGCTGGTTTGTGGCCTATGTGGGGTCCAGCATCGTGCGCGGCCTGGTCGTCGGTCTTGGTGTTTTGCTCGTTGCCATGTGGTTCGCACCTTTGGGCTTTGCCGAACCTTTGTGGATCATCACATTTGCCGTGATGGGTGCGGCCCTGATGGGCGCATTGGGTCTGATTGCCGGGCTGTGGGCCGAAAAGTTTGACCAACTGGCCGCGTTTCAGAACTTTGTCATCATGCCCATGACGTTCTTGAGCGGCGTGTTTTATTCCATCCAGTCGCTACCCGCGTTCTGGCAAAGCGCGAGCCACCTCAATCCGTTTTTCTACATGATTGACGGTTTTCGGTATGGCTTTTTTGGTGTGAGCGATGCATCCCCGTGGTTGAGTCTGGGCATCGTTGGCTCGGCCCTTGCGGGCGTGAGTCTGGTCGCCATGCATTTGCTGCGCACCGGTTACAAAATCCGCAGCTGAAACTACTACCACTATGACCGCAGAAGAAATCCAGTCCCTGATCGAAGGCCACATTGCTTGTGAACTGTGCCACGTGGATGGCGATGGCCGGCACTGGTATGCCACCGTCGTTTCTGCCACGTTTGAAGGCGTGCGCACCATTACTCGCCACCAAAAGGTGTACGCGGCCATGGGGCAGCGCATGAAGACCGACGAGGTGCACGCCCTGTCGATCAAAGCCCACACGCCCGCCGAGTGGGCTACGCTGACCGCCTGAAAGGCAACGACATGATTACCCTGGCTCTATCCAAAGGTCGCATCTTTGAGGAAACCCTGCCCCTGCTCAAGGCGGCCGGCATTGAGGTGCTGGACGACCCGGAAAAGTCCCGCAAGCTGATTCTGGACACCAACCTGCCCGATGTGCGGGTGCTGGTGGTGCGCGCCACCGATGTTCCCACCTATGTGCAGTATGGCGGGGCCGACATGGGTATCACTGGCAAGGACACCTTGCTTGAACATGGCAGCCAGGGCCTGTACCAGCCGCTGGACCTGCAAATCGCCAAGTGCCGCATTAGCGTGGCGGTGCGCGCCGACTTTGACTACGCGTCGGCCGTCAAGCAGGGTTCGCGTCTGACCGTTGCAACCAAATACGTCGCCATTGCGCGTGAATTTTTTGCCTCCAAGGGCGTGCACGTCGACCTGATCAAGCTCTATGGCAGCATGGAGCTGGCACCCTTGGTGGGCATGGCCGACGCCATTGTGGATTTGGTGTCCACAGGCAACACCCTCAAGGCCAACCATCTGATCGAGGTGGAGCAGATCATGGAGATCAGCTCGCGCCTGGTGGTCAACCAGGCCGCGCTTAAGCTCAAGCGCGAGCCGATCCGCAAAATCATTGACGCCTTTGCCAGCGCCCTTGCGGTGCCCGCCTGAACCGATTCCATAGCCATGACCTTGACCGCTACGCCCCTTCGTCTATCGACTGCCGACAGCCAATTTGAGGCCGCCTTCCAGGCACGCCTGCATTGGGCAGCGGACACCGATGCGGCCATCGAGGCCAGCGTGGCGGCCATCCTGCGCGACGTGCAACAGCGGGGCGATGCCGCCGTACTGGAGTACACGGCGCGCTGGGACCAGGTGCAGGCCCAGGCCGTGGCCGAATTGGAACTGACCCAGGCCGAACTGAAGGCCGCGTTTGACAGCATTCCCGCCAAACAACGCCAGGCCCTGGAAGCGGCCGCGCAACGTGTGCGCAGCTACCACGAGGCGCAAAAACGCGCCTGCGGCGAAAGCTGGAGCTACCGCGACGAGCATGGCAGCCTGTTGGGCCAAAAGGTCACACCGCTGGATCGCGTTGGCATCTACGTGCCCGGCGGCAAGGCCACCTATCCATCGTCCGTGTTGATGAATGCCATTCCGGCCCACGTGGCGGGGGTGGGGGAGATCATCATGGTGGTGCCCACGCCGCGTGGCGAGAAAAATGCCATGGTGTTGGCCGCAGCCTATGTGGCCGGCGTCACCCGCGCCTTCACCATTGGTGGCGCGCAAGCCGTGGCGGCTCTGGCCCACGGCACGGCCACCATTCCTGCGGTGCACAAGATCACCGGCCCCGGCAATGCCTTTGTGGCCGCCGCCAAGCGCAGCGTGTTCGGCACCGTGGGCATCGACATGATTGCCGGGCCCAGTGAGATCCTGGTGCTGGCCGATGGCAGCACGCCGCCCGACTGGGTGGCCATGGACCTGTTCAGCCAGGCCGAGCACGACGAGCTAGCGCAGAGCATTTTGCTGTGCCCGGATGCGGCATACATAGCAGCGGTGCAGGAGAGCATCAACCGCCTGCTGCCTGGCATGCCGCGCAAGGACATCATTGCCAAATCCCTGAACGACCGCGGCGCCCTGATCCTGACCCGCAGCATGCAAGAGGCTTGCGACATCAGCAACCGCATCGCCCCCGAACACCTGGAAGTGTCCAGCCAGGATCCGCACCGCTGGGAGCCGCTGCTCAAGCACGCCGGCGCGATTTTTCTGGGTGCCTTCACCAGCGAGTCGCTGGGCGACTACTGCGCCGGACCCAACCACGTGCTGCCCACCAGCGGCACCGCACGCTTCTCCAGCCCGCTGGGCGTGTACGACTTTCAAAAGCGTTCGAGCATCATTGAGGTCAGCGAGGCCGGTGCCCAGGTGCTGGGCCCCATCGCCGCCGAACTGGCCTACGGTGAAAGCCTGCAAGCCCATGCCCGCGCCGCGGAAATGCGCCTGAAGTAAAACGCCTGTCAGGCGGGGTGTAAGAATGGCCGCCACCTTGCGACTATTCACCATGCACTCCAAATTCTTCACTTCTTCGACCAGCTTCATTCGCGCCGTCGTGCTGGTGC
The DNA here is from genome assembly GCA_030645355.1 of Rhodoferax sp. Classification (GTDB taxonomy): domain Bacteria; phylum Pseudomonadota; class Gammaproteobacteria; order Burkholderiales; family Burkholderiaceae_C; genus Allorhodoferax. The sequence goes on along the minus strand of JAUSNJ010000103.1, from coordinate 1,296 downwards.
TGGCCGGTGCCAGCCTGGCGGCCACCGCGTCCGCCATGTCTTTGCGTGAGCTGCGCGCGCTCGAAAAGTCCAGCAAGCAAGGCATTCACTACGCCAACTACTACCTGGTGGGAGTGATGGAAGGTGCGCTGGAGGCCCACGCGCAAGATGTGCGCAGCGGCGCCAAGCCGACCATCTGCCTGAACGGCCGGCGACTGGAGCCGCACATGGCCAAGAGCTTGTATGACACCGAACTCAAACGCAGTGAAGGCATGTACGAAGCGGACATGCCGGTGCAACTGGTGATGGTCAATGCACTGGCTACGGTGTACGCCTGTCCGGACTAGCGTTGCTCATTGGCCTTGTGGCGGCTGCCACAGTTCGACCTTGTTTCCCTCGGGATCCATGACCCAGGCAAACTTCCCGTACTCGGATTCATCCATCTTTTCGAGCACATGGCAGCCTTCTTCCTTCAGGACCTTGACCAAGGCGTGGAGGTCGTCCACACGGTAGTTGACCATGAAGGGAGCAGTGCTTGGCGCAAAGTGATCACTCTCTTGCGGATGGATGGACCAGGCCGTGGTGCCTGCAACCGGCGTGCCGTCGGCGTTGGTCCAGGTGAAGGCAGCCCCGCCCCAGACCTGGACATCGACGCCCAAGTGCCGCTTGTACCAAGCCTGCAGTGATGGAGCGTCTTTGGACTTGAAGAAGATGCCGCCGATGCCAGTGACGCGCTTCATGCCAGCGTCTTTCACGACATCACCACCGGTCCACCCTTGGCCAGTGCGCGCTGGTAGGCGGGCCTGGCCACCATGCGGGCCCTGAATGCGGCCAGCCGGGGGTACTGTTTGGCATCGGCGCCGCGCGCCAGTGCCGCCTCCACGGCGAAGCTCATCTGGAAATCGGCGATGCTGATCTGCTCCCCGGCGAACCAGACGTGCGTGCCTAAATGCGCCTCCATGAACGCCAGGGCGGTGGCCAGGTTGGGATCGATGAGCTTGGATTGAACCTTGGCGCACAGTTGCCGCGCGATGGGTCGCACGAAAAAGGGCATGGGCTGGGTGGGGATGGTCATGAAGACCAGCTTCATGACCAGCCAGTTCATCAGCGAACCTTCTGCGTAATGCATCCAGAAGCGGCACTGCCGGTACTCCGGCGTTCCCGCGGCAGGCTGCAGGTTGGCCACCTCGCCCTGGCCCCGGTCGCCATAGCGCTCGACCAGATATTCGAGGATCGCGCCCGACTCGGCAATGGTCAGCTCGCCATCGGTGATCACCGGCGACTTGCCCAGCGGATGCACCGCGCGCAACTCCGGCG
>JAUSNJ010000102.1 GCA_030645355.1 Rhodoferax sp. | reverse complement strand
ACACATAAAACGGCACCATGATCCGGTTGTTGGTGCTGTACGAGGTAGCCGCCGCAATCCAGCTGCTCATGCCGCCGGCTTCGTTGATGCCTTCCTGCAGGATCTGGCCCTTCTTGTCTTCCTTGTAATACATCACCTGGTCTTTATCGACCGGGGTGTATTGCTGGCCGGCCGGGTTGTAGATGCCGATCTGGCGGAACAGCCCTTCCATACCGAAGGTGCGGGCCTCGTCGACCAGAATCGGCACCACGCGCGGACCGAGCGCCTGGTCGCGCAGCAGTTGCGTCAGAAAGCGCACATAGGCCTGGGTGGTCGAGATTTCGCGGCCTTCGGCGGTCGGCTCCAGCACGGCCTTGAAGGTTTCAATCGCCGGGACGGTAAAGCTCTCGTCGGCCTTGGTGCGGCGGTGCGGCAGGTAGCCGCCCAGCGCCTTGCGGCGCTCGTGCAGGTACTTCATTTCCGGGGTGTCGTCGGCCGGCTTGTAAAACGGAATATCGGCCAGTTGGCTGTCCGGAATCGGGATATTGAAGCGGTCGCGAAACAGCTTGACATCCTCGTCGGTCAGCTTCTTGGTCTGGTGCACGGTGTTCTTGCCCTCACCAATCTTGCCCATGCCAAAACCCTTGACGGTCTTGACCAGCAGCACGCTGGGCTGGCCAGTGTGCTTGACCGCGGAATGGAAAGCGGCGTAAACCTTTTGCGAATCGTGGCCACCGCGGCGCAGGTTGAAGTTGTCGTCGTCGCTCATTTTGGAAACCATTTCCAGCGTGCGCGGATCGCGGCCGAAGAAATGCTTGCGCACGTAGGCGCCGTCGTTGGCCTTCATGGCCTGGTAGTCGCCGTCCAGCGTGTCCATCATGACCTTGCGCAGCGCACCTTCCTTGTCGCGCGCCAGCAGCGGGTCCCAACCGGAACCCCAGATCAACTTGATCACGTTCCAGTCGGAACCACGGAATTCGCCTTCCAGTTCCTGGATGATCTTGCCATTGCCGCGCACCGGGCCGTCCAGGCGTTGCAGGTTGCAGTTGATGACGAACACCAGGTTGTCCAGCTTCTCGCGCGCGGCCAGGCCGATAGCGCCCAGGGATTCGACTTCGTCCATTTCTCCGTCGCCGCAGAACACCCAGACCTTGCGGTTCTCTGTGTTGGCAATGCCACGCGCGTGCAGGTATTTCAGGAAGCGGGCCTGGTAGATGGCCATCAGCGGGCCCAGGCCCATGGACACGGTGGGGAACTGCCAGAACTCGGGCATCAGCTTGGGGTGCGGGTAGCTGGACAGACCCTTGCCATCGACTTCCTGACGGAAGTTCAGCAACTGCTCTTCCGTCAAGCGGCCTTCCATATAGGCACGGGCATAGACGCCGGGGGACACGTGGCCCTGGATGTAGAGGCAGTCACCGCCATGCTCTTTACCAGGCTCGGCGCTCTCGGCGTGCCAGAAGTGGTTGAAGCCGGCGCCAAACAGACTGGCCAGCGAAGCGAAGGAGCCGATATGGCCGCCCAGGTCACCGCCATCAATTGGGTGGTGGCGATTCGCCTTGACCACCATGGCCATGGCGTTCCAGCGCATGTAGGCGCGCAGGCGCTCTTCGATTTCCAGGTTGCCGGGGGAGCGCTCCTCCTGGTCCGGGGCAATGGTGTTGACATAGGCCGTGGTGGCCGAGAACGGCATGTCGATACTCTTCTGGCGGGCGTGGCCCAGCAGTTGCTCCAGCAGAAAGTGGGCCCGCTCGGGGCCTTCACTCTCGATCACAGCGGACAGCGCGTCCATCCATTCACGGGTTTCCTGGCTGTCCAGGTCAAGGGTGGGGGCGCTCGCCGCGCCGGGGGGAACTGCTGACATTACTGTGTCTCCTGGTTGTTTTGAACGAATTTAGTACGTTCTATCTATTCTCACACAAGTATTTATAAATTTCAACTGGTGCTTTGTGATTTCATATTATGAATTTCAATAAATCACATGAAGGGGCATCCCCTACACTAGAGGGATGCCCTTGCCCAAGCTGATTTCACTGCCAAACCCCTTGGCGCTTTCCACCGTCGAGCGCGCGCGCCATTGGTGGCATCGCCTGGCGCCGCACCGCCAGGATCGCGTCGCCGTGTTGGCCCCGTTGGCCGCCGTTCTGTTGTTTTTTGCGGCCATCGTGGCGGCTTTGGGCTATTTGCGCCTGGAAGAAATCGACCGTGAGCAACAGGCCGTGCAACGCGATGTGGAATACACCCAGCAGCGCCTGCGTCTGCGGTTGTTGGAGCGCCAGGAGCAGCTGATGCGCATTGGGCGCGAGGTATCCAACCGCGAACTGGATGTTGAGGAATTCCGCGTCCGTGCCCGCTCCATGCTCAACCAGTATCCGGAACTACAGGGCCTGGCCTGGATTGACGAGCGCCGCCGGGTCCGGTCGGCACTGGGCACTGCCGTTCTGGTCGCCAGCCAATTGACAGCCAGCGCGGACAGCACGGCGCGCAACGAAACCCTCAGCGGGTTCCTCGCGGCGCGCGAATTGCAACAGCCCGTCTACGTGCAGCCACTGGGCTCCCCCACCGATATACCGTTTCTGCAAATGCACTTGCCGCTGGTCGACCGTGCACACTTTTCCGGTGTCCTGATGGCCGAGTATTCAGTCGACGGGCTGTACCGATATGGGGTGCCCACCGAAGTCACGTCCCGCTATGCGGTGTCACTGCAGGACGCCCGCGGCGGACTGCTGGCGGGCATCGCCATACCGGCGCAAAAGTCAGTCAAGAACCTGTTGCCATGGGCCAACCCGGCCAATGAGTACTCCATGCCGGTGTCGCCGGTGGGCAGCGCACTGGTGGTGCGCGGGCAGGCCTACCGGGCGTCGCTGGGCGTGATCGGCAGTGGGCTGTTCTGGCTGGTCAGCGCATTGAGCGTCATGACGGCGTGGATGCTGATTGCCAACTGGCGCCATACGCGCCGCAGGGTACAGGCCCAGCAGGCACTCATTTCGGAGACCACTTTTCGACGGGCCATGGAAAACTCCATGCTGACCGGCATGCGCGCCATGGACTTGCAGGGCCGCATCACCTATGTCAATGCCGCCTTTTGCCAGATGACCGGCTGGACCGAGTCCGAACTGGTGGGCCGCACGGCACCTTTTCCCTATTGGCCCGAAAACGACCGCGAACAGCTGCATTCCCTGCTGGACGAGGAGCTATCGGGCAAGACCACACCCGGTGGCATCCAGGTCCGCGTCAAGCGCCGGGACAACACCTTGTTTGATGCGCGTCTTTACGTCTCGCCGCTGATTGACGCGGTCGGTAAGCAGACCGGATGGATGACCTCCATGACCGACATCACCGAGCCCAACCGGGTGCGCGAGCAACTGTCTGCATCCCACGAACGGTTTACCACGGTGTTGGAGGCGCTGGATGCCTCCATCTCCGTAGCCCCACTGGGCAGTGACGAGCTCCTGTTCGCCAACAAGCTGTACCGCCAATGGTTTGGCCTGCAGGCCCACGGACACCTGCAACTGGTGGCACAAGCCGGTGTGCCCGAGCCGCTGCCCAATGACGAGGGCATGGACAGCGTGGACTCTTTCGCCGGGCTACCCACCACCGCCCTGCCCGACACCGAGTCCGAAAGCGCAGAAATTTTCATACCCGAGCTCAACCAGTGGCTGGAAGTCCGCACCCGCTACCTCAGCTGGGTGGACGGTCGCCTGGCGCAGATGGTGATTGCCACCGATATCACCTCGCGCCGTATCGCCGAAGAACAGTCCGCCAACCAAACCGAACGCGCCCAGACCGCCAGCCGTCTGATCACCATGGGTGAAATGGCGTCCAGCGTGGCCCATGAGTTGAACCAGCCGCTGACCGCCATCAACAACTACTGCAACGGCATGGTGTCACGCATCAAGGCGCACCAGATCAACGAGGAAGACCTGCTGGGCGCACTGGAGAAGACCGCCAAGCAGGCACAGCGTGCGGGCCAGATCATCCACCGCATCCGCTCCTTCGTGAAACGCAGCGAGCCCAACCGCACGCCGTCCGAAGTGCCGCTGATCGTGGCCGAAGCGGTGGAACTGGCCGAAATCGAACTGCGCCGCTTCAATGTGCGCCTGAACCACTACGTGGCGGCCCGCCTGCCCACCCTGATGGTGGACCCCATCCTGATCGAACAAGTGCTGATCAACCTGTTGCGCAACGCCGCGGAATCCATCGACATGGCCTTGCGGCAAACCTCGCAGCGCATTGTCGAATTGCGGGTGGTTCCCAAGAACATCGAGGACAAGCAGGTGGTTGAATTCTCGGTGCAGGATACCGGCAAAGGCCTGGCTCCCGAGGTCATGGCACGGTTGTATGAGGCGTTCTACTCCACCAAGTCCGATGGCATGGGAATTGGCCTGAGTTTGTGCCGCTCGATCGTCGAATCCCATCTGGGGCGCATGTCCGCAGAGAACCTCTACAATGGCGACGATGTATCGGGGTGCCGATTTTCGTTCTGGATACCGCTGACCGAAGTTAGCCCCAGTTTGACGCGACATCCCCACAAAAGCAATTAGAACCCTGGAAACCTGAATGAGCCTGCTTCCCAAAAAAGGTACCGTGTACGTAGTGGATGATGACGAGGCCGTGCGCGACTCGTTGCAATGGTTGCTCGAAGGCAAGGGCTTCAGGGTTCGATGCTTTGACTCTGCCGAATCGTTCCTGAGCCGCTATGACGCCCGCGAGGTGGCCTGCTTGATCGTGGACATCCGCATGGGTGGCATGACCGGGCTGGAGCTGCAGAGCCGCCTGATTGAAGCCCGCTCGCCGCTGCCCATTGTCTTCATCACCGGGCACGGCGACGTGCCCATGGCGGTGGACACCATGAAAAAAGGCGCCATGGATTTCATCCAGAAGCCGTTCAACGAGGACCAGCTGGTCGGTCTGGTCGAGCGCATGCTGGACCACGCCAAGGACTCGTTCTCCGATTTCCAGTTGGCTGCCAGCCGCGACGCCTTGCTGTCCAAGCTGACGCTGCGCGAGTCGCAAGTGCTGGAACGCATCGTCGCCGGACGGCTGAACAAACAGATCGCCGATGACCTCGGTATCAGCATCAAGACGGTGGAGGCGCACCGCGCCAACATCATGGAAAAGCTCAGCGCCAACACCGTGGCCGATTTGCTCAAGATTGCCCTGGGACAAGCCGCCCCCAAAACCTGACATGCCGTACTGAAGCTATATTTTTTACCAGCACCCTGCGCCCGCCCCATATGGACTGCGGGCGTTTTCCATTTGAAAGCAGCACATGACCACTTCCATTGCAAAGAACATTGACGGCGTTGCCCTCTCTGCCAAGCTGCGTGCAGACATTGCAGCGCGCGCGCAGGCGCTAGCGGCTCGCGGCTTTACTCCTGGTTTAGCGGTCATCCTGGTTGGTGAAGACCCAGCCAGTGCCGTCTACGTGCGCAACAAAGTCAAAGCCTGCGCCGATACTGGCATTCACTCGGTTTTTGAGAAATACGAGGCAAACCTGAGCGAGGCTGATCTGCTGGCGCGCATTGCATCGCTCAATGCAGACCCCGCAATCCATGGCATCCTGGTACAGATGCCGCTGCCCAAACACATCAATCCGCACAAGGTCATCGAAGCCATTTCCACCAGCAAGGATGTGGACGGCTACGCCACCCTGAGTGCCGGTGAGCTGATGACCGGCCAACCCGGGTTTCGGCCCTGCACGCCGTATGGCTGCATGAAGCTGATCGAGACCACGGGACTGGATCTGCGTGGCAAACATGCCGTGGTCATTGGGCGCAGCAATACCGTCGGCAAACCCATGGCGTTACTGCTGCTGCAGGCCAATGCCACCGTCACGGTATGCCACAGCGCCACAGCGGATATGGGCCACCACACACGGCAAGCCGACGTGATCGTCGCGGCCGTTGGCAAGCGCAATGTACTGACCGCCGACATGGTCAAGCCGGGAGCCATCGTGATCGATGTCGGAATGAACCGGGACGACGCCGGCAAGCTCTGTGGCGATGTGGACTTCGCTGGCGTCCGCCAGGTGGCCAGCCACATCACTCCCGTGCCCGGTGGCGTAGGCCCCATGACCATCACCATGTTGCTGGTCAACACCCTGGAAGCAGCCGAGCGTGAAGCCACCCGTCTTGAAACATCCCCCTGAGCGCCCAAGTAAGTACTGATTGCCTCGCCAACCCCTTGACGGATAGCCCCATGAATCCATTGCTGAGTACCGCCCCATTGCCTTTGTTCGACCAGATCCACCCGGAACATGTGGCGCCCGCCATTGAAACCTTGCTGGCAAAAGCCAGTGAGGCCCTCGAAACCGTGACAACCCCCACGTTCCCCTCGCAATGGGAGGCCATTGCCCGTGAACTGGACGTCGCCACCGAGAAACTTGGCATCGCCTGGGGCGCCGTCAGCCACCTCAAAAGCGTGGCCGACACACCGGAGTTGCGGGCAGCCTACAACGCCATGTTGCCATCCGTGACCGACTTCTGGACCCGCCTGGGTGCCGACGAACGTCTGTTTGCAAAGTACAAGGCCATTGACGTCCAGACGCTCAATACCGAGCAGCGCCAGGCCCACAAGAACGCCATTCGCAACTTCGTCCTTGGTGGCGCCGATCTTGCGGGCGCCCAGCGCGAGCGCTTTGCAGCCATCCAGGACCAGCAAGCAGCCCTGGGTCAAAAATTCAGCGAAAACACGCTCGACGCCACCGACGCCTTCAGCTACTACGCGACGGCACCCGAGATGGCAGGGGTACCCGAAGACGTGCAGCAAGCTGCGCTGGCCGCCGCACAAGCGGACGGCAAGGAAGGCTACAAGCTGACACTCAAAATGCCGTGCTACCTGCCCGTGATGCAGTTCGCCCACAGCAGTGACCTGCGCGCCACGCTATACCGCGCCTTCGTGACACGGGCCTCCGACCAGGCCGATGCGGCCACCCAGAAATATGACAACACCCAGGGCATTCGCGACATCCTGAGCTTGCGCCAGGAAGAGGCGGCCTTGCTCGGCTATCCGAATTTCGGCGCGCTGTCACTGGTGCCCAAGATGGCTTCCTCACCGGAGGCGGTGATCAGTTTCCTGCGGGATCTGGGCGCCAAGGCCCGACCCTTTGCAGAGCAGGACCTGGCCGACATGCGCACGTTCGCACGTCAGCACCTGCAACTGACCGACCCGCAGGCCTGGGATTGGCCCTACATCGGCGAAAAACTCAAGGAAGCGCGCTACGCCTTCAGCGAACAGGAAGTCAAACAGTACTTCACCTTTCCAAAGGTTTTGGCCGGTTTGTTCAAGATTGCCGAGACCCTGTTTGATCTCGTCATCACGCGAGACCGGGCACCCGTCTGGAACGCGAATGTGGAGTTCTACCGGATTGAACGCGCCGGACCGCAAGGCCTCCAATTGGTGGGCCAGTTTTACCTGGACCCCACGGCACGCAATGGCAAGCGGGGCGGCGCATGGATGGATGAGGTCGTGACCCGCTGGCTGCGCCCTGACACCCAACAGGTGCAGACACCGGTGGCACAGCTGGTCTGCAACTTTGCCGATGGCGTGGAAGTGGATGGCAAAAAGCAGCCCGCTTTGCTGTCGCACGATGACGTCATCACCCTGTTCCACGAATTTGGGCACGGACTGCACCACATGCTGACCCAGGTGAATGAACACGACGTATCGGGCATCAGCGGCGTTGAGTGGGACGCGGTGGAACTGCCCAGCCAATTCATGGAAAACTTCTGCTGGGAGTGGAACGTGCTGCGCCACATGACATCCCATGTGCAAACCGGTGAACCATTGCCCCGCGCGTTGTTTGACAAGATGGTGGCAGCACGCAATTTCCAGAGCGGCCTGCAAACCCTGCGCCAGATCGAGTTCGCGCTGTTCGACATGTTGTTGCACACATCCCATAACCCACAGGACGACTTCCTGCCGCTGCTGAACCAGGTGCGAGCGGAAGTCGCCGTGGTTCACCCGCCACAGTGGAATCGGGCGGCCCACACGTTCAGCCATATCTTCGCCGGTGGCTACGCGGCCGGCTACTACAGCTACAAATGGGCGGAAGTGTTGAGCGCGGACGCCTATGCGGCCTTTGAAGAGACTGCCGGGCCGGACGGGTTGCCAAACCTGGAAACTGGTAGAAAATACCGCCAAGCCATACTCGAAGCAGGGGGCAGCCGCCCGGCGATGGAGTCGTTCAAAGCCTTTCGGGGCCGCGAGCCCACGCTGGATGCCCTGTTGCGCCACCAGGGCATGGCATCGTAAGAAACAATAGGACGGGAACCGCACATGAAACACCACTCGATCGCATTGCTGCTGGGCAGCGCCGCGCTGGTCCTTGGCGCCAGCGGCGTTCAGGCACAAACCATCTACCGGATCGTGGGCGCGGACGGCAAGGTCACGTTTTCCGACAAGCCCCCGGTCAGCGCGGAACAGGGCAAGGTCGCAACGACCGGCGTCGGTGCTGCCGCAGCCAACCCCAGCAGCGGCATGCCGTTTGAGTTGCGCCAGGTGGTCACCAAGTACCCGGTTGTGCTGTACACCTCAACCGCATGCGCGCCTTGCGACGCTGGACGGTCCCTGCTCCTGTCGCGTGGCGTTCCCTTCAGCGAACGCACCGTCGCAACGCCGGAGGACCGGGCCTACCTGCAGCGCCTGACCGGCGACAACTCCCTGCCCTACCTGACCATTGGCACACAGCGTATCAAGGGCCTGTCGGATCTGGAATGGACACAGTACCTGGACGCTGCAGGCTACCCCAAGACTTCCCAGCTGCCCGCAACATACAGGAACGCTGCGCCCACGCCCTTGGTGGCAATCCAGACGCCTGCTGCGCCTGCCAGCAAACCGGCAGACAAACCGGACGCTGCGAAAGAAGCGCCACCGTACCAGCCGCCACCTGCCAACCCATCCAATCCGGCTGGCATCCAGTTCTAGAACGTCAGCGTCTTCACGCCGCTGGCGGTGCCCAGCAGGCACACCTGGGCGCGCTGGAAGGCAAACACCCCCACCGTCACCACGCCGGGCCATTGGCTGACTTCGGCCTCAAACGCCAGCGGGTCGGCGATCTGCAGACCGGTGACATCCACGATGTATTGGCCGTTGTCCGTGACCAGCGGCTGGCCATCTTTCAGACGGATGCTGGCCTTGCCGCCCTTGGCGGCAAACTGGGCGATCACCCGTTGCGTGGCCATCGGGATCACTTCCACCGGCAGCGGAAACGCCCCCAGTGTCTTGACCAGCTTGGACTCGTCGGCAATGCACACAAAGCGGTCGGACTGCGCGGCCACGATCTTTTCGCGCGTCAGCGCCGCACCGCCGCCCTTGACCATGTTGCCATGGTGATCAATCTCGTCGGCGCCATCGATATAGACCGACAACCGGGGCACGTCATTCGAGTCGAACACCTGAATACCCAGGGCCTGCAGGCGCTCGGTGCTGGCCACCGAACTGGACACCGCGCCCTTGATCTGGTCCTTCATCGTGGCCAGCGCGTCAATGAACTTGTTGACCGTGGAGCCGGTGCCCACGCCGACGATCTCGCCCGGCACCACGTACTGCAGGGCGGCCTGCCCGACCAGGGTCTTGAGCTGGTCTTGTGTCAAAGGGGCGGTATTGGGGGGGGTGGAGCTGGTCATCGGCGAAAATCCGGGTAGTTTCGAAATATTGCAGGAATTATCCATGTCTCTTGTTCCCTATGGTCTGGCGCGGCGCGTTTTCTTCAGCATGGATCCGGAGGTCGCGCACGAGCTGACCATGGCCAGCTTGGCCCGCGTACAGGGCACGCCGCTGACCCGGGCCTATGGCGTCTCTACCGTCGACGACCCTATCGAACTGGCGGGGTTGAAGTTTCCCAACCGCGTCGGCCTGGCCGCCGGCCTGGACAAGAACGCCAAGTGCATCGATGGTCTGGCCGCCATGGGCTTTGGTTTCGTGGAAGTGGGCACGGTCACGCCCAAGGCGCAGCCAGGCAACCCCAAGCCGCGCATGTTCCGCCTGCCCCAGGCCAACGCGCTGATCAACCGCCTGGGCTTCAACAACGACGGGCTCGACGCCTTTCTGGAGAACGTGCAGCGCTCGGCGCTGCGGCGCAAGAAGCAGCCGGGCATGTTGCTGGGCCTGAACATTGGCAAGAACGCGGCCACGCCGATTGAGAACGCCACCGACGACTACCTGATCTGCCTGGACGGGGTTTATCCGCATGCCGACTACGTGACCGTCAACATCTCCAGCCCCAACACCAAGAACCTGCGAGCCCTGCAGAGCGACGATGCGCTGGACGCCCTGCTCGGTGCCATTGCGGCGCGGCGCGAGTCCTTGCAGAACCAGCATGGCAAACGCATCCCGATCTTTGTGAAGATTGCACCAGACCTGGACGAAGCCCAGGTGGCGGTGATTGCCGCCACACTGCAACGCCACGGCATGGACGGTGTGGTCGCGACCAACACCACGCTGAGCCGCGATGCCGTCAAGGGTTTGGAGCACGCAGAAGAAGCCGGCGGCCTGTCCGGCGCGCCGGTGCGCGAGGCCAGCAACCGCGTGATCCGACAACTGCGTGCGGCGCTGGGTCCGAAGTTCCCCATCATCGGCGTGGGCGGCATCATGTCCGCAGAAGACGCTGTGGAGAAAATCCGCGCCGGGGCCGATGTGGTGCAGATGTATACCGGGCTGATCTACAAGGGGCCGGAGTTGGTTAAGGCCTCGGCCCTTGCGATCAAGGCCATGCGCAAAAACGTACGCTAGCCCTCGTGGTTATTGCGTAACGCGCTACTTATTTGATAGCATTTCAGTGACCACCTCGGCAATCGCCAGGCAACTGGTCAGGCCGGGTGACTCGATGCCGAACAGGTTAACCAGTCCCGCAACGCCATGTTCCTGCGGGCCCTGGATGCAGAAGTCTCGCGCCGGATCGCCCGGGCCACTGATCTTGGGACGGATGCCAGCATAGGCCGGCTGCAGCGCCCCATCGGGCAGCGCGGGCCAGTATTTGCGCACCGCGGCATAGAACGCATCGCCGCGCTCGGGCTGCACCTGTGTGTCGTCCGGGTTATCCACCCACTGCACGTCCGGGCCAAAGCGGGCCTGGCCGCCCAGGTCCAGCGTCAGGTGCACGCCCAGGCCGGCGGCCTCGGGCACCGGGTAGATCAGGTGCGAGAAAGGTGAACGCCCGGCCAGCGTGAAGTAGTTGCCCTTGGCAAAGTAGGCCGTGGGCACATGGCGCGCGTCCAGCCCCGCAAAACGGGCCGCCAGCGCCGGTGCCTGCAGGCCAGCCGCGTTGACCACGGATGCTGCGCGCAAGCGGGTGCCGTCGTCCGCTACCAATTCAATAGCGTTACCATCAATTTCTGCGAGGGCTAGCGGCGAATTCAATGCAAGGGTTCCACCCGCGTGCTCCACATCGGCCAGCAGCGACAGCATCAAACCGTGGCTGTCCACAATGCCGGTGGATGGCGAATGCAGGGCTCCTACGCACTGCAGAGCGGGCTCGGCGGCCCGTGCCTGATCGCGGTCCAGCAGGACCAAATCGTTGACACCATTGGCCAACGCCCGGGCCTGGATGGCGTGCAGCTGGCCCAGTTGGTCAACGGTCGTCGCCACAATGAACTTGCCACAGCGCCGGTGGGCCACACCGCGCAGGCCGCAGTAGTCGTACAGCATGGCGTTGCCGCGCACACAGAGCTGTGCCTTCAGTGAACCGGTGGGGTAGTACATGCCGGCATGGATGACTTCACTATTGCGCGAACTGGTCTGGGTACCGATGGAATGGCAGGCCTCCATGACCAGCACTTCGCGACCCGCCAGTGCCAGCGCGCGGGCCACCGCCAGGCCGACCACGCCGGCCCCCACCACCACACAGTCCACGTCGTCCGTCACCGCAATTCAAGTCCGCTGGGATCCGTGCGGTCTACCAACTGCTTGCCGGGCGGAACCGTCAGATGCGCGCGGGCCTCCACCGGTGTCATGCCAAAGGTCAGGCTGGCCAGGCCGGTCGCGGTGTGCCCGTAACCATAGCCGCGGGTATCGCCAATCAGCGCCATCCGAAGGTCTGCCACAGCACCGTCGTTACAGCGCAAATCGATGGACCCCAGAGTGGTCGCGGTGTAGCGCAAACGCCCCACGCAACTGGTCAGCATGGGTTTGCCGGCTGGCCGGGGCGCGCTGGCCGCTTCGGCGGGCGCTCCCACCACAGCGGGATCAGCCCGCAGTGCCACGGTGCCGGTGTGATCCGGAAACAGCACCATTTCGCCCTGCACCAGTTGCTCGTCCACCACCGCATAAGCCTGCACCCGCGTCGCCATGGCCGCCAGTCCCGTGTCGTTCAAATCGGCGCAACCCGCTAACCCCGCCAGCACGGCAGTTGTGGCCAGCGCCAGGCCCATCACTTGGTGTTTCATGCTGAACTCCTTGAATCGGGCAACGCCCCAACCGACGCACTGCCGGTGTACCATCTTAGCCAGAAATCTTGTTGCCAAAGCCCAATGAAGAACCCGAAAGCGACTCCATGACCGAAGATGCCACCGCAAGCGCCGCCGTCAACCGTTTGCCCTTGCGTGCCCTGGGCTTGCGCACGGGAATGGCCCTGCAAACACGTCGCTTGGTCGAGGGCGCCACCAAGAAAGAATCCCAATTCTTTGGCGCAATTGAGGGCAAGGGAGTCATGGTCGGGCCCCTGGGACCGGATGGCGTCAAGACCGAGCTGGAGGAAGGCGAAATCTGTGTCGTGCGGGGTTTCACGGGCCAGTACGAATTCTCGTTTCTCAGCAAGGTGCTGCAAACCTTCCAAAAGCCGTTTGCCTACGCGCTGCTGGCCTACCCGACCCAGGTTGACGCGACGCTGGTGCGCCAGTCGATGCGCACCAAGACCACCTGGCCCACCACCGTGGAGGTCCCGGGCAAAGACGCGCAGGACGCAACGTTGGTGGACATCAGCCTGCAGGGCGCCATGATCAAGACCGACTCGGCGCTGGCCTCGGTAGGCGATGTGGTGACAGTCGGCATCGACGTCATCTTCGACAACACTCCGGTTCAGCTCAATCTTTCGGCCAGCATCTGCCACAACAACCGGGCCGGCAATGAGGCCGCGTTCTACATCGGGTTGGCATTCAAGAACCTCACGCAACACGACAAACTGGTGCTGCACTTCGTGACGCAGGCGCCGCAGGGCCAGTAGGTCTGGAGCGGGCCTATGGCGCAGGCTTGGCGTAGGCTTCCAGGCCCACCACGCCGATCTTCAGCAGCCCCTGGCGCTGCGCCGCGGTCAGCACGGCGGCCACCGCGTCGTACTTGGTCTTGGGGTCGGCATGCACATGAATTTCGGGTTGCACAGGCTCAAGGGCTGCAGCCTGCAAGCGGGCCTCCAGCGCGGCACGGTCGCTCACCGGTTCGCCATTCCATTGCAGCTGGTTGCTGCTGGACACCTCCAGCCGGACCACCACGGGGTCAGGCGCGTCCGGCGGGGGCACGCCACCGGGCAGGTCCATGCGCACCGAGTGCAGCTGGATAGGAATCGTGATGATGAGCATGACCAGAAGCACCAACAGCACGTCAATCAGCGGTGTGGTGTTCATGCTGGGCGCCGCGTGGGCCTCGTCGCCCTCTTCTTCGTCAAATTCAATGGCCATGGAACGTCGTCTTCATGGTGAGGAAGGGGGTTCTGTCAGGAAGCCCACGCGGGCAATGCCGGCGGTCTGGCAGGCGAGCACCACCTTTGCAACCGCTTCGAAATTCGACCGCGCATCGGCCCGTATGTGAACTTCGGGTTGGGGACTCTGGCTGGCAATTTTTGCAAGGCGTAGCTGCAACAGATCATCCGAGCCCAGTTTGACATCAAACCAGTATGCGGCGCCATTGGCATCGACCGACACAATCACCGTCTCGGGCTGGGCCTGGCGCAACTGGTTGCTCTCGCGTGGCAGCTTCACGGCCACCGCAGCATTGACCACCGGAATGGTGATCAGAAAAATGATCAGCAGCACCAGCATCACGTCCACCAGGGGCGTGGTGTTGATGTCGGACAGCATGTCATCGTCGCTGTCCAGGCCGGACAGCCCACCAGTGGGTGCGTCAAACGATATGGCCATGGTCAGGCCACTGCCTTGCTCAAACTGCCACCGCGCTGGCTTTTTTCAATTTCTATGAGCAGCAGCGTGTGCAAATCGGAGCCAAAGCCTTTGACGCTGTGCAGGGCGAGACGGTTGCGCCGCACCAGCCAGTTGTAGCCCAGTACGGCAGGTACCGCCACGGCCAGGCCCAGTGCGGTCATGATCAGCGCCTCACCCACAGGTCCGGCCACCTTGTCGATGGACGCCTGGCCGGTCGACCCAATGGTGACCAGGGCGTTGTAAATACCCCAGACCGTGCCGAACAGGCCAACAAACGGAGCGGTCGACCCGACAGTCGCCAGCACCGACAGACCCGACTGCATGCGCATTTGCAGGGTGCCTACATTGCGCACGATGTCCTGGCTCAGCCACGTGCCCACGTCCACCTGTCCCGCCAGGCTTTCGTATTTGCGCAGCGCGTCCATCGCGGAATCCACCAGGAACCGGAAAGGGCTTTCTTTGCCCAGGGCGGTGGCGCCCTTTTGCAGCGAATCGGCATTGGCAAACGCAGCCCGCGCCGACTGCGCCTGGGTGGCCTGGCGCCGCTGTTCGAGCAGCTTGGCGACGATGACATACCAGCTCAGCAGCGACATCAGCGCCAGCAAGACCAGCGTCGTGCGCGCCACCATATCGCCCTGCGCCCAGACCACGCGCAAGCCATACGGATTGGCGCTATGGCCCGCGCCGCTGTCAGGCACCACCAGTGGTTGCGCCACGCTGTCTGCCATGGGCAGCTTGCCCGCAGCGGCAGACACCGTCGCACTCGCGGCCGGCGCCGCAGACTGCGCAAGAATGGGCGGACTGAAAACGCAGGCCCATACCAAAACGCTGGCAGAAACCAAGGCCCGGCACGGTTGTGCGAAGCGCGGTGCGGGTGGTTGCAAAGTGGTCGAATTCATTGCCGATGTTCCTGTGAAATGTTCATTTGCATTTGCCTTGCAGTGCCTGAGCCGCGATTGCCGGGGCGGCAAACAGACCGCTAAAACTGACCTGCCCCTGATTCACCTGACCGGTTTGGTTGGTCCCCAAACAATCAGGCGTTTGTGCGCCCTCCATCGCTGCCACAAATTTGTCCTTGCGCCCGCCTGGGTTCAGTTGCTCGTTGGCCAGCTCCGCAAAACTCTTCTGGCGCGAACGCCGTTCCATGTAGTTCGGGTAGACCAGCCCTGAGCCACCCGCCGCGCCGCCGGGCGCCTGCGCCGCGGGAGCCGGTCCGCCGCCCGGTGGCGCACCGCTGGTCGGCGCATTTGCCGCGACAGGTGGCTTCTCCGCCGGTGTGATGGCCAAGGCCCTGGCAGGAGCAGGAGCAGGAGGTGGTGCAGGAGCAGGTGCAGGTGCTGGCGCTGGCGCTGGTGCTGGCGCTGGCGCTGGCGCTGGCGCTGGCGCTGGCGCTGGTGCTGGCGCTGGTGCTGGCGCTGGCGCTGGCGCTGGCGCTGGTGCTGGTGCTGGCGCTGGTGCTGGTGCTGGCGCTGGCACGGGTGTGGGCGCTGGTGCTGGCGCGGGTGCTGGCTCCACCACAGGAACAGGAACAGGAACAGGTGCGGGTGCGGGTGCAGGTTCCGGAATGACGGGAACCGGGACGGGCGTCGGAGGCGGTATCACAACAGCTGGAACCACAACCGGAACCGTCTCCTGTGCCAGCTGGACGGGCTTCACCTCTGGCAGAGCGTCGGGAACAATGTGACGTTTCCTTTCAGGCGGAGGTTCCGTCGGTCTCTTCTCCTGAACCGCGTTGACGGCAGCAATCGGGCCGCGCACCTCCCGAATCGCCCGCTGCACCACCGCCGGTGCGCTGGGTACCAGCTCCCGCAGGCGTGTAATCGGTGAGAGGATCTGGTACACCACATTGCGACTGGCCTGCAGGCTCGGCGTGGCCTGCAGCATGATCCACAATAGGCCGATGTGAATGACACCCACTGCTACCAGTGCAGGCAGGGACACGCGTTCCTGCTTCAGCACGGTATTCGACAAGGGATCAATCATCGGCAGAGGATATCCTGAGATCAGGCCCGCGGCCTGTTGACTTGCAATGGTCTGAGTTTAAGCGGAGAGCAACATGACAACCACCCCATCGGGTATTGGAAAGTACCGCGTCGAACGGGAATTGGGCCGTGGTTCCAGCGGTGTGGTCTACCTGGCGTACGACACGTTTCGCAACGTCCGGGTGGCAATCAAACAGATTCACCCGCACTTGCTGCTGGACCCTGGACAGGCCGCCAAGTACCGGCGCTTGCTGCACAACGAAGCAGTGCTGGCGGGCAAGATCGCCCATCCCCACATTGTTGCCCTGATCGACGTGGACGAGCGGGCGGATCCGCCCTACCTGGTGCTGGAATACGTCAAGGGCCGGTCTTTGGAGGCGCATACCTCGCCCCATGTGCTGTTGCCCGTGCCCGAAGTGCTGGACATCGCGTTCAAGTGCTGCAACGCACTGGAGTACGCGCACTTCCATGGCCTCGTGCACCGGGACATCAAACCGGCCAATTTGCTGCTGCGCGACGATGGCGAGATCAAGCTCACCGACTTTGGCACCGCGCTGTCCCAAAAGGGTGATGTGACCCAACTGGCAGGACTGGTGGGGTCGCCAGCCTACATGTCGCCCGAGCAAATCCGCGAAGCGCCACTCACCCAACAGTCCGACATGTTTTCCCTGGGCATTGTTCTGTATGAGTTGCTGACAGGGCACAAACCATTCCAGAGCGAAAGCGATTACACAACCATCTTCAAAATCAGCTCGGAAGAAGCGGTACCGGTACGCGTGATCCGCCCCGAGTTGCCCGCAGCTCTGGAAGACATCATCCGCGTGGCTCTGGCCAAGGCTCCGGCCGACCGTTTTTCCGACTGGAATGCCTTCGCCGACGCCATCATTGGCGCCAGCAACAGCGTTACCAAACTGGCATCGCAAACGACCGAAGTCGAGCGTTTTCAGAAGCTGCGGCAATTCGAATTTTTCAAGGACTTCAGCGACGTCGCCATTTGGGAAACCCTCCGGCTGGGTCGCCTGCACAAACTGGAGGCCGGCGCGGTGCTGATGGAAGAAGGGGCGACCGGCAAGTCCTTCTACCTGTTACTGGAAGGCACCGTCAGAATCACCAAGAACAATCTGGCACTGAGCAAACTGAAGGCCGGGGTCAGCATTGGTGAGATGGTGTACCTGCGACCGGCGAAAAATGTGCGCTCCGCAACCGTCATTGCCGAAACGAAGGTCTCGGTGCTGAAGATCCAGGGTGAGTCGCTGCGACAGGCCTCGGCGGAGCTGCAATCCTGCTTTGACAAGGCGTTCATCAAAATGCTGGTCACGCGGCTCATCGCGACCAACCTGCAACTTTCGGAGTGGGATGTGAAATGACCACAACAGCGACCACAAGAAAAAAGCACCTGGTGTTTCCACAAGGTGCTTGATTTCTTTACCGTATTTGGTGGGCAGTACAAGTTTCGAACTTGTGACCCCTGCAGTGTGAATGCAGTGCTCTACCCCTGAGCTAACCGCCCTGATTATTCATCAGAATAGCCTCAAATTATACAACAACCGTCAGGCGAGCTTTCGCCACAGTGTTTTTCCGCCGCTGGATTTGTCCAACTGGCTTATCACGTCGTCATGCGCCACCAGTTCCTGCGCATTGGCAGCCACCACAGGCAGGATAAATCCACGCAAGTCGATCTGCACCGCAACCACCCCGGCCTCGTCGGGTGAACCCGCATCCATCAGCAGCGCATCCTGGCCGCGTGTCATGTTGATGTACACGTCCGCCAGCAGCTCGGCATCCAGCAAGGCGCCGTGCAGGGTGCGCCCCGAGTTGTCGACCTCCAGCCGGTCGCACAGGGCGTCCAGGCTGTTGCGCTTGCCGGGGAACATCTCCTTGGCCATGACCAGGGTGTCGGTCACAGAGCCTACATATGTCTTGAACGGTTGATGGCCAACCCGCGCCAGCTCGGCATCCAGAAAGGACAAGTCAAATGGCGCGTTGTGGATGATTATTTCCGCGTCGGCCACAAAATCCAGCAGCTCCTGGGCAATGGCTGCAAACTTGGGCTTGTCGCTCAAAAACTCGGTGGTCAGGCCGTGCACGCGCAAGGCGCCCTCTTCGCTGTCCCGCTCGGGATTCAGGTAGAAGTGCAGGTTGTTGCCCGTGAGCTTGCGGTTGACCAGCTCCACACAGCCGATTTCGACCATGCGGTCCGGGTTTTGCGCCAGGTTGGCGTTGAAACCGGTGGTTTCGGTATCGAGAAAAATTTGCCGCATCAGTGATTCTCTTTGGCGTGGTTGATGGAGTATTTTGGAATCTCCACCACAACGTCCTTCTGCGCCAAAAACGCCTGACAGCTCAGGCGCGAGTTGGGCTCCAGGCCCCAGGCGCGGTCCAGCAAGTCTTCCTCGTTTTCATCGAGCTCATTGAGTGACGCAAAACCCTCGCGCACGATGACATGGCAGGTGGTGCAGGCGCAACTCATGTCGCAGGCGTGCTCGATGGCGATGTGGTTTTCAAGCAGCGCCTCGCAGATGGACGTGCCCGGCGAAGCCGTTATTTCGGCGCCCTGGGGGCAGTATTCCGGGTGCGGCAGGATTTTGATAATTGTCATAGTGTTTCAATGTTCTTGCCCTCAAGCGCATGGGCAATGCCCCGGTTCATGCGTTGGGCGGCAAAGGATTCGGTGGCCTGGGCCAGCGCCTTGCTTAAGCGCTCGATATGGGCGGCATCGGTGCTGTTTCGGCCCTCGGCCAGTGCCGCCATGGCGGCGTCGATTTCGGCGCGCTCTGGCGGATCTAGCAGATCTGCATCGGCGTCCAGTGCGCTCTGAATGGCCAGCAGCAGGCGGTCGGCATCGACCTGGGCTTCCACCACGGCGCGGGTGCGAATGTCCTGCTCGGCCGTCGCAAAGCTGTCCTGCAGCATTTGTGCAATTTGGGCATCGCCAAGGCCATAGGATGGCTTGACGTTGATGTCGGCCTGCACGCCACTGACCTGCTCGTGCGCCGCCACATTCAGCAGTCCATCGGCATCGACCGTGAACGTGACACGAATGCGGGCCGCACCGGCGGCCATGGGCGGTATGCCGCGCAGTTCGAAGCGCGCCAGGCTGCGGCAATCGGCCACCAGGTCGCGCTCGCCCTGCACCACGTGCAAGGCCAGCGCGGTCTGGCCATCCTTGTAGGTGGTGAAGTCCTGCGCCATGGCCGTGGGAATGGTCTGGTTGCGCGGCACGATGCGCTCCACCAGGCCGCCCATGGTCTCCACGCCCAGCGACAGGGGGATGACGTCCAGCAGCAGCAAATCACCGGCCGTGTTGTTGCCCGCCAATTGGTTGGCCTGGATGGATGCGCCCAGGGCCACGACCTCGTCGGGATTGAGGTTGTTCAGCGGTGCGCGGCCAAAGAACTGGGCCACCGCAGCCTGCACCTGCGGCATGCGGGTGGAGCCACCTACCATGACCACGCCCTGCACGTCCTGCACGGACAGACGCGCGTCGCGCAAGGCCTTGCGCACAGCGGCAATGGTGCGGGCGGTCAAATGCGCGGTAGCGGCCTCGAACTGACTTCTGTCTACGTCAAACTGGATGCTAGCACTCGTCAAGTCTGCATGAAGCGCTACTGTATTTGTAGCAGTCAACGCTTCCTTGCAGGCCCGCGCCGCAACCTTCAGCGTGGCCTTGTCGGCCGCGGTGACGGCCTCAACACCGGTCTGCAGCAGCACCCAATCCGCCAACGCGTGGTCGTAGTCATCGCCACCCAGGGCCGAATCCCCCCCCGTGGCAACCACTTCAAAAACACCTTGCGTGAGCCGAAGGATGGAGATGTCAAAGGTGCCGCCACCCAGGTCGTAGATGGCGTAGACACCTTCGCTGGCGTTGTCCAGCCCATAGGCAATGGCCGCAGCCGTGGGCTCGTTGATCAGGCGCAGCACCTTGATGCCCGCCAGTTGTGCGGCGTCCTTGGTGGCCTGGCGTTGGGCATCGTCAAAGTAAGCTGGCACGGTAATCACCGCGCCATAGAGATCGTCACTGAAAGTGTCTTCGGCCCGGTAGCGCAGCGTGGCCAAAATGTCGGCACTGACCTCGACCGGTGATTTCTCGCCCGCTACCGTGAGCACGCCCAGCATGCCCGCGTGGTCGGCAAAGCGGTAGGGCAGCTTGTCGGCACCCACCACGTCGGCCAGGCTGCGGCCCATGAAACGCTTGGCCGAGGCAATGGTGTTCTCCGGATCACTGGCCAGTGCCGCCTGCGCGGGGTAGCCGATGTCGCGCCCGCCACCGGCCAGGTAGCGCACCACGGATGGCAGGATGACGCGACCTTGCGTGTCGGGCAGACATTCGGCCACGCCGTGGCGAACCGCAGCCACCAGGGAGTGGGTCGTGCCCAGGTCAATACCCACGGCAATGCGCCGTTCGTGCGGATTGGGCGCCTGGCCGGGCTCGGAGATTTGTAGAAGCGCCATATGCAATCAAATGGGGGCAGTGCCACATGGCCGCCCCGCGGGGTTTCAGGTTTCCAGTTTGTCGAAGGCCAAGTCCAGATCGTGCCCAAATTTTTCAATGAACATGAGTGCTCGCACCGACTGCACGGCGGCAGGGAAATCACGCAGTTCATCGATGCGTGTGGCGCATTCGTGGAGCAAGTCGCGCTGGGCGGCATCCACATTGTCGCGCAGCGCCCCAAGCGCCGCGTCGCTACGGGCCTCGTCCAGGTCTTCGCGCCACTGCATTTGCTGCATCAGGAACGCCGACGGCATGGCCGTGTTGCTGTGTGCGTTGACGGGTGAGCCGCCCAGCTCGCATAAATAGGCGGCACGCTTGAGCGGGTCCCGCAGGCGCTGGTAGGCCTCGTTAATGCGCACCGACCATTGCATGGCCACGCGTTGCGCGGCGTCGCCCTGGGCAGCGAACTTGTCGGGGTGGGCCTCGCGCTGCAAATCCTTCCAGCGCGCGTCCAGTGCAGCGCGATCCTGCGCAAACTGCTGCGTGAGCCCGAACAGCTCAAAATCGTTGGACTGCAGATTCACACGCGGAACGACTCACCACAGCCGCATTTGTCGCGCTCGCGCGGGTTGTTGAAGCGAAAGCCTTCGTTCAGCCCTTCGCGTACAAAATCCAGCTCGGTGCCGTCGAGATACGCCAGGCTCTTGGGGTCCACCAGCACCTTGACGCCATGGCCTTCAAAGACCAGATCCTCAGGGGCCAGTTCGTCTACGTACTCCAGTTGGTAGGCCAGGCCGGAGCACCCGGTAGTCTTGACGCCGAGGCGCACGCCAACGCCCTTGCCACGCTTGGTCAGGTAGCGCGTCACATGGCGCGCAGCAGCTTCAGTCAAAGTAACGGCCATATTTTTCTATCAGTTGAGGACAGCGCCAAAGATCTGTCCCGCAAGTTCTCACAGATGCTTTTTCTTGTAGTCATCCACTGCCGCCTTGATGGCGTCTTCAGCCAGGATGGAGCAATGGATCTTGACCGGCGGCAGCGCCAGCTCTTCGGCGATCTGGCTGTTCTTCAGCGCCGCCGCTTCGTCCAGCGTTTTGCCCTTGACCCATTCGGTCACCAGCGAACTCGACGCGATGGCCGAGCCGCAGCCATAGGTCTTGAAGCGTGCGTCTTCAATCACGCCGGTCTGTGGATTCACCTTGATCTGCAGCTTCATGACGTCGCCGCAGGCAGGCGCACCGACCATGCCGGTGCCCACGCTATCGTCGCCTTTTTCAAAGCTGCCGACGTTGCGGGGGTTCTCGTAGTGGTCTACGACTTTTTCAGAATATGCCATTTTGATTACCTCTTTAATGTGCGGCCCACTGGATTGCACTGATGTCAACGCCGTCCTGGTACATCTCCCACAGTGGGCTGAGATCGCGCAGCTTGGCGACGTTCTTCTTGATCGTGTCGATGGCGTAATCGATTTCCGCCTCGGTGGTCCAGCGGCCAATCGTCATGCGCAGGCTGCTGTGGGCCAACTCGTCGCTGCGGCCCAAGGCGCGCAGTACGTAGCTCGGCTCCAGCGATGCCGATGTGCAGGCCGAGCCGCTGCTGACCGCCAACCCTTTGATGCCCATGATCAGCGACTCGCCTTCGACGTAGTTGAAGCTCATGTTCAGGTTGTGGGGCACGCGTTGGGTCACGTGGCCATTGATGAACACCTGTTCCACATCCTTGAGGCCCGCCAACATGCGGTCGTGCAGCGCCTGGATGCGCACATTCTCGGCCGCCATCTCCTCTTTGGCGATGCGATAGGCCTCGCCCATGCCCACGATCTGGTGCGTGGGCAGGGTGCCACTGCGCATGCCGCGCTCGTGGCCGCCGCCGTGCATCTGCGCTTCCAGACGCACGCGGGGTTTGCGGCGCACAAACAAGGCGCCAATGCCTTTGGGGCCGTAGGTCTTGTGGGCGGTCAGGCTCATCAGGTCAACCGGCAGCTTGGACAAATCAAACGCCACGCGACCTGTGGCCTGCGCCGCATCCACATGGAAAATGATGCCCTTTTCACGGCACACAGCACCAATGGCAGCGATGTCCTGGATGACGCCGATCTCGTTGTTGACAAACATCACACTGGCCACAATGGTGTCGGGGCGAATGGCGGCCTTAAAGGCATCCAGGTTGACCAATCCGTCTTCCTGCACATCCAGGTAGGTCACCTCGAATCCCTGACGCTCCAATTCGCGACAGGTGTCCAGCACAGCCTTGTGCTCGGTCTTGACGGTAATCAGATGCTTGCCTTTGGACTGGTAAAAGTGGGCCGCACCTTTGAGCGCCAGGTTGTTCGACTCGGTAGCCCCGGAGGTCCAGACGATTTCGCGCGGGTCCGCGCCTATCAGTTCGGCCACCTGGCCGCGGGCTTTTTCAACAGCGGCCTCGGCCTCCCAGCCCCAGGCGTGACTGCGCGACGCGGGGTTGCCAAAGTGGTTGCGCAACCATGGCACCATGGCGTCCACCACCCGCTCATCGCAAGGGTTGGTGGCGCTGTAGTCCATGTAGATCGGAAAGTGGGGGGTGTTGTCCATGGCTATAAAAGATCAGGTCTTGAAGAATCAGGTCTTGGAGAACGCGTTGCCCAAGGCAAACACTGAATTGGGTGCATTGATACGAATCGGCTTGCTCTGGGGCATGGCCGAAATCGCACGCTTGACGCTGGGCTTGTCTTCCACTTGCAGGCCCTTGGCAAGCTGGTCATCGACCAGTTTCTGCAAGGTAACCGAATCCAGAAACT
The DNA here is from genome assembly GCA_030645355.1 of Rhodoferax sp. Taxonomy (GTDB): domain Bacteria; phylum Pseudomonadota; class Gammaproteobacteria; order Burkholderiales; family Burkholderiaceae_C; genus Allorhodoferax. The sequence goes on along the minus strand of JAUSNJ010000102.1, from coordinate 22,998 downwards.
CCACCATGCGCACGTTGAGCGAGGCCCACAGATCGTGCGTCATGCAACGAGCCCCCTCGCCCAGGCAATTTTCCTTGCCACCGCAGTGGGTTGCATCGATCGGCTCGTCGACTGATACGATAATGTCCGCAACGGTAATATCCGACGCCTTGCGGGCCAGCGTGTAGCCACCGCCCGGTCCGCGGGTAGACTCCACCAGTTCATGCCGGCGCAGCTTTCCAAACAGTTGCTCAAGGTACGACAGTGAAATCTGCTGGCGCTGGCTGATGGCTGCCAGGGTGACAGGGCCGCCGCTTTGGCGCAAACCCAGGTCAATCATCGCGGTGACCGCGAAGCGGCCTTTGGTGGTGAGGCGCATGGAGAACTCCTTCAGTCGTATTTGGTTGACTAAGTCGCTCAAGTATACCAATAAACCTAGTGTTTTGCTCGGGTAATTAGACTGATCAGTCACATTCTTGAAAATTGACCGCCCAAAGGGATGGGCACGATATTGTCGCTACCCGGGGCACCAAAGGCTTGCTGCTTCAAAATTCCCAGTTGATCGCGTACTTGGGCAGCCTTTTCGAACTCCAGGTTGCGGGCATGCTCCATCATCAGCTTCTCCAAACGCTTGATTTCGCGGGAAATGTCTTTCTCGCTCATGTCCTCTACCTTCGCACGCTGCAGCGCGTCACGTTCCAGTCGATCGGCCTCTCTACCCGCTTTTTCGCTGTAGACCCCGTCAATCAGATCCCGTACCTGTTTGACGATAGACCGTGGTGTGATGCCGTGCAACAGGTTGTGGGCAATCTGCTTCTTGCGCCGGCGTTCAGTCTCACCGATGGCGCGTTCCATGGAATTGGTCATCTTGTCCGCATACAGGATGGCGCGCCCATTGAGGTTGCGGGCGGCACGGCCAATGGTCTGGATCAACGAGCGTTCGGAACGCAAAAAGCCCTCCTTGTCGGCGTCCAGAATGGCCACCAGGGACACTTCTGGAATGTCCAACCCCTCGCGCAACAGGTTGATGCCCACCAGCACGTCAAAGGCGCCCAGGCGCAGGTCACGCAGGATCTCAACCCGTTCGACGGTGTCCACATCGCTGTGTAGGTAGCGCACCTTGACGCCGTTGTCGCTTAAATAATCGGTCAGTTGCTCCGCCATGCGCTTGGTCAAGGTGGTGATCAGCACGCGCTCGTTCTTTTCGACGCGGATGCGGATTTCCTGCAGCACATCGTCCACCTGGTGGGTGGCCGGGCGCACCTCGACCTCAGGGTCCACCAACCCGGTGGGCCGCACCAGCTGCTCCACCACCTTGCCCGCATGATCCTGCTCCCACTGGGCGGGCGTGGCGGACACAAAAATGGCCTGGCGCATCTTGGTTTCGAACTCCTCGAACTTCAGTGGCCGGTTGTCCAGCGCGCTGGGCAGGCGAAAGCCGTACTCCACCAGTGTGGTCTTGCGCGAGCGATCGCCGTTGTACATGCCGCCAAACTGGCCGATCAGCACATGGGATTCGTCGAGAAACATCACCGAATCCTTGGGCAGGTAATCGGTCAGCGTGGCCGGCGGCTCACCGGGCGCCGAACCGCTTAGGTGACGCGAATAGTTTTCAATGCCTTTGCAGTGCCCCACTTCACTGAGCATTTCCAGATCGAAGCGGGTGCGCTGCTCCAGGCGCTGGGCTTCGACCAGCTTGCCTTCGGACACAAAAAACTTCAGCCGCTCGGCCAGTTCAACCTTGATGGTCTCCACCGCAGCCAGCACCTGCTCGCGTGGCGTCACGTAGTGGCTGCTGGGGTAGACGGTGAAACGCGGAATCTTCTGTCGGATGCGCCCGGTCAACGGATCGAATAACTGAAGGGACTCGATCTCGTCGTCAAACAACTCGATCCGGATCGCCATCTCGCTGTGCTCGGCCGGAAAGATGTCGATGGTGTCGCCGCGCACGCGGAACGTGCCGCGGGAAAAGTCCAAGTCGTTGCGCTGGTACTGCATGCGCACCAGTTGGGCGATCAGGTCGCGCTGGCCCGGCTTGTCACCGGTGCGAAGCGTCATGATCATCTTGTGGTACGCCTCGGGCTGGCCAATACCGTAGATGGCGGAGACCGTGGCGACGATCACCACGTCACGCCGCTCCAGAATGCTCTTGGTGCAGGACAAGCGCATCTGCTCGATGTGCTCGTTGATGGCGCTGTCCTTCTCTATGAACAGGTCGCGCTGTGGCACGTAGGCTTCGGGCTGGTAGTAGTCGTAGTAGCTGACGAAATACTCCACCGCATTCTTCGGAAAAAACTCGCGGAACTCGCTGTACAACTGCGCAGCCAGCGTCTTGTTGGGCGCAAACACGATGGCTGGACGCCCCAGGCGGGCGATCACATTGGCCATCGTGAAGGTCTTGCCGGAGCCGGTCACGCCCAGCAGGGTCTGAAACACCTCCCCGTCGGTGACGCCCTCGACCAGTTGGTCAATGGCTTCGGGTTGATCCCCTGCGGGTGGATACGGCTGGTACAGCTCGAATGGAGAATCCGGAAAACGCAAAAAGACTCCGGCGGGCCCGGTGGCGGCCGATTGGTCATCAACGGAATGGGTAGCAGATGCGACGCTGACGGGTGAAGACATGGGCGGGTGGTTCCAGAAGCGGGGCTAAAAGCGCAGGACAACCGGACATGGTACCCAATGCCCCGAAATCCTGCCAGAGTCGTCTGCAACAATGGCGCACATGCACCCTAATCCAGCAAGCCCCGTGGCAAATATTTTTACCTGGCCGATCCGTGTGTACTGGGAAGACACCGACGCCGGGGGCATTGTTTTCTACGCCAACTACCTGAAGTACTTCGAACGAGCCCGTACCGAATGGCTACGGGCGTTGGGACTGGAGCAACGGGTGTTGCAGGAGACCACCGGTTGCATCTTTGTGGTCAGTGAAGCGAACATCAAGTACCTGCGCTCGGCCCGACTAGACGATCAGCTGCTGGTAACTGCCCAGCTTGCCGACCTGGGCCGCTCGTCTTTCACCATCCGGCAGGAAGCCCGCATGTTGGCGCAACCAAGCGATGCTGTCTCCACGCCCCTGTGCACCGGTTCGGTGCGCATTGGCTGGGTGAACGGAAAAACCATGAAGCCGGCGCGCATTCCGCCCGGGTTGCAGCAGGCCTTACAGAACTGAACACGTGCGCCCAAAGGCCCATGGTTCGGGTTGCTGAATCCATGCACGATCCGCATCGCCAGTCCCGCGATCTGCGTGCTTGCGCCGGTAGAATCGGGCCTGCCGCCTGCGCGCCGCCGCGAGGCCTCTCCATTTTTCTCACAGGACCCTGCTATGTCTCTCTTTTCCGCCGTCGAAATGGCCCCCCGCGACCCAATTCTGGGTCTGAACGAACAATTCAACGCCGACACCAACCCAAACAAGGTCAATCTGGGTGTGGGCGTGTATTTCGACGATAACGGCAAGCTACCACTACTGCAGTGCGTGCAAGCTGCCGAAAAAACCATGATGGACAAGCCCACCGCCCGCGGTTACCTGCCCATCGACGGCATCGTGGCCTACGACAACGCCGTCAAGGCACTGGTATTTGGCGCCGAGAGCGAACCCGTCACCTCTGGCCGCGTGGCCACCGTGCAAGCGATTGGCGGCACCGGCGGCCTGAAGATCGGCGCCGACTTCCTGAAGAAGGTCAGCCCCAAAGCGAAAGTGCTGATTTCTGACCCCAGCTGGGAAAACCACCGCGCCCTGTTCACCAATGCCGGCTTTGACGTGGACACGTATGCCTATTACGACGCGGCCAAGCGTGGCGTGGACTTTGACGGCATGCTGGACAGCCTGAACGCCGCCGCCGCCGGCACCATCGTCGTGCTGCACGCCTGCTGCCACAACCCCACCGGCTACGACATCACTCCCGCCCAGTGGGACCAGGTGATTGCCGTGGTCAAGGCCAAGGAGCTCACTCCCTTCCTGGATATGGCCTATCAGGGCTTCGGTTACGGCATTGCCGAAGACGGCGCCGTGATCCAGAAGTTTGTCGCCGCCGGTTTGAACTTCTTTGTATCCACATCGTTCTCCAAGAGCTTCAGCCTGTACGGCGAGCGCGTCGGCGGCCTGTCGGTGCTGTGCAAAGACAAGGAAGAGGCAGGCCGCGTGCTGAGCCAGCTCAAGATCGTGATCCGCACCAACTACTCCAACCCACCCACCCACGGCGGTGCCGTGGTGGCTGCCGTGCTGAACAACCCTGAGCTGCGCGCCCTGTGGGAAAAAGAACTGGGCGAGATGCGCGTGCGCATCAAAGCCATGCGCCAGAAACTGGTCGACGGCCTGAAGGCTGCCGGTGTCAAGCAGGACATGTCCTTCATCACCAGCCAGATCGGCATGTTCAGCTATTCCGGCCTGACTAAGGACCAGATGGTGCGCCTGCGCACCGAGTTTGGCGTCTACGGCACCGACACTGGCCGCATGTGCGTGGCTGCGCTCAACAGCAAGAACATCGACTACGTCTGCGCTTCCATCGCCAAAGTGGTCTAACCACCTGGGCCAAAACGGTGACCTGTCGTGAGCATGGGCACACGGCAGGCACAACTCCCCCGTTGAAATCCTTACAAAAGCCTGAAACTTTGGTGACATCCTAGACACAATCACCCACACTGGAATCCTGCAAAACTGTTATATTGCACTGCAACATTTTGTTGTGCGAAACGACTTCGAAAGCGAGCCACCCCATGCTGTACCAGTTCTACGAAACCCAACGGTCATTGATGGAGCCGTTCTCAGACCTGGCCCAGACCGCGTCCAAGGTGTTTGCAAACCCGCTGAGTCTGGCCGGCCAAAACCCGTTCGCCCAACGCATTTCCGCGGGGTACGACTTGATGCACCGCCTGGGCAAAGACTACGAAAAGCCCGAGTTTGGCCTGCGCACGATTGACGTAGACGGCGTCGAAGTAGCCATCCATGAGCGTGTGGAGATCAACAAACCATTCTGCGAGTTGCGCCGTTTCAAACGTTTCAGTGACGACCAGGCAACGCTGGAAAAAATCAAAGACCAGCCCGCAGTCCTGATCGTGGCACCTTTGTCGGGGCACTATGCCACGCTGTTGCGCGACACTGTCAAGACCATGTTGAAAGACCACAAGGTCTACATTACCGACTGGAAGAATGCGCGTTTGGTCCCGCTGGCTGACGGTGAATTCCATCTGGACGATTATGTCAATTACGTGCAGGAGTTCATCCGGCATGTGCAGAGCAAGTACGGCAATTGCCATGTCATGAGCGTCTGCCAGCCAACGGTGCCGGTGCTGGCCGCCGTGTCCCTGATGGCCAGTCGTGGTGAGACCACGCCATTATCCATGACCATGATGGGTGGTCCTATTGATGCACGTCTGTCGCCTACCGCCGTCAACAACCTAGCGATGAACAAGAGCCACAGTTGGTTCGAGAACAACGTGATCTATCGGGTTCCGGCAAACTTCCCGGGAGCGGGTCGGCGTGTGTACCCAGGTTTCCTGCAGCATACCGGCTTTGTGGCCATGAACCCCAGCAACCATGCCAACAGCCATTACGACTATTTCAAGGACCTGATCAAAGGCGACGACGCCAGCACCGAGGCCCACCGCAAGTTCTACGACGAATACAACGCGGTGCTGGACATGGATGCCGACTACTACCTTGAGACCATCAAGGTCGTGTTTCAGGACTTTTGCCTAGTAAATGGCACGTGGGATGTAAAGGGTGTGAATGGCAAAGTCGAGCGGGTCCGCCCTTCCGACATCAAGACCACGGCTCTGTTTTCAGTGGAAGGTGAGTTGGATGATATTTCCGGCTCCGGCCAGACGCAGGCGGTGCACGACATCTGCAGCGGTGTGCCACGCTCCATGCAAAAGCATTTCGAAGCCAAGGGCGCAGGCCATTACGGTATTTTCTCCGGCAAGCGCTGGCGCGAACATGTGTATCCCCACGTGAAGTCGTTCATTCTGGGCCATCATGTGACCAGTGTGCCCGCTGCACCGCAGGCGCCCACGAAAGCCACACCCAAGAAGCAGCCTGTTGTAGCCGTAGCCCACGCAAAGACTGCTCGACCAGCTACTAAAAAGATAGTGGCCAAGCGCTTAACCAGCAAGAAGTGAGCACCGCGGCGCAGCCCCATGGGCAGTTGGCTGCCCGCATTCTGGATGCGCTGCCCCAAACGCAGTGCACGCGCTGCGGGTATCCGGACTGTGCGGGCTACAGCCGCGCTATCGAAGCGGGAGAAGCCGACATCAACCAGTGTCCCCCTGGCGGCCAACAGGGTGTCGTCCGTCTGGCCCACATCACCGGCCGTCCAGCGAAGGCGCTGGACCCCGCATTTGGCCTGGAGAGTCCACGCCAAACCGTTTTCGTTGATGAGAACTGGTGTATCGGCTGCACCCTGTGTATCGACGCCTGCCCCACCGATGCCATCGTGGGCAGCAACAAGCGCATGCACACGGTCATGGAGCAATACTGCACGGGCTGCGAATTGTGCCTGCCGGTGTGTCCTGTGGACTGCATCAAACTGGAGCCCGCCAACGGCATTGCCAGCGGTTGGGCGGCATGGTCACAACCACAAGCCGATCTCGCCCGTGCGCGCTATGCAATCCGGACTGACCGCCGCCAGCGCCAGCAAGTTGAACACGCCAGGAAGCTCGCCGCGGAGGCCCAGATGAAACTGGCCAATCTGGCGGAGCATTCCCGTATTGAAGACCCCAAGGTGCTGGACCACAAGCGCGCCATCATTGCAGCAGCCATGGCCCGTGCGAAGGCCCTGCGCGCGGGCGGCCCAGGCGGAAGCTAGGCCGCCACCAGATTCTTGTAGACGCCGCAGCCCACATAGCGGCCGTCGACTTTTTGAACGAACGACATCTTGGTTTGCACTTTGCCAGTTGTTGGGTTGGTGATGTCGTACTCCACCCACCCAGGCTCATAGTCTGCCTGGTTAAAAATGGATTGCAGAAGGCCATTGCCATCAATGCCGGCAATGTCCTGAACGCGCGTTCCTACCTTGCCTGGATTGCCACCAAAAGCCAGATAGGTGCCGTCTTCATCCAGTACAAAGACGTACATATCGCGGTCATAAAAACCTTTGGATGCGTCCGTCAGGTCTCGCAGAAAAGCGTCCTTGGACGTCCGTTGGCGATACGCCACCGCACGCTCCACCAGTTCCATTGCCTCTTCAGCAGAACCCTGCTGCAGTTTGAACAGCGCAACGGATTCCACCAGTGTGCCGGCACGGCCTTCCATATTGACGGCTTGCGCGACCGCCTGCTCCACCATCTGGGCATTGCGCTGGGTGATTTCATCGAGTTGCCGTATTGCCGATGTAATCTCGGACAAACCCGAACTTTGTTCGGCACTGGACGTGGATATCTGCGACATGCTGGCCGCCACATCACGGATGCCCGACACAACCTGCGTAATGGCCGCACCTGCGGAACGAATTTTCTGCACACTTGAGGCCACTTGACTGGACGAGGTCCCGATCAACAGCCTGATCTCCTTGGATGCCTCGGCAGAACGCTGGGCGAGTGAGCGCACTTCACTGGCCACGACCGCAAAACCACGACCCGACTCACCGGCCCGGGCCGCCTCAACCGCGGCATTGAGCGCAAGAATATTTGTCTGGAATGCAAGCCCGTCTATTACGCCCACGATTTCATCCATGCGCTTCGCGCTGGCCTGAATAGCCTCCACCGACTCAACGGCCTGGGCCATGGTAGCAGCCCCCTTGTCGGCCACATCCCGCACACTGCCAGCCTGACCGTTGGCCAGGCTGGCAGTATTGGCGTTTTCGTTGACGGTAGAAGACAGTTCTTCGACGCTGGCAGCTGTCTGTTCCAGGTTGGCAGCCTGTTGTTCGGTCCGGTCTGACAACTCCCGGTTGCCTTTCGCCAGGCTTTTCCCCGCATGGGACACAAAGGCCGCGTTACTGCGCACATTGGCGACCATGGCTGAAACGGTACGGCTCAGTTGGCCCATGGATACGACCAATTGACCCAGTTCATCGCGGCTACTCGGGCTCAATGACAGGCGGAGGTCGCCGGCGACCATTTGGTTGGCCGCATGGATGAGCTGCCGCAGATCCTGGGTCACGCTCTGGTGCAGTGCGGCCAGGCAGTAAAACAGAACGGCAGAATCCAAAAGGCACAGAACCAACACGATTTCATATGCGACCCTGGACTCGCTGCTGAAGAAAAACTGCCACACCACCACCAAAACCGGCATCGCCGCGAGAAACCCGATCAATGCGAACTTCAGTGGAAAAGGCAGACTTCGCATCACGCGAACACCCGGACCCATGAAACCTTCTATTGCCATACTAGTACCTTCGCAACGACCAATCTTATTGCACTATGTGCGAGCGCCTGATGCATCTTCGACAGATTATCAGCCACATATCAGCCCGACTCTACCCCAGTGCGTCATTGACCTGCTCGTGAAACTCCGCCAGACTAACCGCATTGCCGATTTCACGCGGCAGCGCGTCTCGTACCGAAAACACCCCCAAGATTTTGGACCCCGGCCCTACGATGGGGAGGTGTCGAAAGCCCCGTTCGATCATGATAAGCACCGCATCTGATACCAGAATTTCAGGGGCGACGCAGTGTGGATTGCGGGTCATGATGTCGGTCACCGTAGTGGTTTGCGGGTTAAGCGCCTTGGCCAGCACCCGGGTCATCAGGTCACGCTCGGTCACTATACCCAGCAGAGTCCCTGGGGTGTCCACGATCAACACACTGCCGCAATTGGCGCGGGTCATGACGCAGGCAGCGTCCCAGACACTGGCGTTGGGCCCCAGGCTGACCACATGCCGTTGGGACATGGACTGAAATACGGTGCGTTCAGACATGGTCATTACCCCTTTCTTGAGTCAGTTATAGCGCTTCTATCACCGCAATGCGGCATTAATCTTTTCCAGCGCCTTGGCCCCCGGACAGAGTTGCCCGGAACCCAGTGTATTCAAGGGCCGATGCGTGGTGTTGAGCGCCATATGCAAATCGGTGGCAAGCGGGTCCACATAGAGCAACCCCGTCACTACTTCACCGCGTGCCTGGTGCTCCTGCATATAGCTCATCGCCTTGTAGCGGTCGGTCGGGTCGTATTCCGGGTGCAGCTTGCGCAGGCGCAGCAGCGAGCCATCGTGCTGCTGCACCTCCACCACATCGCCCGGTTCGTATTGGGTCGTGATTTCGCTGTGCATGTCCATGAAATCGATACGACTGACTGCCTCGTTGTGTTGACGCACATAGTCGTAGCTCTTGGTACTGCCGCCGTGGTTGTTGAACGTGACGCACGGGCTGATCACGTCAATGAAGGCCGCGCCACCATGTGACATGGCGCCCTTGATCAGCGGCACCAATTGCGCCTTGTCACCGGAGAAACTGCGTGCCACGTAGGTCGCGCCCAACTGCAGGGCCAGCCCGACCAGGTCGACCGGGCTATCACTGTTGACCACGCCCTTCTTGCTTTTGGAGCCGCGATCTGCCGTAGCCGAGAATTGGCCTTTGGTCAGACCATAGACGCCGTTGTTCTCCACGATGTAAGCCATGTTCACGCCCCGGCGCATGGCGTTGGCGAACTGCCCCAAGCCGATGGAAGCCGAGTCGCCGTCGCCGGAAACGCCCAGATACAGCAAGTCGCGGTTGGCCAGGTTGGCCCCGGTCAGCACCGAGGGCATGCGGCCGTGTACCGTATTGAATCCATGCGATGCACCCAAAAAATAGTCCGGCGTCTTGGAGCTACAACCGATGCCGGATAACTTGGCCACCCGGTGCGGCTCAATGTCGAGCTCCCAGCAGGCCTGAATGATGGCGGCAGAAATCGAGTCATGTCCGCAGCCCGCACACAAGGTAGAGATGCGTCCCTCATAGTCCCGGCGGGTGTAGCCGACCTTGTTTTTAGTCAGCGTGGGGTGGTGCAGATGCGGTTTTGCAATATAGGTCATACAAGCTCCTTGCGGGCAGGCGCAGCGACCGATGGCGCGGCGGTCTCCACGCTCTTGCGAATAGCGCTGCCAATGAACCGGGCCGTGATCGGCGTGCCGTCGTAGTGCAGCACGCGGATCAGGCGTGCCGGGTCGACATCCAGTTCATTGATCAGCATGGAGCGCATCTGCGCATCACGGTTCTGCTCCACCACGAACACCTTGTCATGAGCCGCGATGAACTGGTTGACCGACTGCGGGAAAGGGAAAGCCTGGAGACGCAACGCGTCCACATGGATTCCGTCCTCTTCCAACACATCCAGCGCCTCGCGCATGGCCGGACTGGTCGAGCCGAAGTAAATGACGCCAAAGGGCGTTTTCTGCGTCGCCTTTCGCAATACCGGTTGCGGAACCAGGTCTGCCGCCGTCTTGAACTTGCGAATCAACCGCTCCATGTTATAGATGTAGTCCGGTCCGCGTTCGGAATACATCGCATAGGGATTGCGTGTGGTGCCCCGCGTGAAAAAGCTGCCCTTGGTCGGGTGCGTACCCGGCAGCGTGCGCCAGGGAATGCCGTCTCCGTCCACATCCTTGTAGCGTCCGAAATCCTTGCCCGCTTCCAGTTCGGCGGCTGTCATCACCTTGCCCGTGTCATAGGCCCTGGCATCGTCCCACACGAAGGGTTTGCACAGGCGCTGGTTCATGCCAATATCCAGATCGGTCATCACAAAGATCGGCGTTTGCAGCCGATCCGCCAGGTCCAGCGCGGCCGCCGAATGGGTGAAACACTCGTGCGGATCCTGTGGAAACAGCAGCACGTGTTTGGTGTCACCGTGGGACGCGTAGGCGCAGGACAGCAGGTCGGCCTGTTGCGTGCGGGTTGGCATGCCGGTGGATGGCCCGCCGCGTTGCACATTGATGATGGTGACCGGTATTTCGGCAAAGTAGGCCAGACCAATGAACTCCGTCATCAACGACACACCGGGACCCGACGTTGCCGTAAATGCACGTGCACCGTTCCAGCCCGCGCCTACCACCATGCCAATGGAAGCCAGCTCGTCTTCCGCCTGCACGATGGCATAGTTGTGTTGCCCAGTCGCCTCATCCACACGGAATTTGTCGCAGTACTTTTGAAAGGCTTCAGGGACCGACGACGAGGGCGTGATCGGATACCAGGCTGCCACCGTGGCGCCACCGTACACGCAGCCCAGGGCCGCCGCGCTATTGCCATCGGTAAAGATCTGGTCACCCACCTTGTCGGAGCGGCGCACGCGTAGACCCAGGGGGTATTGGAGATGTTGCTTCACATAGTCGCGCCCCAAATGCAGCGCACGGATGTTTGAGTCCAGCAACCGCTCCTTGCCTTTGTATTGCTCGGAAAACAGCGTCTCGAACACATCGGCATCCACGTCCAGCAATACCGAGAGTGCACCCACGTAGATGATGTTCTTGAACAGCTGGCGCTGGCGCGGATCGGTGTAGCTGGCGTTGGCAATCTCCGTCAGCGGCACGGCCAGGGTGTGCACGTCTTCGCGAAACTTGTTGGGCGGCAGCGGCCGTGTGCTGTCGTAAAACAGGTAGCCGCCGGGCTCGATCTCGGCAATGTCGGCGTCCCAGGTTTGCGGATTCATGGCCACCATCCTGTCCACACCACCACGTCGACCGTGGTAGCCCTTCTCGCAGACACGTGCTTCGTACCAGGTCGGCATGCCCTGGATGTTGCTGGGAAAAATGTTGCGTGGGCTGACGGGCACCCCCATGCGCATCACCGCCTTGGCAAACAGTTCGTTGGCCGATGCCGACCCGGAACCGTTGACGTTGGCAAACTTGATAACGAAATCGTTGATGGCTTCCAGGCGCTTCATGCGAACTCCTTGTGTGCAACCCGTTTGTCACGGCAACCGGACCCAGCTTGCGTCGTATTCAACAGGAACTTCTGCATGTCCCAGGCACCGGTCGGGCAGCGCTCGGCACACAGGCCGCAGTGCAAGCAGACGTCCTCGTCCTTGACCATGATGCGCCCTGTCTTGAGCTCGGCCGACACGTACAGGTCCTGTGTGGCATTGGTGGCCGGTGCCTTGAGGCGCGTGCGCAGTTCCGCTTCCTCACCGTTGGTAGTGAAGGTGATGCAATCCATGGGGCAAATATCCACACAGGCATCGCATTCAATGCAGGTATCGCGGTTGAACACGGTCTGCACATCGCAGTTCAGGCAGCGGCTGGCCTCCTTGAAGGCAACCGCCGCATCAAAGCCCAGTTCAACCTCCACACGGATGCTGGCCAGTGCCTTTTCAGCGTCCGCCCATGGCACCTTGAAGCGTGTGTCATTGGACACATCGTTGCGGTAGCTCCACTCGTGGATGCCCATCTTCTGGGACATCAGCTGGGTCAAGGGCGCAGGACGCTGCGTCACCGATTCAGCGTGCAGGAACCTGTCAATGGATACCGCCGCTTCATGCCCGTGCGCCACGGCAGTAATGATGTTCTTGGGGCCGAAGGCGGCATCGCCACCAAAGAACACATTGGGAACCGTGGACTGGAAGCTGTCTTTTCCCAGCACGGGCAAGCCCCAGCGGTCAAATTCGATACCACAGTCGCGCTCGATCCAGGGAAAGGCGTTTTCCTGGCCCACCGCCAGCAACACGGTGTCGCAGGCAAAAGATACATCGGGTTCACCTGTGGGGACCAGGCTGCGCCGCCCTTTGTCGTCATAGACCGCCCGCACGACTTCAAACGTCATTCCTGTCAGTTTGCCGTTGTCGTGGTCAAAACTCTTGGGTACATGAAAGTTGACGATGGGGATGCCTTCGTGTTGCGCGTCTTCCTTTTCCCAGGGTGAGGCCTTCATTTCCTCAAAGCCGCTGCGCACGATCACCTTGACGTCAGAGCCCCCCAAGCGGCGCGCCGAACGGCAGCAATCCATGGCCGTGTTGCCACCGCCCAGCACGATGACACGCGGCGCCACACTGGTAATGTGGCCAAACGATACGGATGCCAGCCAGTCGATACCGATGTGGATATTGGCCGCCGCTTCCTTGCGACCCGGAATATCCAGCTCACGACCGCGGGGCGCGCCGCAGCCAACAAAAACCGCGTCGTAACCCTGGTCCAGCAAGCCCCGCATGGACTCCACACGATGGCCGCTGACAAATTGGACGCCCAGATCGAGCACATAGCCGGTTTCTTCGTCGATCACCGATTCGGGGAGGCGAAACCGCGGAATCTGGGACCGAATGAAGCCCCCCGCTTTGGCTTCGCTGTCAAACACGGTGACCTGGTAACCCAGTGGCGCCAGATCACGGGCCACGGTAAGAGCGGACGGCCCGGCCCCAACGCAGGCGATGCGCTTGCCGTTGCTGGGCGCAACCGTTGGCATGCGCGACTTGACATCGTCCTTGTGGTCCGCCGCTACACGCTTGAGCCGGCAAATGGCGACCGGCTCCGGCGTCTCGCCATTGTTTTCCTCCACCCGGCCACGTCGACAGGCGGGCTCGCACGGTCGGTCGCAGGTTCGCCCCAGCACGCCGGGGAAAACGTTGGACACCCAGTTGATCATGTAGGCATCGCTGTAGCGACCCTGGCCGATCAGCCGGATGTATTCAGGAACAGGGGTGTGGGCCGGACAGGCCCATTGACAATCAACGACTTTGTGAAAGTAAGCCGGTGCGGAGATATTGACGGGTTGCAAAGCTGCCTCCTAAGCCCCCGAACACTGAAGAACATCAGTTGCACAGGGTTGGTGCAGTCTACGGCGATGCGCACGAAAGCGGGTTCGGGAAACCCCTCAAACCACGCAGCATTTGTTGCTTTTATGATCTTCGTCAAGAAAGTGACGGTGATCGTCAGTTGCGCTGGGAGAAGAAACTCAGAATCCGGCCCAGCAGATCACCGTGGTTGCCAGCCGGCTGTCCCGTTCGGGCCAGCAGAACACTGCGCTGCGCGTTGCGTGCCTCGACAATGGCCGTCATGTCCTTGGCAATCTCGGGGCGTTGCTGCAATACCTGGGCAAACCCCTCTTTGTCCAGACGGTAGCAATCCACCGCGGTCCCCGCAATGACGGTTGCACTGCGGGCCTCCCCGGTCAGCATACCCATCTCGCCAAAAATGTCGCCGTCGTGCAGCGTGGCCACCGGCAGGCGCCCGTCGGGCCCGTCCACCAATACCTTGGCCTCCCCCCGGATGATGAGGTACAGCCAATGGGCCACTGCGCCCTGTCGGGTAATGATGTCGCCGGCCGCAAACGGCGCATGAATCAGGTGCCCGGCCAGCATCTGCTGCTCTTGCGCAGGCAACTGGGCAAAAAGTTCCGTGCGGCGAATGGCCTCCAGCCGCCGGTCAAAATCGCGCTGCCCGGCCGCCGCACGCCAGTTGTCGTTTTCCTTGATCATCAGGTGTTCTTCCTGGGGCACACCCGGCCGAACCCCAGCACGTGCCAATGCGGCTAGCGCATGAACCCGGACCGACGAGTCACCGGGATCATCAAAACGCGGGTCCCCCAGCCAATAGCGCAAGGTGTAACGGCAGTAGCCGGACGCCACATCGCTGAGGATGGCGTTCGGCGGGGGAACGGTCAACACATGCGGTATTTCAGCGTCCAGAACGGCATGCTCCAGTGCCCAGATCACTTTCTCGGGATCGGCCCCGGATTCGATATTGAATTGCACCGCACGCCGCCAGGCAAAAGGTGTATCCACCGAACCACGCATGACCGTGAAGCGGTTCTTCATGAGCCAGCTGTTGGGCACCATGACCAGTTCGCGGTTGCGCGTTTCGATGGCGGTGAAACGCCAGTGCACATCGGTCACGCGTCCGCTGACATCGTCCAGACGAACCCAGTCACCCACACGCAAGGAATTGTCGAGCTGTAGCGTCACCCCACCCAGCACATTGCCCAACGTATCCTGCATCGAAAACGCCAGGACCGCCGTAATGACCGCCGACGTCGTAAAAAGCTGGGATGGATCCACACCAGACAGGCGCAACCACAAAAACCCCCAGGCAATTGCAAATCCGGTGAACGTCAGGTCGTGCGCTATGCGGGGAACGCTGAGCCCCAGCGCAGGCAAAGCCCCGCGAAACACCACCGTCGCCAGCAGATGAATGCTGGCCAGCCCCCAAAGGACCACCGCCACGCCCATGGCAGTGGTTGCGAGCATGGGGTGCACCCGCAGCTGCGACACCGCAGCCAGTGCCACCACCGACAGCGCAACAATCACCCACGTGACCCGCAGCGCCCGGCGCTCCACCGGTCGCACCATGCGAAAGACCCAGGCGATGGCCGCAACGCACAGCAAGGCCCACCACAACTCTTGCTGGCGCACCAGCAGCATTTCCAGAACGCTCATCTACAGATGTTAGCGGCTCTGCCCCGGGTGCGCCAGTTGAGAAAACGCCTTGACCACCTCGGGTGGCGCCTGTACCAGCTCAATCAACACGCCTTCACCGGCAATGGGAAACTCGTCGTTGCTCTTGGGGTGCAGGAAGCAGATGTCAAAGCCCGCCGCGCCA
The DNA here is from genome assembly GCA_030645355.1 of Rhodoferax sp. Lineage (GTDB taxonomy): Bacteria > Pseudomonadota > Gammaproteobacteria > Burkholderiales > Burkholderiaceae_C > Allorhodoferax. The sequence continues at coordinate 7,585 of JAUSNJ010000102.1, read as the reverse complement.
GGGCGAATGCCACCGGGTGCAAAGCGCACACCCTGCGCGGTCAGCCACTCCACGGCGGTCGGCAAGTCATCGATCCACAGGCCGACGTGGTTCAACGGCGTGGTGTGCACTGCGGGTTTCTTCTCTGGATCGAGCGGCTGCATCAGGTCCACTTCGACCTTGAACGGTCCGGCGCCGATAGCGCAGATGTCTTCATCCACGTTTTCGGACTCGCTGCGGTAGGTTCCAGTGACTTCCAGCCCCAACATGTCCACCCACAGCTTTTGCAGGCGCTTCTTGTCGGGGCCACCGATGGCGATTTGCTGGATGCCCAGCACGTGAAAAGGACGCAACATTTAGACAAACTCCACAATAGGTTGATCCACGGTCAGCGATTCGCCCTTGCCGGCCAGCACCTTGCCCACAATGCCGTCGGCCGCAGCAAACAGCACATTCTCCATCTTCATGGCCTCAATCACCGCCACCCGTTCGCCGGCCTGCACCTTCTGTCCCGGTACCACCGCCACATCCACCAGCAGACCCGGCATGGGTGAAAGCACATAGCGGCTCATGTCGGGCGGCGCCTTGTGCGGCATCAGCGCGTGCAGCTCGGCCATGCGCGGCGACACCACCAGTGCATCGATACGGGTGCCGTTGTGCTGCAGGCGCAGTGCCAGTGGATTCTTGGGCGTGCCACGCTCCACCTGGGCGGTGAACGGCGTGCCGTTGACCGTGCCGGTGATGGCAATGTCGTTGATGCGCGAATTGCTACGGATCTCATAGCTGCTGGCACCAATGCGCACGCGGGCTGAACCGGTCTCACCGACAAACTCGTCCACGTGCACCGGGGTGTAGGCATGGTTGCCATCCTGCGCCAGGGTCACCACCACATAGTCCTTGCCTGCCTGCACGCCATAGCCCGGCAACTGTCCGCTGATGCCGGCAGCGCGTTCCCGCGATTTGCGGCGCACAAAGGCCGCCAGCGCCAGCAGAAAGGAGGGATCCTCGTGCGGCACATCCTCGGCAGAGAAGCCCTTGCCATAGTTCTCGGCAATGAAGCCGGTGTTGAAATCGCCCGACACAAAGCGTGGGTGTGCCAGCAAGGCGGCCTGGAACGGAATATTGCTGCTGATGCCGCGAATGACAAAACCATTCAGCGCCTCGCGCATCTTGGCAATCGCGTCGTTGCGGTCAATGCCGTGCACGATCAGCTTGGCGATCATGGAGTCGTAGAACATCGGAATCTCGCCACCGTCCTGCACGCCAGTGTCCACGCGCACGCCCAACCAGTCCTGGGTGTTGGACTGGAACATGGTCTGCTCGGGCGGTGTAAAGCGCACCAGGCGGCCGGTGGATGGCAAAAAGTTGCGGAACGGGTCTTCGGCATTGATACGGCACTCAATGGCCCAGCCGTTGCGCTTGACTTCGGCCTGCGTCAGCGGCAGCTTTTCGCCGGCCGCCACGCGAATCATCAGCTCCACCAGGTCCAGCCCGGTGATGCATTCGGTCACCGGATGCTCCACCTGCAGGCGGGTGTTCATTTCCAGGAAGTAGAAGCTCTGGTCCTTGCCGACCACAAACTCCACCGTGCCCGCGCTCTGGTACTTCACGGCCTTGGCCAGGGCCACGGCCTGCTCGCCCATGGCCTTGCGGGTGGCTTCGCTGATGAAGGGGCTTGGCGCCTCTTCAATCACCTTCTGGTGGCGGCGCTGGATGGAGCACTCGCGCTCGTTCAGGTACAGCACATTGCCGTGGCTGTCGCCAATCAGCTGGATCTCGATGTGGCGGGGTTCCTCGACAAACTTCTCGATGAACACGCGGTCGTCGCCAAAACTGTTGCGCGCCTCGTTTTTGCAGCTGGTGAAACCTTCAAAGGCTTCCTTGTCGTTGAACGCCACACGCAAGCCCTTGCCGCCGCCGCCGGCCGACGCCTTGATCATGACGGGGTAGCCAATACCCTTGGCAATCTCCACTGCACGCTCGGGTGTATCAATGGCGTCGTTGACACCGGGGATGCAATTCACGCCAGCGGCACCGGCCAGCTTCTTGGACTCGATCTTGTCGCCCATGGCGCCAATCGAATAGTGCTTGGGGCCAATAAAGACAATGCCCTCTTCTTCCACGCGCCTGGAGAACTCGGCGTTCTCGCTCAAAAAACCGTAGCCAGGGTGCACCGCCTGGGCGCCGGTCTGCTTGCAGGCGGCAATGATCTTGTCGGCCAGCAAATAGCTCTCGCGGCTGGGCGCCGGGCCAATGTGCACGGCCTCGTCGGCCATCAGCACGTGGCGGGCGTCCTTGTCGGCCTCGGAATAGACAGCCACGGTTTTGATGCCCATCTTGCGGGCAGTGGCAATGACGCGGCAGGCAATTTCACCGCGGTTGGCAATCAGTATTTTGGTAAACATTTGCAGTCTCCTATTCGGGAATCAATTTATTGGCTTTGCGCAGCGGTGTGAAGTGCCACCAAGGTTGCGCAGGGCCGCCATTCATAAAGTCTTTGGCGGCCAGAAAGGTATCGAGCACACATGGATCGTGGCGCTGCCCCATGGACGTGCGCAGCGCGTCATACATCGCAATCGGGTCCATGGCAGCCACGTCGGCGGGCGTGTTCACGCCCAAACCACGCAGGTCCCCAGCGATGGACTTCCCAATATTGGGAATATCCGTCAACACGCGAGCCTCAGCAGCATGCGCAGCCTTAGGCATACCAACCCCTCAGGATTGGGTTACCTGGGCGTTTTGCGCAGGTGAAGGAGGAGCGCGCAGCGCGGGGGACACGGAGCAAAACGTCCGGGTAACCCGATCCAGCGCGATAGTGATCCATGGTGGGTTCCAGTCGGCTTACAGCGGAATGTTTCCGTGCTTGCGCCACGGATTCTCCAGCTTCTTGTCCTTCAGCATCACCAGCGAGCGGCAAATGCGCTTGCGGGTTTCAGAAGGCAAAATCACATCGTCAATAAAGCCCCGCGCCCCCGCCACAAACGGATTCGCAAAACGCGCTTTGTACTCGGCTTCCTTGGCGGCCAGTTTGGCCGGATCACCCTTGTCTTCACGGAAGATGATTTCCACCGCGCCCTTGGCACCCATCACCGCAATCTCGGCATTCGGCCAGGCCAGGTTCACATCACCACGCAGGTGCTTGGAACTCATCACGTCATACGCGCCGCCGTAGGCCTTGCGGGTGATCACCGTGATCTTGGGCACCGTGCACTCGGCGTACGCATAGAGCAGTTTGGCGCCGTGCTTGATGATGCCGCCGTACTCCTGCGAGGTACCGGGCATGAAGCCGGGCACGTCGACGAAAGTGATGACAGCGATGTTGAACGCATCACAGAAACGCACGAAGCGCGCCGCCTTGATACTGCTCTTGATGTCCAGGCAGCCAGCCAACACCAGCGGCTGGTTGGCCACGATGCCAATCGTCTGACCGTCCATGCGGGCAAAGCCGATGATGATGTTCTTGGCGTACTCGGGCTGGATTTCAAAAAAGTCACCATCGTCAACGGTCTTGACGATGAGTTCCTTCATGTCGTAGGCCTTGTTGGGGTTGTCGGGCACCAGGGTGTCCAGACTCCGGTCCATGCGGTCGATGGGGTCGCCGCTCTTGCGCACGGGCGCCTTCTCGCGGTTGCTCAGAGGCAGGTAGTTGTAGAGGCGGCGCAGCATCAGCAGTGCCTCGACATCGTTCTCGAACGCCAGGTCGGCCACGCCACTCTTGGTGGTGTGGGTCACAGCGCCGCCCAGCTCTTCGGCGGTGACTTCCTCGTGCGTCACGGTCTTGACCACTTCCGGGCCGGTCACGAACATGTAGGAGCTGTCCTTGACCATGAAGATGAAGTCGGTCATGGCGGGCGAATACACCGCACCACCGGCGGAGGGCCCCATGATCATGCTGATCTGCGGAATCACGCCGCTGGCCATCACGTTGCGCTGGAACACGTCAGCGTAGCCACCCAGTGACGCCACGCCTTCCTGGATGCGCGCGCCGCCCGAATCGTTCAGGCCGATGACTGGCGCGCCGACCTTCATGGCCTGGTCCATGACCTTGCAGATCTTCTCGGCATGGGCTTCGCTCAGAGCACCGCCAAACACCGTGAAGTCCTGGCTGAACACAAACACCAGACGGCCGTTGATCATGCCGTAGCCGGTGACCACACCGTCGCCCGGGATCTTCTGATCCTGCATGCCGAAATCGACACAGCGGTGTTCGACAAACATGTCCCACTCTTCAAACGTGCCCTCGTCCAGCAACAGTTCCAGCCGCTCACGGGCTGTGAGCTTGCCTTTTTTGTGCTGCGCGGCGATGCGTTTCTCGCCACCGCCCTGGCGCGCGAGTTCGCGCTTGGCTTCCAGTTGTTCCAGGATGTCGTGCATGGTTTCCTTCTTTCCGGTCAATGATGGGGTTGTATTCGTTTGCTACTAGTTTGATAGCTACTTAGCCAGCCTTTTCGAGGGCTAGAAGCAGATTTCGTGCAGCGGTCGAGGCCGCCAACTGGCCCGCCTCCACGGCGCGGGTCATCTCGGGCAGCAGGCTGCGTACTGCGGGGTTCTGGCGGAACGACTGCTTCAGCCCGGCGTCGATGCGCTCCCACATCCAGGCCAGCGCCTGGTGCTGGCGCCGATCGGCCAGCTTGCCATTGGCCTGGCCCAGCGCCTGAAACTCGGTCACCGACGCCCAAAAGCTATCGACACCCGTGCCGTTCAATGCACTGATCTGGATCACCTTGGGGTGCCAGAAGGTCTTGCTGTGCGCGCTGTGCGGGTCATGCTCGGCATTCCCGTACATTCCCAGCAGGCGCAGGCTGGACGAGATCTGGGCGCGGGCCCGGGTGGCGGCGTCGGGGTCGATATCGGCCTTGTTGATGACGACCAGATCGGCCAGTTCCATGACGCCCTTCTTGATGGCCTGCAGGTCATCACCGGCGTTGGGCAACTGCAGCAGCACGAACATATCGGTCATGCCGTGCACGGCGGTCTCGCTCTGGCCGACGCCCACGGTCTCGACAATGACGATGTCGTAACCCGCCGCCTCGCAGACCAGCATGGCCTCGCGCGTTTTCTCGGCGACACCGCCCAGCGTGCCGCTGCTGGGACTGGGGCGGATATAGGCCTCGTCGCATACCGAGAGCTGCTCCATGCGGGTCTTGTCGCCCAGGATGGAACCGCCCGACACAGAGCTCGACGGGTCAATGGTCAGCACCGCCACGCGGTGGCCCTGCCCAATCAGGTACAGGCCCAGGGCCTCGATGAAGGTGGATTTGCCCACGCCCGGCACGCCACTGATGCCCAAGCGCAGCGACTTGCCGGTATGCGGCAGCAGAGCCGTCAGCAGATCATCCGCCTGGGCCCGGTGGTCGGCGCGTGTGGATTCCAGCAGGGTGATGGCCTTGGCGATGGCGCGGCGCTGGGCCATGCCCGTACCGCCGACTACTGCCTGCAACAGGGGTGCCTCAGGAAGCATGGAAGGAACGGCACTCATGGAATCTGCGCCCGGGGATCTTCCGTCGGGTCAAAGCGGGTGATGCCAGGAAAAGCCTGCGTGCTGCGCCACTCCGGAGGGGCTTCCACCGTGGCCCAGTACTCCTCTATGCCAACAATCCGGCCATCATCGACCTGAAAGAACGAGGTGGCAAAAAAATGCTGGGGTGGATGATCCACACGCGCCAGCGACATGACGCGGCCGTCCTGCAAGTGCTCCACCTCAAGTAACTGAATGGTCCAGCCCTCAGGGTAGCGAGCATTGACGTCAATCAGCGCGTCGGCCCCGGCAATACGCTCACCACTGGTCCACCACACGGTTTCCACCTCGTCGAACAGGCAGGCGCGGGCTGCCGGCCAGTCGCGTGCCTGCAGTGCCGCCCAAAACGTGCGCACGGCCCGCACGCTGGGGGTTACCGGCATGCGCAGGTAGTCGTTGTCCCACTCGCCCTCGCCCACCTTGGCAAAGCCCCAGCGCAGGTAGAACCGGTTGGCATCGCTGTCCTTCAAGGCGCACAGCTCGATGGGCAACAGCTCGGCGTCGGCCTGGTCACAGACCCAGCGCATGACCTTGGCGCCAATACCGCGGTTCTGCCACGGCGGGTCGATATAGAAATGGTCCAGCCGCAACGCGTGCGACAGGTGTTTGAGCACGATGAAACCCACGCGCTGCCCCTGCACCTCAATATGGTGGGTGCTCTCGGGTGCGAACCCCTCGGCCAGGCGCGCACGTGCGCGGGCCTCGTCATAGCGCCCCAACTGCGTGAGACTGTCGCGCATGGCACGCAGCCGCAACGCCAATAGCGCCTCAAAGTCACCGGCCACCACCGGTGCCAGTGCCCATGCAAGAGACGCGGTCTGCTTCACCCCAGAGCTTTCTGAATCTGGTTCAGCACTTCACGGGCCGACACCGGTATCGGTGTGCCCGGGCCAAAGATACCCTTGACGCCTGCGGCATACAGCATGTCGTAGTCCTGGCGCGGGATCACGCCGCCAACAAACACCACGATGTCATCGGCGCCCTGCTTCTTCAATTCGGCAAGGATGGCAGGCACCAGCGTCTTGTGGCCGGCCGCCAGCGTGGACAGTCCCACGGCGTGCACATCGTTCTCAATCGCCTGGCGAGCGCATTCCTCGGGGGTCTGGAACAGCGGCCCCATGTCCACGTCAAAACCCAGGTCGGCAAAGGCGGTGGCCACCACCTTGGCACCGCGGTCGTGGCCGTCCTGGCCCAGCTTGCCGATCATCACGCGCGGGCGGCGGCCCTGCGCCTCGGCGAAGGCGGCGATGTCGGCCTTGAGTGCATTCCAGTATTCCATGGTGTCTCCCGTGGCGGAGTCATATGCGGCGGCATACACGCCCGAGACCTTGTTGGTATCGGCACGGTGGCGGCCAAAGGCTTTTTCCATGGCGTCGGACACTTCGCCCACCGTGGCGCGCAGACGGATAGCCTTGATCGACAGGTCCAGCAGGTTGCCGGTGCCGGATTCTGCTGCAGAAGTGATAGCAGCCAACGCAGCATTGACGAGGGCTGAGTCGCGTTTTTGCCTGATACCGTTGAGCCGGGCGATCTGCGATTCACGCACCGCCACGTTGTCGATGTCACGCGCCTCGATCACGTCCTCGGACTTGAGCTTGTACTTGTTAACGCCGACGATCACGTCCTGCCCGCTGTCGATGCGCGCCTGCTTGTCAGCCGCTGCCGCCTCGATCTTGAGCTTGGCCCAGCCGCTGTCCACGGCCTTGGTCATGCCACCCATGGCCTCGACCTCTTCGATGATGGCCCAGGCGGCGTCGGCCATGTCCTGGGTCAGCTTTTCCATCATGTAGGAGCCGGCCCAGGGGTCGATCACATTGGTGATGTGGGTCTCTTCCTGGATGATGAGCTGGGTGTTGCGGGCAATGCGTGCGCTGAATTCGGTGGGCAGCGCAATCGCTTCGTCGAAGCTGTTGGTGTGCAGGGACTGTGTACCGCCGAAGACGGCCGCCATGGCTTCGATGGTGGTGCGCACCACGTTGTTATACGGGTCCTGCTCGGTCAGGCTCCAGCCGGATGTCTGGCAATGCGTGCGCAGCATCAGGCTCTTGGGGTTCTTCGCATCAAAGCCCTTCATGATGCGGCACCACA
>JAUSNJ010000100.1 GCA_030645355.1 Rhodoferax sp. | reverse complement strand
CTCGCAGCGGTGCAACTGGTCGGCGTCATTCGCATCGAACAGGATCAGCGGGTGCAGGTTGCCGTCGCCGGCATGGAACACGTTGGCGCAGCGCAGTTGGTACTTTTTCTCCATCTCCGGGATGGCCAGCAGGATGTCGGCGAGGCGCTTGCGCGGGAGGGTGCTGTCCATGCACATGTAATCGGGGCTGATGCGGCCGCTGGCCGGGAAGGCGTTCTTGCGGCCGCTCCAGAATCTCAGGCGCTCGGCTTCGTTTTGGCTTACCGCGATGGCAGTAGCGCCATGGGTGCGCAGCACGTCGCTCATGCGGCCGATTTCTTCTTCCACCTCTTCGGGCGTGCCGTCGCTCTCGCACAGCAGAATGGCGGACGCAGCAAGGTCGTAGCCGGCGTGCACATAGTCTTCCACCGCCGCGGTCATCGGCTTGTCCATCATCTCCAGCCCTGCCGGAATGATGCCGGCGGCAATGACGGCGGCCACGGCGTCACCGGCCTTGCGGATGTCGTCAAAGCTGGCCATGATGCAACGCGCCAGTTGCGGCTTGGGCACCAGCTTGACCGTGACCTCGGTGATGATGGCCAGCATGCCCTCGCTGCCCACGACCAGGCTCAGCAGGTCATAGCCCGGCGCATCCAGCGCGTCGCCGCCAAAGGTGATGGGGTCGCCTTCGATGGTGTAGCCGCGGACCTTGAGCACGTTGTGCAGCGTCAGCCCGTATTTGAGGCAGTGCACGCCGCCCGAGTTCTCGGCCACGTTGCCGCCGATGGTGCAGGCGATCTGGCTGCTGGGATCAGGTGCGTAGTACAGGCCCAAGGGCGATGCCGCCTCGCTGATGGCCAGGTTGCGCACGCCACACTGCACAACCGCCGTGCGGCTGCGTTTGTCGATCTTCATGATCTTGTTGAAGCGGGCCAGCGACAAGGTCACGCCCATGGCGTGCGGCATGGCGCCACCCGACAGGCCGGTGCCAGCCCCACGGGCCACCACGGGCACGCCCATCGCAAAGCAGGTCTTCAGGATGGCGGCGACCTGGGCTTCGGTCTCCGGCAAGGCAACGACCAGCGGACGCTGGCGGTAGGCTGTCAGTCCGTCACATTCATAAGGGGTGGTGTCCTCGCGGTTCCACAGCAAGGATCTTGATGGCAAATGAGCCTCTAGCCCTCGTACAACCTTGGCTTGTAGCTCTGCTTTTTGTAGCAACTGGGTATCGGCGGTGGTGGTCGGGGCGTTCATGGTGGGACTGTACGGCAAACCCGGTGTGCGTGGTGTGAAGAAATTGAAACCTAGGCCACCGCTTTTTTCAGCCACTCGGCAAAGGCCGCGCACTCCCAGCGGTCCATCATGCCGGTGCGCCAGCACAGGTAGTGGGCGTGCGGGCTGGGCACGTTGGTGCAGAAGACGTCGTTGCTGCCCAGGCGCACCAGAGTGCCATTCTCCAGCCACGGCGCACCCAGCTTGAGCCGCACCAGGGCCACGCCCATGCCGGCAGCGGCGCCGTCGCACATCAGGCCAATGTCGTTGAACTGGGAGCCATCCACGGGCTCAGGCCAGTCCAGCCCGCGCGCCGCAAACCAGGTGCGCCAGGGCTCCAGCGGGCTGCGCAACAGCGCCACGCCCTGCAGGTCCTGCGGCACATCGAACGGCCCATGCTCGCGCACAAAGGCGGGCGAGGCCAGCGGCGTGACCTCGTCCTTCATCAGCAGTGCGTGCTCCATATCGGCGTAACGCCCCGGGCCAAAGCGCACCATCAGGTCGGCATCTTCGGCCACCACGTCCAGCAGCGGAATGGAGACCTGCAAGGTGAGGTCGATTTCGGGATAGGCATCGGTGAACTGGCGCAGCCGAGGGATCAGGATGGAGCGCGAGAACGTGGGCGTGACCGCCAGTTTCAGCTTGCGCTTGCCCGGTGCGGCGGCCGAACTGGGAAACTTCTGCAGGATGGCCAGGCCCTCGCGCACATGGGCCAGGTATTCGCTGCCCTCGGTGGTCAGCGAAAAGTCGGCTCGGCCAAACAGCTTGGTGCCGATGATCTCTTCCAGTTGCCGCACCCGGTGGCTCACCGCGCTGGGGGTCACGCACTGTTCCTCGGCGGCCTGTGTCACGCTGCGCAGCCGCGCCAGGGCCTCAAAGGTCAGCAGACACTGGATGGGAGGGATTCGGGCAGCGCCGCTACGCGCAGCGGGAAGCGTGGGGGCTGGTTTCATGGCGTCACTATAATCCGGCACCATTTTCCCGTCCCCCTCTTTCAGCAGGAACCGCCATGTCCGACACCCTCGCGGTTCTGCCGCAGTACCTTATTCCGAAGCAGGCCTTGACCGCCCTGGCTGGCAAGTTCGCCAGCGCCAAGGCCGGCACCACGACGACGGCCGTGATCCGCTGGTTCGTCAAGCGCTACCAGGTCAACATGGCCGAGGCGGCCAACCCCGACGTTGCCAGCTACGCCACGTTCAACGACTTCTTCACCCGCGCCCTGAAGGCAGGGGCTCGTCCGCTGGCCCGGGTCGATCTGGTGAGCCCGGTGGATGGTGCCATCAGCCAGTTCGGCCGCATCGAGAAAGACCAGATCTTCCAGGCCAAGGGCCACAGCTATTCGACGACCGCGCTGGTCGGTGGCGACGCGAGCTTGGCCGCGCAGTTCCAGGACGGCCACTATGCCACGCTGTACCTCAGCCCCAAGGACTACCACCGCATCCACATGCCCTGTGATGGTGTGTTGCGCCGCATGATTTATGTGCCCGGCGATCTGTTCTCTGTCAATCCGACCACGGCCCGTGGTGTACCGGGGCTGTTCGCCCGCAACGAGCGGGTGGTCTGTGTATTTGACTCGGCCCACGGTCCCTTTGTGCTGACGCTGGTCGGCGCCACCATTGTGGGCAGCATGGCCACGGTGTGGCACGGCCAGGTCAATCCGCCGCGTCCCGGCACGCTGTGGGAGCGCAGTTACGGGGACGATGCACCGAAGCTGGCGCAAGGCACAGAGATGGGGCGTTTCTTGTTGGGCAGTACCGTGGTGATGCTCTTTCCCGCAGGGCCCTTGCAATTCAACGCGCAATGGGCGCCGGGTGGCACGATCCGCATGGGCGAAGAAATGGGTTCGCGCATTTGAAAACTCGGCTATCCTGACGTTTTACACCAGCTGCAGTTGGAGTCGCACGATGGAATCTGCCGTCACAGAAGAAGAACTATCCCCCCCCTTGCCAGAGGTCCCCGCCGCGATGGCGGCCCCAAAAAAGAACCTGCTGCTGGGCATGAACGGCTTGGCACAAACCGTTCGCCACCGCCTGGTTGCCGCGGGTGGGGTGTCTGCCGAGGGCATGTCGGTGCGCGCCAGTCTGCGTCTGGCGTTTGCGGCCGTGCTGGCCGGTGCCTTGGTGATTGGTGTGTTTTCGCTGTTCCAGATGGGCCGCCTGAACGCATCCACGCAAACCATTTATGAGCAGGAATACGCAGCCGGCCAGGCCGCCGAGCAGGCCAGAGGCAATGTGCTGCGCGCCAGCCGGGCCCAAACGCAGTTGCTGACTGCCAGTACGGCCGCTGAGCGCGAGACCCTGGCCAAGGATGTGGAAGGGGCTTTGGCCAATATTGCCAAGGAACTGGATATCGTGCGCAAGTTGTCCAGTGGAGAAGAATCCGCGGCCACCGCGAAGCAGCTCGATGAGGCCATTGCCAAGTGGACCAAGAGGCTGCGCGAGTATGTCAAGCTGGTCAAGGAGCAACCCATGTCGTTCATGGAGATGAGCCCTGATGTATCCATGGAAGACGCGGGACTGGCCAACGAGACCCGCAAGGTCGAAAAAATTGTCGACAGTGTGGTGCAACAGCGCAGCGAGTCGGCCCAGGCGACGATGCAGAAGGCCGGCCAAATCTACAGTACTTCGTTGGTCTGGGTGGTCGCCATTACGGCGATTCTGATTGTCCTGTCGCTGGCCATCAGCGCCTGGGTTACCTGGCGCCTGACGCGCCAACTTGGCGGCGAGCCCGCCTACGCCAAATCGATCGCCAGCCGTATCGCCAATGGTGACCTGACCATGCAGATCAAGCTCGGCCCCAATGACAAGGAAAGTCTGCTGCACTCCCTGCACGACATGCAGACCCACCTGGCACAGACCATGGGCGAAATCGCCGAAAGCTCGGCACAGGTGGCCAATGCCTCGCGCGAAATTTCCATGGGCAACCTGGACCTGTCCAATCGGACCGAACAGCAGGCTTCCTCTCTGGAAAAGACCACCGCCAATGTCGAGCAGCTGACGGCCATTGCCAAGCGATATGCCGACAGCTCCACCCGCGCCGCACAGCTGTCAGGCAGCGCCAGCCAGGCGGCCCGCCAGGGCGGCGAAGTGGTGGCCAATGTGGTGCTCACCATGGAAAAAATCAGCCAGAGCACCCAGGCCATCCACGCCAATATTGGCGCCATCCAGAGCATTGCGTTTCAAACCAATATCCTGGCCCTGAACGCCGCGGTCGAAGCGGCGCATGCGGGCGAGCAGGGTCGCGGCTTTGCCGTGGTGGCTGCCGAGGTGCGTGATCTGGCGCAGCGCAGTGCGACCGCTGCCAAGGAGATCAGCGCCCTGATCGAGAACTCGACCCGCCAGGTGAAAGAGGGCTCACAGTTGGCCCGTACGGCCGGGCAGACCATTGCCGACATGGCCAAAACTGTGCTCGACGTCAGCACGGTGATGGAGGAAATATCGGGCGCGTCGCTGGAGCAAAGCGAGGGCATAGCCGACATGAACCGGGCCATTGCGCAGATCGACGAGACCACGCAGCAAAACGCTGCACTGGTCGAGGAAGCCGCCGCGGCCGCCCAATCGCTGGATGAGCAGGCGCAGGCGCTGGACCAGTTGGTGGGGCGCTTCGACCTGGGGACTACTTAAAAATAACGGTCTTGTGGCCGTTGAGCAGCACCCGGTGCTCGCTGTGCCACTTGACCGCACGGGCCAGCACCTGGCTTTCGGTGTCGCGGCCCTGGGTGGTCAGGTCTTCCACAGTTTTGCTGTGGTCCACACGGGCCACGTCCTGCTCGATGATGGGGCCTTCGTCCAAGTCTGCCGTCACGTAGTGGGCCGTCGCACCAATCAGCTTGACCCCGCGGTCATGGGCCTGGTAGTAGGGCTTGGCACCCTTGAAGCTGGGCAGGAAGGAGTGGTGGATGTTGATGGCACGCCCGGCGAGCTTCTGGCAGAAATCGTCGCTGAGGATTTGCATGTAGCGCGCCAGCACCACCAGTTCAGCGCCTTCGGCTTCAATGATTTCGAACTGCCGCTCTTCCGCCTTGGCCTTGGTCTCCGCCGTCATCGCGATGTGGTGAAACGGCACGTTGTAGCTGGCCGCCAGCTGGTAAAAGTCTTTATGGTTGGAGATGATGGCGCGTATGTCGAGCGCCAGCAGACCACTTTTCCAGCGGAACAGCAGGTCGTTGAGACAATGGCCTTCCTTGCTGACCAGCAATACCGTGCGCATGGCCTGCGACGTGGCGTGCAGGCCCCACTGCATGGTGTAGGGTTTGGCGAAAAAAGCCAGCTGGGTGCGCAGGTCCTTGTAGGTGAGCCGCACGCAGGTGAACTGCACCCGCATGAAGAACAGCCCGGTGTCCGGGTCGTTGTACTGGGCGGCTTCTTCGATGTTGCCCCCGCGTTCCAGCAGGAATCCGGAGACGGCGTGGACCAGGCCCAGGCGATCCGGGCACGACAGGGTAAGGATGTAGGTCTGACTCATGGTGCGCACATTGTCGCAGCATGTGCCGGCCCCCCCCTTGCCCTTCGGGTTCAGACCATGGACGGGTCCGCTGCCATGTTGTCAAAGCGCTTGAAATACTGGCGCGCCATGGCAACCAGTTGTCCGTCCGTCGGGTGATCCGCCGGGACAGAGTCCACAATGGCGTCCGCCAGGGTGTTCTGGTGCGCGTTGCTCCAGTCGCGAAACTGGTTGCGCGCCAAACCAGGGCCGGCCAACAGGATCTCGCGGCTGCCGGTCAAGGCCTTGGCAACATCGGTAAAGAAGGCGCTGTTGTCTCCTGCCTTTCCCTGGTGTTTGTGGTGGCTGCGCGATTTGATGCGCTGCGCCTCCACGTGCTCCTTGTCAAACATCACCACATGGGCTTCGTTGTGGTCCATCCAGACGACGGCGTGAAAAGTACTCATGAATTGCGTTGCTTTCTAGGAAAAGGGTCAAGGTCAAAAGGAAGAATCAAACCGGGTGGCTGTGCTCCACTTTTTCCTGGCAATGGATGCAGCGCGGAGCCTCCGGGGTTGCCTGCAGGCGCGCAGGTGCAATGTGGGTGCCACAGTCGGTGCATTCGCCGTAGGTTCCCGATTGGATGCGGGCCAGTGCGGCGTCAATTGCGGCCAGTTCGGCCATTTCGCGTTCGCCCAGTGCAAACTCCAGTTCGCGCTCGGTCGCCAGTTGCGCACCCGAATCTTCCGGGTGGCCAAAGTGCTCCGCAGCCACCTCGGCACGGCCCACGACCCCACCACGCTGCTCGGCAATCTGTGCCAGCAGGGCCGCGCGCATCTCTGCCAGTTGTTGCTGGTGGGCGCTGATTTGTTGCTTGTTCATGGGGACGGCTCCTGTGTTGTTGTGTTTCGAGACAATGATGCGCCGCGCCAGGCAGTAAGTGTTTGACCGAAGTCAAATGGCCTGCGGGGAGGGCGGTCAGTGCACCAATACCGGGTTTTGGGCGAGCTCGGCGTACTGTTCCAGCGTGTCCTCGACCTCTTCCTGGGTTGGCGTGTTGACCTGCCAGGCCATGATGTGCTGCTGGAACAGTTCGGCCCATGAGCCGTCCAGGTAGACCTCTTTGCCAGAGCGTTTGTCCACAATCTCGAATCCGTGGCGCGCCATGGTGGGCACGCCGGCCGGGTACTGTACGGTTTTGACCGTGCCCAGCGCGGTTTTTCCGTCCGCTTCGGCGTTGGCCAGCATGTGCGTGACCGAATAGGTTTCTGAATCGTAGAGCGTGTGCATGGTTTCAATCATAGGGCCTCTATTGCTTTCTATGCACTTTGGTGTGGGCCTGCCCAATTCAAGGCCCAGGGCATACTTTTGTCAGGGTTTCTGCGTGGCGCGCCACTGCTGGTCGACCACATCGCCATCGGATTGGGTCAGGCGAATGCGCACCGGCAGATAGCCCACGTCGGGCGCCAGCCAGATTTCGACTTTGGGGTCGTATGCGCCCAGCGGATCGCGCCACAGGCGTATGGCGCCGAGTTCCCCGCCCGGCAGGACCAGCCGCTCGCTGGCCCCGACCGTGAACACCCAGGCCTCGGCCGAGCGCGGTCCCACGGCCTGGACGGGCAGGGTCGTGCCCTGGGGAAAACGGTGGGGTTCCGCGCCCAGCATCGCGCCCAATTGCATGAAGACGCTCAACTGGTCCTGGGCGCCGGGCAGCAAGGGTGCGTCGGGCGTATTGGCGCTAAAGGTCACCTTGTTCTTCTCCCGGTCAAAGTGAGCCGCCACCTCTGATTTGACCTTGTCGCCGAAACGGGTGGGCTCCAGGCCGTGGGCCGTCAGCTGGCCGGTGCTGGTCTGTACCCGGGAGCCCAGCAGGAAGTGGCTGATTTCCATGCGGGCGTTATAGGTCTTGCCATCTTGTACCCACAACAGATCACCGTTGACGTGGTACGGAAAACCCTTGACCTCACCCTTGACGTCGTACTTCAGGCGGGCGGACGCAGGAATCGCAAACTTGCGCACCGCCTTGGCGGCCGGTGGCGTGGCCGGCGCCGGCGGGCTGGCATCTGGAGCCATAGTTGCCCTTTTCTCGGCAGACGTCGCAGCAGCCAGGAGTACGGGAGCAGCTACCGCAGCGGCATCGGCGGGGTTGCCAGCTGCTACTGATTCGATAGCAATAGAGTCATTTTTTGCGAGGGCTGGAGCCGCATTTGAGTCTACAGCGTCGGGGGGCGCAGGGCGCCGCGGCGCTGCGGCCCGTTGCGTCGCTTGCCGGCGTGCCGGGGCGACTCCGGTTTGCGGTGTTGCGGCCGCCACCGCACGCGGAGTCGGTTCAGCAGGAATGGTTCGCGTGGCAAACGACCAGCTGCCACCAGCATCCGGGCTGGCGTGTGCGGCCAGCGCCAGCGGCGCGGCGCGCAGCACGGCCCAGTGCGCCAACAGCACGAAGGCCGTGAGCAGGATTAGCCGCCACGGCGGGCGGTGGCTTGCTGCGGCTGAAGAGGTATGGGACATGGGTGGTTGTTTGGGCCGGTGTGGCATGGGCGGCGCTGAAGTGGCGCTTGTGCGGGTCACGACGCCAGTTTAATTCAGAGCGACAATTCCGCCATGAAACTCGCAACTTACAAAGATGGCTCGCGCGACGGCCAGTTGGTCGTGGTCTCGCGTGACTTGGGGCTGGCCGTATACGCCTCCAACATCGCCAACCGCCTGCAACAGGTGCTCGACGACTGGAATTACCTGTCGCCCCAACTGCAAGACCTGTATGACACGCTGAACAACGGGCGCGCCCGCCATGCATTTCCCTTTGACCCCAGGATGTGCATGGCGCCTTTGCCGCGTGCTTACCAGTGGGTCGATGGCTCGGCCTACTTGAACCATGTGGAACTGGTGCGCAAAGCGCGTGGTGCCGAGGTGCCCGAGAGCTTTTACACCGACCCGCTGATGTACCAGGGCGGCAGCGATGACCTGGCGGGCCCGTGCGACCCCATCGTTTGCGCCAGTGAGGCGTTTGGCATCGACTTCGAGTCCGAGGTCGCGGTCATCACCGGCGACGTGCCCATGGGCTGCCCGGCCGACCGCGCACTGGATGGCATTCGCTTGGTGATGCTGGTCAATGACGTGAGCCTGCGCAACCTGATTCCCGATGAGCTGGCCAAGGGCTTTGGCTTTGTGCAGAGCAAGCCCGCCACGGCCTTCAGCCCGGTGGCGGTGACGCCCGACGAGTTGGGCGCCGCCTGGTCCAAGGGCCGCGTGCACCTGCCGTTGGCCAGCACCTGGAATGGCCGCAAGGTGGGGCTGTGCGATGCCGGGCCGGACATGACGTTTCACTTTGGCCAACTGATCGCCCACCTGTGCAAGACCCGCAATGTGCGCGCTGGCTCCATCATCGGTTCGGGCACCGTCAGCAACAAGGGTGTCACCAAAGGCACGGGCGACCAAGCCCGTACCGACTGGCCAAATGGCTACAGCTGCATCGCCGAGAAGCGTGCCATGGAGACCATTCAGGATGGCCAGCCCAGCACCGCCTTCATGCAGTACGGCGACACCATCCGCATCGAGATGAAGGGGCCCGATGGGCACAGCATTTTCGGCGCGATTGAGCAGGAGGTGGTGGCAAGCGGCGGATCGACCAGTTAACCAGCGCAGTTCCCATTCCTCAAGCTGTTACCCGCAGTAAGCCGTGTAACAAAGTACGACTGTTAAGCCCACCTTAATCTGACGGGGCGTCAATGCATGTATTGACAACTTCGAGGAAAGACTATGTGGTTACGACGTCCGTACAGGCTTGCGGCCATCGCCGGCATCGCCCTGCTGTTGAGTGCATGTGGAGGGGGATCTGGTGGCGAACCCGACAAGGTGCAAACCACCGAGCGGAGTTCCGGCAGTGTGATTCAACAGCCCGCCAACACAGCCGGAAGACTGCTGGCTTCCAACTGCTTTCAGTGCCACGGAACGCTGGGGCGCGGCGGCTTTGACTCCATCCGCGGATCGGATGTTGCCGAGGTCGTTGAATACCTGCGCAAGCCCGCTGATTCCGACATCATGGCTGCCCATGCGCAGGGCTACACGACCGCCCAGTTGCAGAGCATCGTCAGTTACCTCAAGCAATAAACAGGAGTCACAGCAATGACCATCCGAAAACTGGACAATTTGAATCGGCGAAGCGCCCTGGTGTTTTCTGTAACGGCTGTGATGGGGGCACTCTACCCGCTGGTTGGCCGCACCGACGACGGGGACAGCGGCGGAGCTTCCACATCACGCTCTGGTTCCAGTGGGCAGCGCATTGCGCTGGCCACCACCGGAATCCGCGCCAACGTGGTGGTGGTGGGTGGCGGCATGGCGGGCGCGAGCGTCGCCAAGTACCTGCGGCTGTGGGGTGGTTCGGGGGTGAACGTCACCCTGGTCGAGCCGGATGATGCCTATGTGTCCAACATCATGAGCAATTTCGTCCTCACCGGTGTGCGTTCCCTGTCCTCATTGCGCTACACCTGGGACCAGCTCGCAACGGCGTATGGCGTGGTCCGCAAGAAAGCCCGGCTCCAGTCTATCGACAGCGCGAACCGGCAAGTGGTGCTGTCGGACGGCAGTGTGCTGCCATATGACCGGCTGGTGGTGGCGCCCGGTGTGGACTTTGACAATGCCTACGGTTTGACGGCGCAGGACTACGACACCCGCACCCCGCACGCCTGGCGGGCAGGTCCGCAGACCAGCTTGCTGCAGCAGCAACTTGCCGCCGCTGTGAATGGGGACACCTATGTCATGACCATTCCCGCCGCACCCTACCGCTGCCCTCCCGGCCCCTATGAGCGGGCGTGTGTCGTGGCCGACTACCTGAAGACCCGCAAGGGTCCCAACTGCCGAGTGCTGATTCTGGATGAAAACCCCAAGATCCAGGCCGAGGCGGTCAACTTCGGCAGGGCTTTTGGCGTCATCCACGCGGGTGTTGTGAATTACCAGTCTGGCGTCACCGCAATCTCCATTGATCCGGTTACCAAGGTGGTGACGTACACCGACAAGGCCGGTCTGTCTCAGACCGTTCAGGCGCGTGTCGTCAACCCCATTCCACCGCATCGCGCATCCGGCAGTGGGGCAGGTGGCTGGATGTCCGCCGCCGGTCTGAACAACAGCGCCGACGGACGCTGGGCCAAGGTGAGCCCGTTGTCATACGAGTCCACTGCGGTGGCCGGCGTGCATGTGATTGGCGATGCCGCCCAGTGCGGTCTGCCGAAGGCCGGGCATGTGGGCAACCAAGAGGCCAAGATCTGCGCAGACGCCATTGTTCGTCTCCTGTCAGGCCAGAGCCCGGACAGCGCACCGGTTGCCAACTCCGCGTGCTACTCGCCGATCACTGCGACGACCGCGTCATGGTTGACTGCCGTTTACCAGTACGACCCCGTCACCCAGACCATGAAGGTTGCGGCCAACGGCGGGGTGACTGCTGGAGCGGCCCCCACCGAGGCTGCCACTATTTCCTCGGGCAACTTCCAGCAGATGGGGACGTGGTTCAATACCCTGATGGGCGATACCTACACCTAGCCACCTAGCCACCTAGCCGAACAGACGTCCGATCAGCCCGGCACGCCCGGCGCTGGCGTCAGCGTCGGACGCAGGCAGGTTGTGCGCGGCAAACCATTTGCCGAAGCGCATGTCGTGGGTCATGATGTGGCTGATCAGCCACTTGTTCAAAAAGCGGCGCAGATCCTGCACCCGCTCCTCGGTCCATCCGTTCGCCGGCATCAGGAAGTCGGCGATGCGCGACGCAAACTGTTCGTGCAAGCGCAGATGTTGCTCGAGGGCCGGGTAGCCACTGGACTCCATTGCTTCCTGCTCGTTGGAGAAGTGGGTCACCACATAGTCCAGCAATTGCTCCACGGTCTGCTCGACCGTGCCCAGGTCGAGTGCCAGCACCAGCGTGAACAGGTGGCGGTGCTCACGGTCCAGCTGGTCGATGCCGATGCGAAAACCCTCCCGCCACTCCACCGCAAACGGTGCCTTGTGAACCGCGAGTGCCGCTGTCATCGGGTGGTGTCCGGCTGCGTCACCGTGCCACGCGCCGACGGGTGGGCAACAGGTTGTGCGGAACCAGCCCGCGAAACATCTCGGTGATGCCGTCCAGCGTCTTGCGGGCGACCAGCTCGCCGTCGCGGTCGGAAATCAGGCGCAGCAGTTCGCTGCGCGCCTCCCACAGTGACTGCACATCGGCTGCCCTGGTGATGGTCACCAGCGTCCTGGAAAATGCATCGGGCTGCGAGCTTTCAATGTCGGCCAGCGATGCCAGCATGGCCGTGCGAATCTCTTCCTGGCGGCCGTCCAGTGCGTGCTGTGAACTATGACCGTGCAGTAGATCGGAAAAACCGGAGGTAAAGCTTGAGAGCGTCTTTCGCATGAGGGAATCCAACGATATGCCGGCACATGCTTGCCAGTTGCAAAAATTCTAGCCCCCCAGCGCCGCTTGGCCGATGACGTGGGTCAAGGAAATGGCAGAACGGGGGGCTGGCCGAATGGCTACATCTGCATCGCGGTGAAGGGGGGCATTGAGCCCACTGCCGGGGCGTTTGGTTTAGTATGCCGGCATGCCCAAATCCAAACGTCTGAGTGCCAAGGACTTTACGTCCGGCCCCTTTGCGCCGCACGGCGCGATGGACGTTCAGATCGCTGGCCGTCTGAACATTCTGGAGGCCAAGGGTCCTTTCAATCTGGAGTTGATCGTCGCCGGTGACGTGGCGCAGGAGCAGCTCGATGCCGTACTGAATGCGCGGGGTCGGTGGGGCACCGTGCTGGTACTCAGGGGAAGTGCGCTGGCCTCACCCGAGGCCATTGCCGAAATAGGGCGCATTGTGCAACGGCGGGGGAGCAAGGGCATTCGCCCGGTCGCTTTTGCGCTGGTTGTCGGGCCGGAGGTAGAGGGCGGGGCGTTGATGCAACCCCACTACCTGGCGGCCTATGCGAGTGCCGGCATACCCGGGCGCGCTTTTACGGATCTGGAGTTTGCCAAGTTGTGGGTGACGCAAATCATCGACGGAGCAGAGTCCGACGCGGACCGCTAACCGTGCATCAGTTGCTGCGCAAAGGTCTTGACGCCTCGCAGCAGCATCTCGATGGCCACCGAGACCAGCACCAGGCCCATCAGGCGCTCCACGGCGACCACCAGGCGCGTGCCGATGATGCGCTGGATGCGTTCGGCCGACACCAGCACGATGGCGCTCACCAGCATGGTCACGCACAGCGCGGCGATCCACTCCATGCGGCGCTCGGGTTGTTGCGAGACCAGTAGCAGCACCGTGGCCAGCGCGGACGGCCCGGCAATGGCCGGCACCGCCAGCGGAACGATCAGCGGCTCGACCATTTGTTCTTCGTCTGCGGCACCGGCGGGTGGCGGAAACACCATGCGCAGCGCAATCAGGAACAGGATGACGCCGCCGCCGATCTGTAGGGACAGCTCGCTCAGGTTCATGACGCGCAAAAAGCCCTCACCAACGAACATGAAGGTCAAGAGCAGCGCAAAGGCAATCAGGATCTCGCGCAGGATGACGCGCGCCCGGCGCTCGGGCGCCACGTGCTTGAGCGCGTTGGCAAAGATCGGGATGTTGCCAATCGGGTCGGTGATCAGCACCAGCAGGATGGTGGCGGACAAAAATGTGTAGTGCATCATGGCAAAGACTTGACCCAGGTTAAGGCTTGATCCGAGCGGTGGATGATAATCGGCGCATGCAAACCCTGCGCCACTTCACGTTCATCAGCCGCCTCGTGCTGGCGTGGTTCGTGTTGTCGCTGGGCGTTGCCGTCGCCTCGCCCATTGTCAAGCCGCAGGACATCTTGCTGGTTTGCACGGGTTCGGGTGCAATGAAGGTGCTGGTCCAGTCCGATGATGGCGGCACCACGGAGTTGGCCAGCAGCAGCATGGACTGCCCGTTGTGCGCACCCATGGGGGCGCCGCCCACTGTGGCCCGCGCGGTTGTTGAACCAGCACAACCGCTGGCTTACGCCCTGCAGAGCATCCCTAGCGCACACATTGCTGCGCGCACCGCGGCGCCGTTGCCGGCGCGCGGGCCTCCCATTCTCTGAGCTATCAAATCAGTAGCGCCTGACGCCCTTTCTACGAGGGCTGCCGGCTGGTTTTCTTGATACTCGGAAGTCTCTTTCATGCAATTGCACCGCATCGCGCTGGCCGTGGCCGCCGCATTTCCTCTTGCCGTATGGGCTCAGGGCATCGCCACAGAGGCCCAGCTCAAAACCGTTCTGGTGGCCAGCGCACGCGCCCCGCTGGACCCCAACCTGCCCAGCAGCACGGCCAGCAAAACGGCCGAACAGTTGCGTGAGCAAACCATCTACAACCCGGAAGACATCGCCGTCAACCTGCCCAGCACTACCATTCGCAAACGCTACTTCGGCGACCGCAATGCCAACGTGGCGGGCCGTAGCTACGGCACGCTGCAACCGGGCCGGGCGCTGGTCTACCTGGATGGCTACCTGATCTCCAACTTCCTGGGCCGCTTTGATGCGCCGCGCTGGAACATGGTCAATGTGGAAGCCATTGATCGCATCGACGCCCTGTATGGCCCGTTCTCGGCCATCTACCCGGGCAACGCGATTGGCACGACGCTGATCGTGTCCGAGCGCAAGCCCAGGGGCCTGGAGGCTTCGGCCAGCATCAAGCTCAACCAGCAGGGCTTCAGCGAATACGCCACCAGCGAGAACTACACCAGCAAACAGCTGTCCGGGCGCATCGCCTCGCGGCTGGATTCCGGTTTGTGGTACGCGGTGAGCCTGCAGCATCAGGACAGCGAAGGCCACACCATGGGCTACGCCAATGCGGTGCGCGGGTCCACTGCCGGCGCATTCGCTGCGTCCACGGCGGCGGCCAAGCTGGTCACCGGCATCCTGTATGACCGCGACCCGCAGTACCGCGAACGCGCCCTGTTTGGCGCCAACAGCATTGACCATAGCAAGCAGGACACCGTCAACCTGCGTCTGGGCTACGACATCTCGGCCACGCAGGAGATCGAAGCCCGTGTCTCCTGGTGGCACGACGACAGCACGGTGCGTGCCCAGACCTGGTTGCGCGATGCAGCCGGTAACCCGGTGTGGAGCGGGCTGGTCAAGGACGGTGTCAACCAGTTCACCGTGGCTGCCGACGCCTTCGCCCCCAGCCTGCGGGACGAATCGCACCGCCAGTTGGGCGCCACGTGGAAGACCAAACACGCCAAGGGCTGGAATGCCTCGGTGGTGGTGACCGACTACCAGATCATCAACGATGCCGCCAGACAGGCCACGCTAGCCCAGCCGCTGGCCGACCTGGGTGGTGCGGGCACGGTGACCCGGCGCGATGGCACCGGCTGGAACACCCTGGAAGTGCAGTCCACCTACACCCCAACCGTTGGCGATTTTGGCAATGGCCAGCATGCGCTGGTGCTGGGCCTGCACCGTAACCAGTACAAGCTGCAAAACGTCGTCAACAATTCCAGCGACTGGCGCAACAATGAGACCACGCTGAACCAGAACTACTACGGCAAGACCACCATCACCGCGCTGTATGCGCAAGACGCCTGGAAGATCAACCCCGAATTGGTGTTGACCTCGGGCCTGCGCTTCGAGAACTTTGAGTCCGCCGACGGCTCGCAGTACTTTGCTGGCCCACCGGTGGCCACCAATGCCTTCCCCGGCCGCAGCATCACTGCCACCAGCCCCAAGCTGTCACTGGCCTGGTCGGCCAGCGATGACGTGGTGCTCAAGACCAGTCTGGGCCGTGGCGTGCGTTTCCCCAATGTGGACGAGCTGTTCAACGGCACCAAGACCGGCGCCAGCATCACCACCAGCGATCCGAATCTGCGCCCCGAGGTGTCGGACTCCGTGGAGCTGTCGGCCGAGCGTGAGTGGGGCAGCCACTGGCTGCGGGCCAGTTTCTTCCGCGACGATGTGACGGACACCATCCTGCGCCAGACCGACGCCACGGTCACTCCGTCGGTGACGCGCGTCAGCAATGTGGACAAGGTGCTGACACAGGGCATTGAACTGGTGTGGGCCACGCGCGACGTGGGCTTGAAGGGTCTGGACCTGGGCGGCAGCTTCACCTGGACCGATGCGCAGGTGAAAGCCAACGCCGCCAACCCCGCGCAAGTGGGCAAGAAGTGGCTGCGTATCCCGCCGCAACGCTACACCGTGCAGGCCAGCTACCGGCCCAACGCGCAGTGGCTGTTGGGTGCGGCCTATCGCTGGGCCAGCAGCAGCTACAACACCGAGATGAACGTCGACACCAACCCCGACACCTATGGCGGCACCTCCAGCGTCAACCAGCTCGACCTGAAAGCCAGCTGGAAGTTTGCCCGGCAGTGGGAGTGGGGCTTTGGCATCAACAACGTGGCCAATCGGCCTTCGTGGCAGGCCCACACCATGCCCCAGCGCAGTGTGCAGACCGAACTGCGTTTTAGTCTCTAGGGAGCAGCGATGAGACATTATTCGAAAGCCTGGCTCCTGGGACTGGTCGCGCTGTTACTGGTGTGGGCTGGCGGTGCCGCCCTTGCGCAAACGGCCCGCAAGCCGCGGCCGCAGTTGGGTATTGGTACTGCGTTTGCGCCCGACGGCTCGCTGTGGTGGGTCGGGCTCAATGCGGACAACCAGTTGACCATCCAAAGCGCGCCAGTGGGCACTCCCTTGCAGTGGAGCCCGCCACGCGTCATCGACATTGGTGGCGACCCCGTGTCCGCCGATGGCGAGAACCACCCCAAGCTGCTGTTCGGCCCCAACAACACCGTGCTGATTGCCTACACCCGGCCACTGGCCAAACCCAACACCGGCTTTGTGCGCTTGCTGCGCTCCACCGATGGGGGCAAGACGTTTGCACCGCCCGCCACCGTGCATGCCGACCAGCAGGAAATCACCCACCGCTTCGAGTCCATAGCCTTTGACGCCAAGGGCGTGCTGCACGCCATCTGGATCGACAAGCGCGATCTGGAGGCCGCCCCCAAGGTGGGCAGCAAATCCAGCTACCGGGGCGCAGCCATTTACCGCGCCAGCTCGGTTGATGGTGGCGCCAGCTTTGGCCCCGACACCAAGGTGGCCGACCACTCGTGCGAGTGCTGCCGCATTGCGCTGGCGCAGGGTAGTGACGGCGTGTTGAACGCCATGTGGCGCCACGTGTATGAACCCGATGTGCGGGACCACGCGTTCGCGGCCCTGGATTCGGCCGCCGCCCCGGTCACGACCGTGCGCGCCACGTTCGACGAATGGCATGTCAACGGCTGCCCGCACCACGGCCCGGGCCTCGCCACGGCGGCCGATGGAGGCTTTCACACGGTGTGGTTTGGCGTGCGCCAGTTGGACGGCGCCAACGCGTCCGGCGTGCGCTACGCCCGTCTGAAGGCCGATGGCAGCCCCGATGCGCAATCCGTGCGCCGACTGCCCGACGACCGGGCCGAGCACGCCAGCGTCATGGCGCACGGCCAGCGCGTGGCCGTGGTGTGGCGCAGCAGCGATGGGCTGGTCAGCACGCTCAAGGCCTGGCTGTCCACCGACGGCGGCAAGACCTTTGCCGAGCGCAGGCTGGCGCAGGTACAGGGAGACAATGACTTCGCCCGCCCCGTGCAGATTGGTGCGCGCATGGCCGTGGTGTGGCGCAACCCCAAGGAGGTACAGGTGTATGAACTGGTCTTTTAGAGATATTGGCCCCCACGCTCCACCGCTGCGCGGGTCGCTGCCCCCCGAGGGGGAGCGTTTCACCTTGGGGCGGCCCGGCGGTGAAACAGGCCCACGCGCGCTGTCTAGGCGTGCGCTGCTCGCGTTGGCCTTGATGTTCCCCGGACTCTATATGCCAAACGGGGCGCTAGCCCTCGCACAGCATGCGCATGGTGCTATCACTACCGTAGCGGACTTCGATGCAGGCACGTGGACCCAACTGTTGCGTAGCGGACCGCGCCCTGCAGCCTATGTCTTCACCAACAGCTTTTGCGCCACCTGCCCGGAGGCGTTTGACGCTTTGCAAAAGTCCGTGGTCGCATCCGGCAAAGCCGTGCCCCTGGCGGCGATCCTGATGGACGTGCAGGGCGAGCGCGCCTTGGCCCACGCCCACCACTACGCGGGGGTCACCAAAATCTACGCCTTTGACGGGTTTGAGCCCGCCATCCGACAGGCGGTGGACCCCCAATGGCGCAATATCACGCCCTATGTGGTGCTGGTCGCTCGCAATGGCAAGCTGCAGCGTGTGACCGGCCAGCCCACTGCGGCCCAACTCAAAGCCTGGCTGGGCTAAATTACTTCTCTAATCAGTTGAGGTCAGAGCTGAAGATCTGTCCCGCAAATGCATCACTAACCAAGGAAGAACCATGAAACTCAAGACACTTTCCGCCATCCTCGCCCTGTCCAGCAGTGCCCTGTTCGCCCAAACCGTGGACGTCCAGGGTGCCTGGGCCCGTGCCACCGTACCGGGCCAAAAAGCCACCGGCGCCTTCATGAAGCTCACCGCCAAAGATGGCGCCAAGCTGGTGAGCGTGTCCAGCCCGGTGGCCGGCGTCAGCGAAGTCCACGAGATGAAGATGGACGGCGACGTCATGAAGATGCGCGCCGTCGCGGGCGGCCTGGACCTGCCAGCGGGCAAGGCGGTGGAGCTCAAGCCCGGCGGCTACCACGTCATGCTGATGGACCTGAAAGCGCCGCTGCAGAAGGACACCACGATTGCGGTGACCCTGGTGTTCAAGGACGCCAAGGGCGTGGAAACCAGGACAGAACTCACCGTGCCCGTGGCAATGGCCGCGCCTGGCGCCAAGCCGGCTGACATGCCCGCCATGGACCACAGCAAGCACAAGATGTAAGAGCGCGCTGTAGGCGCGAGCGCACGGTCCATGACCCGCACACTGCACCGCACACCGCTACGCCGCCCCTGGGCGGTGTGGCTGGCTGTGCTCGTCGTGCTGCTGGGGACTCTTGCGCCGACGTTCACCCACGCGCTGATGCCTGCCACCAGGCAGGTGCCGCAGGGGGTGGAGATTTGTACCAGCCAGGGGTCGCGTTGGATCACTGTGGATACTGCCGCAGGGACCGACGATTCCACCCCGTCACCCGCATCCGTCGCGCCACCCGCGCATTGCCAGTTTTGCCTGCAAACCACTGACCGTGGCACAGCACCCCACGACCCGCTGCCTACCTCTTTCCTGGTTCAGTGCGGGCCGTGGGCGCCACCGGTCAGGCAGGCTTTTTTCTACGCAGCAACCCACGCCTTTGCGCCGCCGCCACGGGGGCCGCCGGACTTTTTTTGAGCTATTGAATTCATAGCGCATCAGGCCCATTTCACGAGGGCTGAAGGCGCTTTTTATAGTGAAGAAGAGGTTCCGAGCATGTCATATTTCAAAGTCAAAACACTCCCGCTGGCCATTTCCCTGGCCATCCCCGCCCTGTGTCTGCTGTGCACCAGCGCCGTGGCCGCCGATGTCAAAACCGTCACCCTGCCAGGGGTGACCGTGAGTGACTCCAAACTGGACAACACCGCACCCGGCGCCACCAAGCTGGACAAAGCCAGCCTGGCGCCGCGCCTGTCTGGCACCAGTGATACGGCCAGCCTGCTGTCGGATATTCCCGGCGTCAGTCTGTATGGCGCCGGTGGCGTCTCCAGCCTGCCCGCCATCCACGGCCTGGCGGACGACCGCCTGCGCATCAAAGTGGACGGCATGGACCTGATTGCGTCCTGCCCCAACCACATGAACCCGGCCCTGTCCTACCTGGACCCGACCAACGTAGGCGTACTCAAGGTCTTCGCGGGTATCACGCCGGTCAGCGCCGGTGGTGACAGCATTGGCGGCACCATCCTTGCGGAATCGCGCGCGCCCGAGTTCCCTGCACCTGGCCAGAGCGTCACCAAAGGCGAGCTGGGTGCTTTCTACCGGGGCAACAACGAGGCGCGTGGCGCCAACGTATCCGTCATGCACGCCACGGACGCCTTCAACATCAGCTACAACGGATCCACCAGCAAGGCCGACAACTACACCGCCGGTGCCGACTTCAAGACCTACGACTTCACCGGCCGCGCTGGCCACAACCTGCCGCGCAACGAAGTAGGCTCCACCGCGTACGACACGCGCAACCAGACGATTGGACTGGCCTTCAAGAGCGACAACCACCTGTTCCAGGCCAAGCTGGGCTTTCAGGACATGCCGTTCCAGCTCTACCCCAACCAGCGCATGGACATGCTGGACAACACCCAGCGCAGCGTGAATCTGCGCTACGCCGGCCAGTTTGACTGGGGCACGCTGGACGCCCGTGCCTACCAGGAAAAGGTGGACCACTTCATGGACTTTGGCGCCGACAAGCGCTACTGGTATGGCAATGCTCTGCCACCGCTCGGGTCGGGTGGCCCCACGGCGTTGTTTGGCACGCCCTGCGCTCCCATCAGCTCCACCTGCGCGGCGGGCATGCCCATGCTGACTGAAGGCAAGACCACCGGCATCAGCGTCAAGGGCGATGTGACCCTGGGCCAGCAGGATGTGCTGCGCGTGGGGGGCGACATGCAGCAGTACCGCATCAACGACTGGTGGACGCCGTCGGGCGGGGGCATGTCACCCAGCACGTTCTGGAACATCCGGGACGGCCAGCGTGACCGCAGTGCGGTGTTTGCCGAGTGGGAAGGCCGCAAGAGTGCCCAGTGGATGACCCTGCTGGGTGCGCGCTACGAGCAGGTCACGATGGATGCGGGCGCAGCCATCGGCTACAACCCGGCCGGTGGAGGCAACCAGGCGCGTGACGCCAACGCCTTCAACGCCCGCAGCCACAAGACGACCGACAACAACCTGGACCTGACTGCGGCAGCCAGCTACACCGCCAGCGACAACTACGCCATCGAATTCGGATTTGCCCACAAGACCCGTTCACCCAATGTGTACGAGCGCTTCACCTGGTCCACCTGGCAGATGGCGGCGCTGATGAACAACTTTGTGGGGGACGGCAACGGCTACTTTGGTGACCTCGCCCTCAAGCCCGAGCAGGCCAACAAGCTGTCCGCCACCTTCGACTGGCATGCCGCCGATGGCAGCTGGGGCTTCAAGGCCACGCCGTACACCACCCAGGTGGCTGACTACATCGACGCCGTGCAGTGGAATGCCACCACCAATCTGGCCTCCACCGCGGCGGTGAAAGACAAGTTCAGCGTTCTCAAATTCGTCAACCAGTCGGCGCGCATTTATGGACTGGACCTGTCGGGCCACATGCCATTGGCCACGAGTTCCGTGGGGGATTTTGGACTCAAGGGCCTGCTGAATTACACCCACGGCAGTAACCGGGACACGGGGGATGGCTTGTACAACATCATGCCGCTCAACGCCAAGCTGGCGCTGACCCACAAGACCGGCGGCTGGGACAACAGCCTGGAGCTGCTGATGGTGCAGGCCAAGGACACGGTGTCCGGCGTGCGCAATGAGATCAGGACCCCGGGCTACAGCCTGGTCAACCTGCGCACCAGCTACACCTGGAAGCAGGTGCGCCTGGACCTGGGCGTGGAGAACCTGTTTGACAAGTTCTACTACCTGCCAACCGGTGGCGCCTACACCGGGCAGGGCACCACCATGTCCAACCCGGCGCTGCCCAACTATCCGCAGTGGGGCACCGCTGTGCCGGGCATGGGTCGCTCGGTGGTGATGGGTTTGAACTTCAAGTTCTGATCAGACAAGGAGTTGGCGATGGATACCAGTCAAATGGTGTACCCCGGCGGCGTACGTTCCCAATGGACAGGCTGTACGGCCACCGAACGCGGCCCCCACTTTTTCCAGATCATGCTGGAACAGGCGGTGGGCCTGCTTTTGGGTGGCGAGCCCGAAGCCTCCCGCCTGATCTTGCGGGATGTGGTGAGCGGGACGATCGGATTTGAGGCGCTGGCGGCGTTGACCCACACGTCTGCCAAGAGTTTGCGTGGCATGCTGACCGCCAATGGGCGGTTGGGCATGGACAGCCTGTCCGTCATTTTCAGGGTTGTACGGGACTGGCTCCAGGCGGCATTGGACGTCCTGTCTGACGCGCCAGATCAACACTTTTGCATTGCATTGGAGTAAGCTGTTAACTGTTCAGAGTTGACAACCTCCCATGGAGTGCATATGAGTGACACAGACACCACCGGTTTTGGCAAGTTCGTGCCCGGCTTTGACTTCTTGCAGGGCCTGGCCAAGGGCGCCAGCAGCAACATTCCCCAAATGCCCAACTTGGGCAACTGGGTGGCCCCCACGCTGAATGTGGAAGAGCTGGAGAAGCGCATCGAAGAGCTCAAGGCCGTGCATTTCTGGCTGGAGCAAAACTCCCGCGCCCTGGGCGCCACCATCCAGGCGCTGGAGGTGCAGAAGATGACACTGGCCACGCTCAAGGGCATGAATTTCAACATCGGTGATGTGGCCAATGCGCTCAAGCTCAAGGCCGCGGAATCGGTGCACACTGGCGTGCAGCGGGTGTCGGAGCGAGCGGCATCGACCGCCAAGACCATTACCGATGTCGCTACCGGCCATTCCGGTGCGGCAGCCAAGGTCAGCAAGGCGGCGGCGGGTGTGGGTTCCCTGGTCGATCCCCTGCAGCTATGGGGCTCGCTGACCCAGCAGTTCCAGCAGATTGCAGCGGGTGCCTTCAAGGAAGCTACCGCCAAGACGGCGGTGGACGTGACCAAGAACATGGCCACCGGCATGGCCAAGGAGGCCCTGAAATCGGCCAAGGCGGCGGGCAAGAAGGCCGCCAGCGGCGCGGTCAAGCGCGCCACCAAACCCGCAGCGCGCAAGACCGCGCCGCGCAGCCGCTAACACGGACCTGGGCTTTGCCGCCCTGGGTGCGGATATGAAACTATTTCCCTACGCCCACGCCACCCACCCGCAGTGGCCCATGGCTGCCGCCCTGGTGCTGGCGCAGTTGCGGGCGCAAATGGCGCTGCATGGCTATGCCAGCGCGCCGACCCTGGCGCTGCTCTACATCACCGACCACTATGCTGGCGTGGCCCAGGACATCCTGGACCACCTGGGTGCCGAGTTGCCGTGGGTCACCGACTGGTCGGGCACGGTGGGCATGGGCATCGTGTCCAACAACGTGGAGTACTGGGACGAGCCCGCCATGGCGGTCATGCTGCTGGAGTTGCCCAGCGACCAGTACCGGGTTTTTTCCGGGGTGGCGCCACTGGGCATGGGCTTTGAGGCCCACACTGCGCTGGTTCATGCCGATCCGGAAACCGCCGATGTCGGCGAGTTGATTGAAGAGATGGCCGCGCGCACCGATGCCAACTACCTGTTTGGCGGGCTGGCCAGCAGCCGCTGGCAGTCGGTCCAGTTCGCCGTGGGCGGCAACGGCAATATCGGTGGGCATGGTGCGGCCAGCGGCGTGTTCAGCGGCGGCCTGAGCGGCGTGGCTTTCGGCCCCGGCGTGGCCCTGGTGTCGCGCGTCACGCAGGGTTGTATGCCGGTCTCGGGCGTGCGCAAGGTCACCGAGGCCGACCATAACCTGGTGCTGGGCCTCAACGGCGAACCCGCGCTCGATGTGATGCTGCGCGACCTCGCCATTTCACTGGATGAACCCCAGGAAGCCCTGGACGTGGTCCGTGCCACTCTGGTGGGGCTGGTGCCAGCGCAGGATGTGCAGGCCACCTACGACACGCATGGGGCGCCGCGGCAGGCGGTGCGCCAGACCGGCAATTTTGGTGAAGACGTTCTGGTGCGCCACATCATCGGGCTGGACCCCGGGCGGCGCGGCATTGCCGTATCCGAGCGCGTGGAAGCCGGTGCGCAGCTGGTGTTTTGCCGGCGCAACGTGCAGGCCGCCCGCGCCGACCTGACCCGCATCTGCGCCGAAATCCGAGAAGAACTGGAGCCGCAAGAACAGGCGCTGGCCACCGCGCACGCGCTGCAGGCCTCGGCTCTGGAGTCCGCGCCGCATGTGGCCCGGCGCATTGCCGGTGCCGTGTACGTCAGCTGCACCGGGCGCGGTGGCCTGCACTTTGGGGGGCCCAGCGCCGAACTGCAACTGGTGCGCCGCGCACTGGGTGATGTGCCACTGGTCGGTTTTTTTGCTGCCGGTGAGATCGCCCACCACCGGCTGTATGGCTATACCGGTGTACTCACGGTGTTCATTGCCTCGCCGGCAGAAGGGTTGGCTTGACGATGCTGCAGCCAGCACCTGATGGGGACGCGCCAGTCGTGCACAAGTCCGTGACAGCGCTGGCCGAACTGACTGAGCGTGAACTGTTGCTGCAACAAATTCTGGATACCTCCAGCGTGGCCATCTTCCTGGTCAACATGCAGGGGCGCATCATCCATGCGAACCGGCGTATGGCGGAAATGTTCCGCTGGACGTTGGCCGAGCTGGTAGGCAAGGAATATGTCGAGCTGATCGACCCGGTCGAGCGCGAGATCGGGCGCGCGTTGATGCACAAATTGTTGACCGGCAAGGTCCAGGCAACCGACGTGGAGCGCCGGTATTGGCGTTCCGATCAGAGCAAGTTTTGGGGGCACTTGTCCGGACGGCGGTTTGTCGGCGCCAACAACCAGAACTTGGGCCTGGTCGGTGTGCTGGCCGATATCACAGACCGCAAGCGTGCCGATGAACGCCAGTTGCACCACAACCGCATTCTGCAATTGCTGGCGGAAAAGGCGCCGCTGTCCGTGGTGCTGGACACCATGGTCCGGGACGTGGAAGCGATCAACCCCGCGATGTTGTGCAGTGTGTTGTTGCTCGATGCAGAAGGCAAGCACCTGCACCACGGCGCGGCGGCCAGCCTGCCGGCGTTCTACACCGAGGCGCTGGATGGGTCGGCGATCGGGCCGGGTGTGGGCTCGTGCGGTACGGCGGCGTTCACCGGCCAGCGCGTCATCGTTGAAGACCTGGCGACCAGTCCTTGGTGGGTTCCGTTTCTGGACTTGGCGCGCCAGGCGGACCTGGGCGCTTGTTGGTCGCAACCTATTCTTTCGGCACAGGGCAAGGTTCTGGGCACGTTTGCCATTTACCACCGTCTGCCGACCAAGCCAGAGCCTGAAGATCTGATGTTGATTGAGGACGAAGCCCGACTCGCCGCTCTGGCCATTGAAAAATCCGCGGCAGAAGCGCGGTTGCAGTTGTCGGCTAGTGTGTTCGACCACGCCCGCGAGGGCATCATGATCACCGACGCGGGTGGCCTGATCGTCGAGGTCAATGACATGTTTTCAACCATCACGGGCTACAGCCGTGACGAGGCGTTGGGCCGCAACCCCCGTTCGCTGCTGCGTTCGGGGCGGCACGGCAGCGAGTTCTACGCAGCCCGGGCCAAGGCTCTGGAAGAAAATGGCTACTGGAGTGGCGAGGTCTGGAACCAGCGCAAGAATGGCGAAGTGTTTGCCGAGATGCTGACCATCAGTATGGTGCGCGATGCGCAAGGCACACCACAAAACTATGTGGCGCTGTTCACCGACATCACCCCCATGAAGGAGCACCAGCGCCAGCTGGAGCACATCGCCCATTTTGACGCGCTCACCTGCCTTCCCAACCGTGTACTGCTGGCTGACCGCCTGCAGCAGGCGTTGACGCAGAGCCAGCGCCGGGGCTTCTCGGTCGGCGTGGTGTACCTGGACCTGGATGGCTTCAAGACGGTCAACGATACCCATGGGCATGGCCTGGGGGACGAGCTGCTGGTCGCACTGGCGCAGCGCATGAAAGGCGCATTGCGCGACGGCGATACCCTGGCCCGCATCGGGGGAGATGAGTTTGTCGCCGTGCTGGAGGATCTCGAGAACATGCACGATACCGAACCGGTACTGGAGCGCCTGCTGCGCGCGGCCGCGGCACCGGTTGTTTTGGGGGGTATCAGCCTGCAGGTGTCGGCCAGCATTGGTCTGACCGTCTATCCACTGGATGGCTCCGAGGTGGACCTGCTGTTGCGCCATGCCGACCAGGCCATGTATGTGGCCAAGCAGGCGGGCAAGAACCGCTACCACCTGTTTGACGTGGCGCAGGATACGGCGGTCAAGACCCAGCACGAGAGCCTGGAGCACATTCGCGGGGCGCTGGCTCGGCAGGAGTTTGTGCTGTATTACCAGCCCAAGGTCAACATGCGCACGGGTGCGGTGATCGGCGCCGAGGCCCTGATCCGCTGGCAACACCCCGAGCGCGGGCTGCTGGCGCCGGTGGCCTTCTTGCCCATCATTGAAAACGATCCCCTCAGCATGGCCGTGGGCGAATGGGTCATTGCGGCGGCACTGCAGCAAATGCTGCAATGGAAAGCGCAAGGCCTGGAGGTGGCAGTGAGCGTGAACATCGGGGCGCGCCAGCTGCAGCAGGACGACTTTGCACAGCGACTGACGCAGTTGCTGGCGCGCTACCCCGGTGTGGCGCCGCAGTTGCTGGAGCTGGAGATTCTGGAGACCAGCGCACTGGAGGACATGGCGCAGGTGTTCCAGGCCATCCAGGCCTGCCAGGCCCTGGGCGTGCGGTTCGCGCTCGACGATTTCGGCACCGGCTACTCGTCACTGACGCACCTGCGCCATTTGCCCGCCGAGGTCATCAAGATCGACCAGAGCTTTGTTCGGGACATGCTGGAAGACGCCGATGATCTGGCCATCGTGACCGGTGTCATCGGCCTGGCCGCGGCATTCCGCCGGGAGGTGATCGCCGAAGGGGTTGAGACCACGGCCCACGGGTTGCAACTGTTGGCGCTGGGCTGCGTGATGGCCCAGGGCTATGGCATCGCCCGGCCCATGCCGGCCGCCGATCTGCCCGCATGGGTGGCCAGCTGGCGCCCGGATGCGGCCTGGACGGTGACCCAATGATTGCTATATAAAAGATAGCTATAAGTCCATATTTTACGAGGGCTACAGCCTCAAATGCCTCTGGCTCTCTCCGCCTTGAACTGTGCCCTGAAGGCGCCAAACGCACCCGCGTCCAGCGCTTCGCGCACCTCGGCCATCAGGTTCAGGTAGTAGTGCAGGTTGTGCACGGTGGCCAGCATCGGGCCCAACATCTCGCCACAGCGGTCCAGGTGGTGCAGGTAGGCACGCGAGAAGCCTTCGCGCCCGCCCTGATCCCAGGAGGCGCCTGAGGTGCCGGCGCAGGCATAGCATGTGCAGCTGGTGTCCAGCGGCTGCGGGTCGGTCTTGTGGCGGGCGTTGCGAATTTTCAGGTCGCCATGGCGAGTGAACAGCGTGCCGTTGCGTGCGTTGCGGGTGGGCATCACGCAGTCGAACATGTCCACCCCGTCAGCCACGCCCTGCACCAGATCCTCCGGCGTGCCCACGCCCATCAGGTAGCGCGGCTTGTGGGCCGGCAGGCGGTGCGGCGTGTGCGCCATGATGCGTTGCATTTCGTCTTTGGGCTCGCCCACGCTGACGCCGCCGACGGCATAGCCCGGAAAATCCATTTCCACCAGCTGATCCAGCGACTCCTGGCGCAGGTTTTCGAACATGCCACCCTGCACGATACCGAACAGCGCGTTCGGGTTCTCCAGCTTCGTGAACTCGGCCCGGCAGCGTTTGGCCCAGCGCAGGCTGAGTTCCATGGACGTGCGTGCCTCGCTCTCGGTGGTGATGTGGCCTTTGGTGTCGTAGGGTGTGCACTCATCGAACTGCATCACGATGTCGCTGTTCAGCA
>JAUSNJ010000096.1 GCA_030645355.1 Rhodoferax sp. | reverse complement strand
GCTGCGCGGGCTCCTCCTTGACCTGCGCAGAACGCTCTGTCGCCAAGGCTCCTTTGTGTTGTGGCATATCAGGTTGGTTTCGTTTGGTTGTGGGTCAGATGACCTGGCCCAAAGCTGGCGGGCAGCAGTTCGCCCAGTGTCCAGGTTTGCTTGACGCCGGACGGGTCGGCGGCTATCACCAGTAAATCGTCATCGCCAAACTCGCGCAGCTTCTGGCGGCAGCCGCCGCAGGGGGTGATGACGTCGGGGCCCGGGCCGCTGACCAGCACGGCCTCGGCGCGTTTGCCACCGGCCATCAGCATGGCGCCCAGGGCCGTGGCCTCGGCGCACCAGCCTTGGGGGTAGGCGGCGTTTTCGACATTGCAGCCGGCGTGGATGGCGCCGTGTTCGTCCAGCACGGCGGCACCGACTGCGTAGTGGGAGTAGGGCGTGTGGGCATGCGCGCGCGCAGCCAGCGATGCGCTCAGCAGGCGTTGCAGTACGTCAGGGGGTAGGGGGGCTTGCATGGCATGGAGCGGGTTGTGCAATAGTGTAGTGCCGTGGTCCCACGGCGCAGCCTG
This sequence comes from Rhodoferax sp., assembly GCA_030645355.1. GTDB lineage: Bacteria > Pseudomonadota > Gammaproteobacteria > Burkholderiales > Burkholderiaceae_C > Allorhodoferax. The sequence goes on along the minus strand of JAUSNJ010000096.1, from coordinate 48,061 downwards.
ATGGATATCAACTTTGCGAATCATTCCCACGCATGGACAGCCACACTTTTCTCTGGCACGACTACGAAACCTTTGGCGCACAGCCACGGCGTGACCGGCCGGCGCAGTTTGCCGCCATCCGCACCGATGCCGAGCTGAACGAGCTGGGTGATCCCATCATGCTGTACTGCCAGCCCGCGCCGGACTTCTTGCCCGACCCGCAATCGTGCCTGATCACCGGCATCACGCCGCAGCAGTGCCTGGAGCAGGGCGTGCCCGAGCACCAGTTTGCTGCCACGATTGAGCAGGCCTTCAGCCTACCCGGCACCATAGGCGTGGGCTACAACACCATACGCTTTGACGACGAGATCACGCGCTTTCTGTTCTGGCGCAACCTGATCGACCCCTATGCCCGCGAGTGGCAAAACGAATGTGGCCGGTGGGACCTGCTGGGCGTGGTGCGCACCGCCTATGCCCTGCGGCCCGAGGGCATCAAATGGCCTACCAAGGCCGAGGGCGGCGCCAGTTTCAAGCTGACCGACCTGACCGCCGCCAATGGCCTGGTGCATGAAGCCGCGCACGATGCGTTGAGCGACGTGCGCGCCACCATTGCGCTGGCCCGGCTGATCAAGACGGCCCAGCCGCGGCTGTTTGACTTCTGCCTGGGCCTGCATAAAAAGGACCGGGTGGCCGATGAGCTGGGCCTGCCCACGACGGTTCGCACGGCGCGGCCGTTTTGGCATGTGTCGGGCATGTTCCCGGCCACGCGCGGCTGTCTGGCCCTGATGTGGCCGCTGGCTATGCACCCCCAGAACAAGAACGAGCTGATCGCCTGGGATCTGGCGTTCGATCCGCGCGAACTGGCGTCGCTCAACGCCGCCGACATGCGCCTGCGCCTGTTCAGCAAGAGCGAGGATCTGCCCGAGGGTGTGCAGCGGCTGCCCGTCAAGTCCATCCACCTGAACAAGTCGCCGATGGTGATGGCCAATCTGAAAGTGCTGTCACCGGCCATGGCCCAGCGCTGGGGTGTGGACGTGCAGGCCCAGTTGCAGCACGCAGAGTACGCACAGGCCTTGCCGGACATGAGTGCCATCTGGCCCGCGGTGTTTGAGCGCCCACAGCCGGAAAGGCCCGATGTGGACGAAGACCTGTATGGCGGCTTTGTCAGCAACAGCGACCGCCGTCGTCTGAACGACCTGCGCAGCATAACGCCCGAGCAACTGGCAAGCGCCCACCCGGCGTTTGAAGACGCGCGTCTGCCGGAGCTGCTGTTCCGCTACCGAGCCCGCAACTTCCCAGGCGGTTTGACCGACGACGAGGCTGCGCGTTGGGAGGCCCATCGCGCCGCGCGGCTGTTTGACGGTGCAGGTGGCGCGCGCACCATAGAGCAGTTGTTTGACGAAATTGACCAGTTGTCCGAGTCCGCCGACGAGCGCGGAGAGGCGATTTTGGGCGCCCTGTACGATTACGCCGAGTCCATCGCCCCGCAGCGGGATTGAACTGCGGCGAAAATACCCACCCATCACCCACTTACCTACCTTCACTCCATGAAAATCGACAAAGACACCGCCGTCACCCTGCGCTTCTCCGTAACCGACGCCAGTGGCAAGGTCATCGACAAGGGCACCGAGCCCATGGTCTATCTGCATGGCGGTTACGACAACATCTTTCCCAAGGTGGAAGAAGCCCTGGCCGGCCAGGAAGTCGGCTACCAGGTCACGTTGACGTTGGCGCCCGAAGACTCCTTCGGCCAGCACGACCCGGCCCTGATCACCACCATCGCCAAGAAGGACTTCCCCCCCGGCGTGAAGGTCGGTGGCCACCTGCAGGGGCGTGGCGAAGACGGCCAGGAGCATGTGTTCAACGTCGTCAAGATCAAGGGTGACACCGTGCACCTGGACGGCAACCACCCGCTGGCCGGACAGACGCTGAAATTCGGCATCAAGGTGGTGGACGTGCGTGCCGCTTCAGCCGAGGAGATTGCCCACAAGCACGTGCACGGAGAGCACGGCCACCACCATTGACCGACACAGCGCTGGCGCATGGCGGGTCTTCACTATCAGCACCAACGCCGGCCCATGCGCACGGCGCTGCTGCTGTCCGTGCTGGTGCATGCGCTGCTGCTGAGCCTGAGCTTTGGCGGTCAGGGCCTGGGGCTTCCGGGCCTGGACCTGCCGTGGCGGGAAAGACGTTTCGAGGCTGATGAACTGCGCGTGGTGCTGGAGCCCGCACCGGCCCCGGCCTTGGCACCTGCAACGGCACCCGCATGGGTTGAGCCGTCAGTAGACGGCGAGCCAATTCCCCCTGCCAAGGCGGAGCCCAGGGCCGCGACCGATGCGCGTGCCGTTCCCGAAGCCATGGCCGTGGTTGCACCGGCTGCCAGCAGTGCGCCAGACCAAGTTGCGGCCCCACCGGTTCCAGCACCACCCATTCCCGCGCCGGCGGTGATGGCGGTGGAGCGCTCCGTCGTGCCCGCCCCGGTTGTGCCCGTTGCGCCATTGGTGCCGACGCCCGTGATCGCAGCAGCGCCGACTGCCAAGGCCCCGGAGGCCGTTGCGTCTGCGCCCCAAGAAGTGGGCGATGCCGCGCAGAAGCAGATCGAAGACGAAGCAAAAGAGGTGCGGGAGGCCAAGGAAGCACGGGAGGCAAAGGAGCGCGCCCTGGAGCAAGCCAAGCTCGATCGTGCAAAGCAGGAAGAGCAGCGGCAGGCGCAGCAAGCGGAGGCCGCACGGCAAGTGGCCGAGCAAACCGAGGCCGCACGCCTGGAAGCTGAGCGCCTGGAGGCTGCGAGGGCGGCGGTGGCACGCAGGGAAGCGGCGCGTGCCGAGACCGAGCGTCTGGAAGCTGCGCGGCAGGCCGCTGCCCGCCAGGAGGCGGAGCGCGTGGAGGCGGCCCGGGTGGAAGCCGAGCGCCTGGAGGCCGCACGGCAGGCGGTTGCACGCAAGGAAGCGGCGCGGGTGGCGGCGGAACGCCAGGAGGCCGCGCGACAGGCAGCCGTTCGTCAGGAGGCCGAGCGGATTGAGGCTGCGCGACTGGAAGGCGAGCGCCAGGAAGCCGCGCGACAAGAGCAGGCAAGGCAAGCAGCCGCAGCGCAGGAAAAGGCCAGGCAAGTGGCCGCGCGGGCAGAGGAAGATGCCAAACGCGATGCCGTGCGCCGGGCGATGGGGCGGCAACTCGACGAGGAGGCGGCCCGGCGCGATGCTGCCGCGCGTGCAGCAGGTCCGACATCCACGCTGCCCTATTCGTGGAGTAGCCCACGACGCGGCAGGCTCTTTGGGCGCACAGACCCCAATAGTGAGCTCATTCTGTATGGCGAGGCCTGGAGCCGAAAGATCGAGCTGAACATGACCTTTGACATGGTTCGTGAAGCAGCCAAGGAGCGCCATACCCACCCCCTGGTGACCGTGGCGCTGCGCAGCGACGGCTCCGTCGAGTCGGTGACCTTTGTGGTCTCCAGCGGCGTGCCAGCCATCGACGAAGCCATACGGCGCATCGTGCAAAGCCAGGCGCCGTATCCCGCGTTTTCACCAGCGCTGGCGCGCCAGTTTGACGTGATCGAGATCCGCCGGAGCTGGCACTTTGACATGGCTGTGCGGCTGTTCTGATATGCTATACATTCAATAGCTAACTCTTCAGTATCCACGAGGGCTAGTGGCCGTTAATCTGCGCGATGTCTGGTCGAAACCCCTGGTTGAAACGCAGTGCGTGGACTTCCTGCAGCAAACTCGCTGGCCCGGGGGTGGTTCCCACGAACCGCGTGTCGTCTCCATCCAACTGGATGGCGTAGTCGTCGGAACCGCATTGGGCATAGACATTGTTCTGGGCGTAGGAGCGCCGCGTGAAGATGCACGCGGGAGTTTTTTCCGTTTTGGGCAAAAACACGCCTTGGTCCGAGCCCAGGCACTGGGATCCCGCGCCCAACCAGTGGCGCAACGAGGGCAGCAGATCGGTTTGCGAGAAGCTGGCCTGCTCAATTTCCCCGTTGAGCTTGTTCCCGATGATGGAAAACGGTAGCCGTGCGTATGCGCGATCACCGTAGGCCGACAGTTCCTGGGCGCTGGCCGGAGTCATGGCCCTGTGGTCGCCCATGACCAGGACGTAGCCGTTGTTGAAGAAACCACGGGATTCCAGCGAGCGGACAAAGTCCCCCAGGGCGTGATCCGCATACCGGAAAACCGACTCCTGGGAAATATTTCCGCTGACGGGGTCAATGTAGGGAGCATGGGTGGTCACGGTTTCCAGCATCATGAAAACGGGCGCCGTGCTGGATGCCTGCATGTTGGCGAGTCTGCGCAAACTGCGCCCGTACAGCGCATCGTCGGTTGCCGCTTCGAACTGGAATCGCTTCATGCCCTTGTAGTAGGGCGCGTCGTGACCCTCGACGAAGGAGAAACCGATGTCGCTTAGCCAGGCGCCCTTGTCCAGAAACCCCAGATCGCCGGTCGTGAGGAAGACAGTTCGGTAGTCCAGCGTCTTCAACATGCGGGGAATGGACTGCGATGGCTGTCGGAATTGCTCGAAAATATTGTTGGCGTCTTCCCAGCCTTTTTCGATGGGAGGCTCACCTGTCAGCAGGGACACCAAGCCCTGTTCGGTGGTAACACCATTGGCGTAGAAGTTGCTGAATCTGCGTCCGTTCTTGCTGAGTGCATCGAACTCCGGAGTCCAGTCGTTCATGCCCGAAAACAGCTTGCTGTGGTACATGGAAAGCGACTCCACCACCACCAGGATGATGTTGGGCCGGGATCCCATGCCTTCCATGCAGACGCCATCCGCGCGGGTGTTCACGGGTGGGTGCTCCTTGAATGCCGGGGTATAGGGTTTGCTGCGTGTGGCGGTTTGAAAGAACGCCTCGATGGGATTTTGCAGGTAATACAGGTGGTAGTTCACGGGCTCGGCAAACCCGGCAACTACGACACATCCGCCGCCGACCAGCGCGAACATCGGGGATTGTTTTTGCCAGTGCCGACAACCCAAATAGCGCAGAAATATGATGCCAAAGACAATGGCCAACACAGCAAGAATGGGGGCATTGCGCGCCAGTTGCATCAGGAAACCGGAAATCGCCGCATGCTCCCCCGAAAACTGTATAACTTCCTGTAAGTTGAGTCGCACATGCAGCTCTTTCAATAGCACCAGATCCGCTGCATATAGCAGCAGCAGCGAGCAAACCAACAGGCGAGCAATAAGCCGTGGGACCTTGCTGGCAAACAGATTGCCCAACAGGTGCAGGGATGCCGCGATGAAAAGGAATCGCGTCTCGAATACCAGGGATTGCTTGCCCAAACACCCCGCGCAGTCCAGCAAATCCCTGGAGGCCAATGCAAGCGACGAGACCCGAAATACGGACATGCCCACCAGCACGAAAAATATATGGAACGTTGGCGAGCGCCACAGCGCTTTACGATGACCGGCCGTGGCTTTGGCGTTTTTGTTGCGCACCAATACCTGCGGCATGGCACTTTCTATTTTTGACATGACACTCCCAAATACAGAACCGTCTTCGTTTGTTTTTTGTATCGAAGGTGGTCGAGCGCGGGAAGGTACCCGACATCGACAGTACGTTACGGACTTCCATCAATGAACAGATGGATGCTGAAATTATCAGAGGGAGTGGGCGTGCATTCCGCAAAGCAAATGCAATATGGGTAAGCGTATGTAAACGCGTGTAAGCGTGGTTGATGGGCTGAGCGGCGCTCGCCGATATCACTCGCGTTTTTTCAGATAGAGCGCGTCTGACCAGGTGGCGAGCCATTGGGGTCTGTAGGCCACAAAAATCGCCGCCAGTAGTCCCGTCATGAAGCCATCGCCCCAGGCCAGCAACCAGTGGCCGACCATGGTTATTCCGGGGCCAATGTTTGCAAGCTCGTATCCGGCCCATTGTGCCAATGCCTGAGCGGCAAATGTGCAGGCGATGGTCCCGGCGAATGCACGCCCAAGAATGTAGACAAACACCTGGTTGCCCGCCCACCGCCGAATGGCAGCGCCCATGCCAAGGGCCAGAGTCGCCGGCACTGCACCGTGCCAGAACAACTGGGACACCAGCACATGGGGCTCGGCACTCGCAATCAGACCGGAAAGCACGGCAACGGTGGTGAGCACCAGTATGGCCATGGGCCAACCCAGCATCAGCGTCACCGCGCAAGCGCCGGAAAGCTGCAGCGGGAGGGGCATGGTCTGCAAGCGCGGCACGGCCCAGATCCAGGGCAACACCACCAAGGCTCCCATCAGCGGGGAGACGAGATCCCCGCCCACCAGCATGCGCCAAGGGCGCAACACCAGTGCGACGCAAACGGCCAGGATCAGCAGGGAGACCTCAAGCGGCATCGATACGCTCCAGGATCGCCTGCCAGTGGCGTGGCTCCACCGGCGTGATGGACAGGCGGTTGCCTTTCTTGAGCACCAGCAGGTCCGCCAACTCAGGCGCGGCGCGCAGCTCGGGCAGCGTGAGGTTGCGCGTCTTGTGCAGCACCTGCACATCCACCAGCAACCAGCGCGGCGCATCCTTCTTGGAACCCGGGTCGAAGTAGGGTGAGTCCGCCTCGAACTGCGTGGGATCGGTGTACGCGCCGGACGCCACTCGCGCAATGCCCACGATACCCGGCTCGGCACAGCTGGAGTGGTAGAACAGTACGCCATCGCCCACCTGCATGGCGTCGCGCATGAAGTTGCGAGCCTGGTAGTTGCGTACACCGGTCCAGGGAACCGTGGCGTTGGGTGCCGCCAGCGCGTCGTCCACCGAGACTTCGCTGGGTTCAGATTTCATGAGCCAGTAGTGGGGCATGGGGTGCTGATTTGGATTGGGAATGCTGTATTTTGCTCGGGGTTCGGGTGACTATGCAGGCGAAGTGGATTCGGGGTGCGCAGTGCCCATCGAATGTTCGCTGCTGCACCGACGCGGGCAGTCTGCCGGCCTACATTCGAATGACTTCAAAAGGAATTCTATGAACACAGCTGTCACGACACCAGATCACGTTATTCGCACACTGAACACGCTGATCGCGCTCAACCGAGACGACCAGCAGGGCTTTCGGGAAGCTGCGGAAAAGATGGAAGCACAGGAAATCAAAACGTACTGTCTTGAGCAAAGCCTATCCCGCGCGCATTTCGTCGGTGAACTGCAAACACAGGTGCACGTATTCGGCAGCGAACCTGAAAACACAGGTACCGTTTCAGGGGCCCTGCACCGCCGCTGGATGGACCTGACGTCTGCTCTGGGCGGAGGTGACCATGCGATTCTGGCTGCCACGGAAGCCGTGGAGGATCATGCTGTCCGCACCTACAGCAAAGCCCTGACGGAATCCCTGCCGGCAGATGTGCGCGAGTTCGTTGAGCGTCAGTTTGAGAGCGTCAAGCGATCGCACAACACGGTCAAGGCCATGCGCGACGGCCTGGAAAAATAAACAAGGTTCCGCTCTGGATTGTTGTCCCTCCCCGGCGACGAACGGGACGCATGACCCATGCAAATACGGTCAAAGTGGTTGGTCGGCTTCGGCCTCGCAGCCACGTCAGTGATCGCGGCATGGGTCGCTGCGGTTTGCTGGCTGCCCAGCGACAAGGAACTGGCCATCTGGCTCGCCGCCGAGGCCAGTGAACGGCTGGGCGTCGAGCTAACCATTGGCTCAGTCCACTGGGAGTTGTTGCCAGAGCCCGTTATCGTTGTGATCGACTTTCGCACGCAACAATTGCAACCGGTGGTCATCCAGCACATCAAAGCCTATCCCGGCCTGCGCATGCTGCTGGATCGCAAGCTGCTGTTTGAACGTGTGGACATCGACACCGCGGTCTTCCCTCGCAACTCGGTGCGGGCCTTGCAGATGCGGCCGGGCGCGAAGGAGGACGACGTGGGTGACGGCGTGCCGCTCGAACACCTGATGTTTCGCAACCTGACCTGGATCTCCTACAGCGGCATCCCGTTGGCCTACGACGGGGAAATCGACTTTGCCCCCCATTGGCGGCCGCGGCGTGCCGAGCTGCGCCGCCCTGGCATCACCCCTGCGTTCACACTGACATTGACGCGTGAGGCCGAGGCCGACCGCTGGCAGACCCGCATCCAGATCGGCGGTGGCACGGCGCACGGCAAGGCTGAGCTGAAGACCGCTGCAAACGGCGCCATGCAACTGAGCGGCCACTTGACCCCGCAGGACATTGAGGTGGCGAGCACGTTGGCGTCCTTCAGCCGGAGATCTCCCGTCGCGGGCCACGGCGCGGGCCAGACCACCTTCGTGGCGGACGGCCATTCGTTGGCCGAGCTGACGCGTTCGCTGCACACGCATACGGTGTTTTCTGTCAATGGCGCAACGCTGTTGCGGTTCGACTTGAACGAGGCCATTCGCACCGCCGGCACATCGCACCACGGCCAAACGGGTTTGCAGGCGCTTTCCGGCGTGATGGACACGCAAAACGGCGATGAAGGCACCCGTGTCACATTAACCGACATCAAAGCCAGAACCGGCAAGTTCAGCGCCGCAGGCAAGGCCACGGTCTATCACGGCCAGGTTGAGGCCAGCGGCAAGCTGAATTTGCTGGAGGGCGCGATCAGCGTGCCATTCAGCGTGAGCGGGCCGGTTGTCAAACCCAACATCTCGGTGGCGCCGGGATTCTTGGCTGGCGCGGCCATCGGCACCGCAGTGCTTCCGGGCATTGGAACCGTCATTGGCGCCCGCGTCGGTAGTTCCGTTGGCGAAATTTTCCACAGCGGCACACAGCAGCCCGTTGCGCCCAGCAAAGGCGCAGTTCAAAGATAGGGAACCAGGCTATACCGCCCATGCCACGTGAAGAAGTCAGGATCTGGCCCGTCCGATCAATCGAAAGGCTTCCCGTTCTGCCGTTCGGCGTTCAGAGGTGTCAAGGGTGAAGTGATAGTCGCGCAAGGCAAGTTCAGTCTCTACCAGGGCATCGCGCAGCGCTGTCAAGGCTTCACGCATCTCTGTCAGCTGGCAGACCAGGGCATTCCAGTCGGCCTGCTGCGATTTCATGCCGGGCGTTGTCATATTCCAGAAAGGCTTTGCAATAGTGGGTCGCGGGGTGATGCCGTCCATAGGTTGTCCCTGATAAGCGTTGAAAATCCAGGCTTTCAAGCCTGACTGCAGCATAGGCGCCCAAGCCAGCGATCACTGTGCTGCACCGCACAGATCGACGGTTCGGGAAACGCCGGCCATGGCACGCCTTCTTTGGCGGCTGCGATGGTGGTTGCTATAGTTTTGGTAGTGACTTACGCAATGGTTACGAGGGCTAGGGGCCTATTTGGCATGCAGGAAGGAGGTCTGGGCCGGCCTCCCGGGCAGATTCAGTGCGGCGGTGCGTGCCGGTGTCTGTGCCAACAACTTGCCGCGCTTGAACACCTTGAGCCGTGTGGCCTTTAGGCGCAGGGCCTCCACCGGGTCGCGGGCCTGCAGCAGCACAAAGTCGGCGTGGCAGCCTTTTTCCAGCCCATAGCCTTGCAACCCCAGGATCCTGGCCGGGTTGGTGGTGATGGCGTCGAAGCACTGGCACATGGCGGCCTGGCTGGTCATCTGGGCCACGTGCAGGCCCATGCTGGCCACTTCCAGCATGTCGGCGCTGCCCAGCGCGTACCAGGGGTCCATCATGTCGTCCTGGCCGAAGGCCACGGTCAGGCCTGCCGCCATCAGCTCGGGCACGCGGGTCAGGCCGCGGCGCTTGGGGTAGGTGTCAAAGCGGCCCTGCAGCGTGATGTTGACGCAGGGGTTGCTGGCCACATGGACCTGGGCTTCTGCCATCAGCGCGATGAGCTTGGACACGTAGTAGTTGTCCATGCTGTGCATGGAGGTCAGGTGCGAACCGGTCACGCGGCCGTGCAGGCCCAGCCGTTGCGTTTCGTAGGCCAGGGATTCGATGTGGCGCGAGTGCGGGTCGTCGGACTCGTCGCAGTGCATGTCCACCATCTTGCCGCGCGCGGCAGCGATTTCACACAGCAGCTTGACGCTGGTGGCGCCATCGGCCATGGTGCGCTCGAAGTGGGGAATGCCACCCACCACGTCCACGCCAAGGTCCAGCGCGCGCTGCAGGCTGTCCAGGCCACCGGGGGTGCGCAGCACGCCATCCTGCGGAAAGGCCACCAGTTGCAGGTCGATATACGGCGCCACGCGCTTTTGAACCTCCAGCAACGCCTGAACGCCCAGCAGGCGCGGATCGCTCGTGTCTACGTGCGAGCGGATCGCCAGCAGCCCCTGCGCCACGGCCCAGTCGCAATAGGTCAGGGCGCGCTCGATGATGGCGTCCACGGTAAGGCTGGGTTTGAGCTCGCCCCACAGCGCAATGCCTTCGAGCAGCGTTCCGCTCTGGTTGATGCGCGGCATGCCATAGGTCAGGGTGCCGTCCAGGTGGAAGTGGGCGTCGACAAAGGGCGGGCTTAGCAGCAGGCCACCGGCATCCAGCGTCTCGGCCGCCGGGACTTGCAGACCCTGCGTTACTTCGACGATACGGCCACTCTGCACGGCCACGGACATATTCGTGCGGCCGTCGGGCAGGGTGGCGTTGTGGATCAGCAGGTCGAGCATGGCACCGCGTCCTGGTTGGTTACTGCGTGCCGAAGATGCGGTCACCCGCATCGCCCAGACCCGGCAGGATGTAGCCGTGGTCGTTCAGCTCGCGGTCTATTGCCGCGGTGTAGATCGCCACATCCGGGTGGGCCTTGTACATGGTCTCGATACCTTCGGGCGCGGTCAGCAGGCACAAAAACTTGATGGACTTGGGCTTGCACTCCTTCAGGCGGGTGACGGCGGCGGCGGCCGAGTTGCCGGTGGCCAGCATGGGGTCTACCACGATGATGTCGCGTTCATCCATGTTTTTAGGCATCTTGAAGTAGTACTCCACGGCCTGCAGCGTTTTAGGGTCGCGGTACAGGCCGATGTGGCCCACGAGTGCGCCGGGCACCACAGACAGCACGCCGTCCAGAATGCCGTTACCGGCACGCAGGATGCTGACGAACACCAGCTTCTTGCCGTCGATGACCTTGCCGGTCATTTTTTCCAGCGGGGTTTCGATCTCGATGTCCTGCGTGGCCATGTCGCGCGTGACCTCATAGGCCATCAGGCTACTGAGTTCATTGAGCAGGCGGCGAAAGCTGTTGGTGCTGGCGGTCTTGTTGCGCATCAGGGTCAGCTTGTGCTGCACCAGCGGGTGGTCAATCAGGTGGACGTTGGCGCGCGCTTCAGGGGAGAGGGGTTTCATGGTGCTAAACGGTGAAAGTGGGAATGGATCGAGTTTAGTCATTTTGCGTTTTCTCATTGCCAATTTTGTGATTCGGGAGTTGAATGAGGCGTCGACCAGCTACTTCATCCCAGTGACTCGTATTCCAACCGTTTACTGCATAGAGGGGCAAGAAATGAAACAACGCAATCGCATCGATCTGCACCGTGGTCCTATTGTTGGAAGCGCACTGAAACTGCTCGGGATTCTGCTGTTTGGGTTTTTAGCGCTGCCCTCCAGCGCGCTTGCCGCGGAGTTCGACTCGAGCATCGGAGTCTACGTCGGAAAATACTACGATTCAGAACCTGCCGGATGGACCCAGGGAAGGGCAAATTACCTGGAACAGCATATGGTTGCGCTGACGGCCAGCAAGACCATCTGGCGCTCCCAATCGTTGCCGATGTCGCTGGAAATCGATGGCATGATTGGGCAGCAGTTCGGCGTGGATTCATTGACTGAAATCGCGGTTGTTCCGGTTCTGCGCTGGAGCAGCTTTCCATGGAAAGACACGCTCCAGACCGATCTCCGGTTGGGCCCATTGGGGGTTTCATACACCAGCAGCATCAGTTCCTTGGAGCGCGGCCCCAGCGGAAAAGGCAGTCAGACGCTTGGATTTTTGATCATTGAGTTGGCTGTTTCACGCCCCAGCAACAAGGCAGACGAGTTCTTCATGCGGTTGCACCACCGCTGCGCCGTCTACGATCGGATCAATGACTATGGTGCCAACGGTGAAGACTATTTTTCTTTAGGGTATCGGCACCGCTTTTGAGAAAACGTATGCGCTTCAGACGCCCGGCTTCGCTATGAAGGCCTGCTTTGCGTGGCGGTCAAATCCTGCCGACTCGTAGAACTGTAGGGTCGCAGCGTCTGTTCGACCGGTCATCAGCATCACCTTGTAACAGCCGGCAGACCACGCGAAATCCAACGTATGTGCAAGCAGCGCTTGGCCGTAGCCCATTCTTCGGTGGCTGGCGTGCGTCACAACGTTTTCAATGAGGCCATAGGGCCTGCATCCCCGTGTCAGGTTGGGTATGACCGCAATGGTGCAACTTGAAACCAGCATGCCATCCACGTAGCAACCGAAGTACTTGTTGCGCGTCGACTGCATCAACTCCTGCCAGACTGCGTCAATGACTGCAGCCTGCGGCAGAGCCGCATCCTTGTCATGCAGGTGGGCGTACAGCGCGAGCAATTCATGGAGTTCGCCCGCTTGAATAGGGCGTATCTTCATTGGCGCAATTCCCGTGCGCTGCGCTACCTGCGCGACCCGCCAAAGATTCCGCCCAGTACCCCGCGGATGATCTGCCGCCCCACCTCGCGCCCAATCGAACTGGCGGCACTGCGGGCGAGCTGCTCACCGACACTGGTGCGGGTGCGCCGGGTGCCGCCACCCAGCATGTCGCCAATGCTGTCGAAGATGCCTTTCTCGGGCGCAGCGGCCGGTGTGCCCGCAGTTCCACCGGTTGGCGCTGTACTTGCAGACGCGGGTGTGCCATTGGGCGAAGGTGCAACCGTGCCCGCAGGCTGGCGCGCCTGGGTGCGTCCCTTGATCGCCTCAAACGCCGACGCCCGGTCCACTTCCTTCTCATAAACCCCCGCCACCAGCGATTCGGCCAGCAGGGTCTTGCGCTGATCGGGCGTGATGGGTCCTATCTGGCTGCTGGGCGGCAGCACAAACACGCGTTGCGTCACACTGGGGCTGCCTTTGCTGTCCAGAAAACTGATCAAGGCCTCGCCCACGGCCAGTTCGGTGATGGCCGTGCCGATGTCCAGACCCGGGTTGCCCCGCATGGTGTCGGCGGCTGACTTGACCGCCTTCTGGTCGCGCGGCGTGAAGGCGCGCAGCGCGTGCTGCACGCGGTTGCCCAACTGGGCCAGCACGGAATCGGGAATGTCCAGCGGGTTCTGCGTCACAAAATACACGCCCACGCCCTTGCTGCGCACCAGGCGCACCACCAGTTCAATGCGCTCCAGCAGCACCTTGGGTGCGTCGTTGAACAGCAGGTGGGCCTCGTCGAAGAAGAACACGATCTTGGGCTTGTCCAGATCACCTACCTCGGGCAGGGTCTCGAACAGTTCGCTCAGCATCCACAGCAAAAAAGTGGCGTACAGGCGCGGTGCGTTCATCAGCTTGTCGGCCGCCAGGATGTTGACGACGCCTTGGCCTTTGGCATCGGTCTGCATGAAGTCGGCAATATTGAGCATGGGCTCGCCAAAGAACTTCTCACCGCCTTGGCTTTCAATCTGCATCAGCCCGCGCTGGATGGCGCCTATGCTGGCAGCGCTGATGTTGCCGTATTCGGTGGTGTACTGGCTTGCGTTGTCACCCACGTCCTGACACATGGCGCGCAGGTCTTTCAGGTCCAGCAGCAGCAGGCCGTCGTCATCGGCGATCTTGAACACGAGTTGCAGCACGCCGGCCTGGGTTTCGTTCAGGTTCAGCATGCGCGAGAGCAGCAGCGGACCCAGGTCGCTGACGGTGGCGCGCACCGGGTGGCCCTGCTCGCCAAACACATCCCACAGCGTGGTGGGGAAGGCCTGGTAGGCTGGCTCGGGCAGGCCGCGCTCCTTGATGATCTGGCTCAGCTTGGGTTGGGGGCTGCCGGGCTGCGAGATTCCGGTCAGGTCGCCCTTGATGTCGGCCATGAACACCGGCACGCCCAGGCGCGAAAAGCCTTCGGCCATGGTCTGCAGGGTGATGGTTTTGCCGGTTCCGGTGGCGCCGGTGATCAGGCCGTGGCGGTTGGCCTTGTTGGGCAACAGGGCGCACTGGGTGTCACCATGCTGGGCAATCAGGATGCTGGCGTCGGTTGAAGCGGTCATGAAAATCCCAAAAAGTACAATTCAGTCAATAGCGTAACGAACTTTTGAAGGATTTCACGTGGCAGGACATAGCAAATGGGCCAATATTCAGCATCGCAAGGGCCGCCAGGATGAAAAGCGCCAGCGCATCTGGACACGGGTGATGCGTGAAATCATGGTCGCAGCCCGCATGGGTGGGGGCGACCTGAGCACCAATCCACGGCTGCGTCTGGCCATTGAGAAGGGCAAGGCCGCCAATATGCCGGCGGAGAACGTGAAATACGGCATTGCCAAGGCCACGGGCACGCTGGAAGGCATTGTTTACGAGGAAATCCGCTACGAGGGCTACGGCATTGGCGGGGCCGCCATCATTGTCGACACCATGACCGACAACAAGGTGCGCACCGTGGCCGAAGTGCGCCACGCCTTCAGCAAGCACGGCGGCAATATGGGCACCGAGGGCTCAGTGGTGTTCCAGTTCAAGCACTGCGGTCAGCTGATTTTCGCCCCCGGCACCAGCGAAGACAAGATCATGGAAGTGGCGCTGGAAGCCGGTGCCGAAGACGTGGTCACCGATGACGACGGCGCCATCGAGGTGTTGACCGCCTATGCTGACTACGAAGCCGTCAAGCAGGCGCTGGAGGCGGCTGGTCTGCACGCCGAGGTGGCGGGCGTCACCATGCGCCCCGAGAACACGATTGAGCTGAGCGGTGAAGACGCCGCACGCATGCAAAAGCTGCTGGACGTGCTGGAAGACCTGGACGACACCCAGGAGATTTACCACAACGCCGCGCTATGACCATCCACACTTGCAAGAGCGCCAAGGCGCATCGGAGTTACCTATGAATGTTCTGGTGATCGGGGGGGGCGGGCGCGAGCACGCGATGGCCTGGAAGTTGGCGCAGTCCGACAAGGTCCAGATGGTCTATGTGGCGCCAGGCAATGGCGGCACCGCGCTGGACAGTCGTCTCAAGAACATTCCCATCACCGATGTGGTGGCGCTGCGCGAATGGGCGCAGGAAAACAAGATTGGCCTGACCGTGGTCGGCCCCGAGGGCCCACTGGCGGCCGGTGTGGTGGACGAATTTCGCGCCCACGGCCTGCGCATTTTCGGCCCCACCAGGGCGGCCGCACAACTGGAAAGCTCCAAGGCCTTTTCCAAGGCCTTCATGCAGCGGCACAACATTCCCACGGCGGCCTATGAGGCCTTTACCGACCCGGTGGCGGCGCATGCCTATGTGAATCGCATGGGCGCACCCATTGTGGTCAAGGCCGATGGCCTGGCCGCTGGCAAAGGCGTGGTCGTTGCGATGACGCTGGACGAAGCCCATTCCGCGATTGACTTCATGCTGCTGGACAACACGCTGGGCGTGGTGCACAACGCCGGCGCGGGCGGCCAGGCCGTGCCGCGCGTCGTCATCGAAGAATTTCTGGAAGGTGAAGAAGCCAGCTTCATGGTGCTGTGCGATGGCAAGGACGTGGTGGCGCTGGCCACCAGCCAGGACCACAAGCGTCTGCTGGACGATGACCTAGGCCCCAACACCGGCGGCATGGGCGCCTATTCGCCAGCGCCGGTGGTCACGCCCCAGGTGCACGCACGCGCCATGCGCGAGATCATCCTGCCCACGCTCAAGGGCATGGAGCAGGACGGCATTCCGTACACCGGCTTCCTGTATGCCGGATTGATGATCGACCCGCAGGGCCACGTCAAGACGCTGGAGTTCAACTGCCGAATGGGTGACCCGGAGACGCAGCCCATCCTGATGCGCCTGAAGACGGATTTCGTCGACGTCATGATGGCGGCCACGGAAATCGGCGGCCTGGAAAACCTGGAGCTTGATTGGGACCGTCGCACCGCGTTGGGCGTCGTGCTCGCAGCCCACGGCTACCCTGGCACGCCGCGCAAGGGCGATGTGATTGAGGGGCTGCCCACGGTGAACACCTTGTCGGATGAAGCATGCATGGTGTTTCACGCCGGCACCGAACACCGGGACGGCGCGACGCTGACCAGTGGTGGACGCGTGTTGTGTGTCACGGCCTTGGCCGAAAACGCCCGTGCAGCCCGCCAGGTGGCCTATGACGCCATCCACGGCATCCGTTTCAACGGCATGCAATACCGCACCGACATCGGCCACCGCGCGATCAAGCAGGCCACCGAGGCCAAGGCTGCCAAATGAGTGATACCCGCGTGGAGCAGGTAGGCACCTATCTGAAGGGCTTGCAGGAGCGCATCACGGCGACCGTGACGGCGCTGGATGACCAAGTGTTCCTGTCGGACAGCTGGGAGAAAGCCCCGGGCGAGCCCTTACAGGGCCATGGCATCACCCGCATTCTGGAAGGCGGTTCGGTATTCGAGCGCGCGGGCTGCGGGTTTTCGCATGTGCGCGGTCCCAAGCTGCCGCCATCGGCCACCCAGCACCGCCCTGAACTGGCCGGTGCGCCGTTTGAGGCCATGGGCGTGTCGCTGGTGTTCCATCCGCGCAATCCCTATGTGCCCACCGTGCACATGAATGTGCGCATGATCTCGGCCGGTCACCCCGGGCAAGAGCCGGTCTGCTGGTTTGGCGGCGGCATGGACATGACACCCTTCTATGGTTTCGAGGAGGACGCGCGTCACTTTCACGCCACCTGCCGCGACGCCGTCCAGCCCTTTGGCGCCGACAAGTACCCGCATTTCAAGACGTGGTGTGACGAGTATTTCTACCTGAAGCACCGCAACGAGCAGCGCGGCATTGGTGGCATCTTCTATGACGATTTTTCCGAAGGTGGCTTCGACAACGGCTTCGCGCTGATGCAGGCTGTGGGTGATGCCTTTCTGTTGGCCTATGTACCCGTGGTCGAGCAGCGCAAGGACACGGCCTATGGCGAGCGTGAGCGCGCCTTTCAGTTGTACCGCCGGGGCCGCTATGTGGAGTTCAACCTGGTGTGGGACCGGGGCACGCACTTTGGATTGCAATCCGGGGGGCGCACCGAGTCCATCCTGTTGTCGATGCCGCCGCTGGCCAGTTGGTCCTACCAGTCGGTGCCCGCGCCCGGATCGGCCGAAGAGGCGCTGTACACACAATTCCTGCCCCGACGGGACTGGGTCTGAGCGTGGCTGACGGGCCGCTGCGGCGCATCGGTGTCTTTGGCGGTGCTTTCGATCCGCCCCATATTGCCCACGTGGCGCTGGCGCGGGCGGCACTGGAGCAACTGCAATTGGACCAGCTGCGCATCATCCCCACCGGTCAGGCCTGGCACAAAAGCCGCAGCCTGACGCCAGCCGTACACCGGCTGGAAATGGCCCGTCTGGCCTTTGCAGAACTGGACCGTGTGGTGGTGGACCCCCGGGAGACGCTGCGCTCCGGCCCCAGCTACACGGTGGACACTTTGTTGGAATTGCGCACCGAATACCCGCAGGCCCAACTCTTTCTGGTGCTGGGTCAGGATCAGGCCGAGGCCCTGGGTTCCTGGCACCGTTTTAGCGAGATTCCCGCATTTGCTACAATATGTGTAGCTGCACGCGCAGATTTCACGAGGGCCAGGGGCACATTTGATGCACTGCCCACGGAGATCCCGGGTTTGCGATGGCTTGAAATGCCTCCCCTGGAGGTCAGTGCCACGGATATCCGCTTGCGTTTGGCCCAGCGCCAAACCGTTTCCCCACTGGTTTTTGAACCCGTTGCGCGTTATATTGCCCAACACCACCTTTACCAATTCGCCTGATGAATACATCCACTGTTGCCAAAAAAGACATTAACAAGCTCCAACGGGCCATCGTCGATGGACTCGAAGACGTCAAAGCCCAGGACATCCAGGTGTTTGACACCGAGCATTTGTCAGCACTGTTTGAACGGGTCATCATCGCGTCAGGAACCTCCAACCGGCAGACCAAGGGTCTGGCGGCCAGTGTGCGTGATGCCGTGCGCGAGGCAGGTTTCGAGAAGCCCCGGGTGGAGGGTGAGGTCAATGGCGAGTGGATTATTGTGGACTGTGGCCAGGCCGTGGTGCATATCATGCAACCCAATTTCCGGCAGTATTACAACCTGGAAGAGCTGTGGGGCGACAAGCCGGTGCGCATGAAGCTGGGCGCGGCTAAGCCGGCGGTTGCGGAAAGCGCCAAGCCTGCCAAGGCGGCTCCCAAAGTGGAACCCAGCCTGCGGCGCTCCAATGCCGCGAAGAAGGGTGTGGCAGAAGCCTTCCCGTCCAAAGCACAGCTGAAGAAAGACGCGGAAAAGGCGGCCAAGCCCAAAGCACCGGCCCGCAAGTCCGCCGCGCCCAAGGCACGTGCCACTTCGGCGGCCCCCATGACAGCTGCTGCCGCAGCGCCAGCCAAAAAAGTGGCTGCCAAGAAAGTGGCCACCCCAGTCAAACGCACGGTCGTTGGCAAGCCCGCGTCCAAGCCGGCAGCAAAATCGGCCGCCAAGCCGGCGGCCAAGAAATCCGCCCCCCGTAAAGCCTGATTCCCGCCGTGCGGCTGATCATCGTCGCCGTCGGTCTGCGGGTGCCCGACTGGGCGCAGACGGCCTGGGACGACTATGCCAAGCGTTTTCCGCATGAGTTGAAGGTCGAGCTCAAGGCCGTCAAGACCGAGCCGCGTGGCTCCAAGACGCTGGAAACCCTTTATGCCGCCGAGCGTGCCCGCATAGAAGCAGCCATCCCCAAAGGCGCCCGCATCGTGGCGCTGGACGAGCGGGGCACCACGGTGACCACGCTGGCGCTGGCAGCCAAGCTCAAGGACTGGCAACTCGGAGGGGATGATGTGGCCCTTGTCATCGGCGGCCCGGACGGGTTGGACCCCGCATTCCGCCAGGCCGCGCACGAACGCATCCGCTTGTCCGACCTGACCCTGCCGCATGCGTTTGCCCGTGTGCTGCTGATCGAACAGCTGTACCGGGCCTGGTCGGTCAATGCCAACCACCCCTACCATAGGGAATAGTTTCTAATGACATCCCCCGTGCCCGATTTCATCTACCTCGCGTCGCAGAGCCCGCGCCGCAGCCAGTTGCTGGATCAGCTGGGCGTGCGCCACGCGCTGCTGCTGCCGGATGCAGACGAAGACACCGAGTCGCTGGAAGTGCAGTTGCGCAGCGAAGCACCCAAGACCTATGTGCAGCGCGTAACCGCCCTGAAGTTGCAGGCCGCCCAGCAGCGCCTGGCGCGTCGCAATCTGCTACCGGCGCCCATTCTGTGTGCCGACACCACCGTTGCGTTGGGACGCAGCATCTTTGGCAAGCCGGAGGACGCCGAAGACGCCAAGCGCATGTTGCGCGCGCTGTCCAACCGGCCGCACCGCGTGATGACGGCCATAGCCGTTGGTTGGGGCGATCAGTACGCAGTGGCCTGCAGCGAATCGTGGGTGACATTTGCCGATTGGAGCGAGCACGACATCGATGCCTATGTGGCCTCGGGTGAGCCCATGGGCAAGGCCGGTGCCTATGCCGTGCAGGGCAGGGCGGCGGCCTACATTGCCCACATCAGCGGCAGTTACTCTGGCATCATGGGCCTGCCTCTGTTTGAAACCGCCCAGGCGCTGCGCTCCCTGGGCTTTCGCCTCTGAACAGACCAACCTGGATTACCGCCGATGCAAAACGACATTTTGATCAATTGGTCCCCCCAGGAAACCCGGGTTGCCATCCTGGAAAACGGTGCCTTGCAGGAGCTCCATGTCGAGCGCACGCTGGAGCGTGGGCTGGTCGGCAATGTGTACCTGGGCAAGGTGGCGCGGGTGCTGCCGGGCATGCAGTCGGCCTTTATTGATATCGGTCTGGAGCGCGCTGCGTTCTTGCACGTGGCCGACGTCTGGCACCGCCAGCCCGATGGCGAGGCGCCCTTCATCGCCAAGGGCGCCGCGCCGGTCATTCCCATTGAAAAGCAGATTTTTGAAGGCCAGGCGCTGATGGTGCAGGTCATCAAGGAGCCCATCGGCACCAAGGGCGCCCGGCTGTCCACACAGATCAGCATTGCGGGGCGCCTGCTGGTGTTTTTGCCGCAGGACGACCACATCGGTGTCTCGCAAAAAATTCCCAAGGACCAGCGCGACGAACTGCGCGCACGTCTGCAGCAGCTGGCCGGCACGCAGGGCGGCGGTTTTATTTTGCGCACCAATGGCGAAGATGCAACCGACGCCGAACTGGGCGAAGACATTGGCTATTTGCGCAAGGCCTGGGCACGCACCAAGGACGCGTCCACGCGCCTGCCGCCCCAGTCCCTGTTGCACCAGGATCTGAGCCTGCTGCAGCGGGTGTTGCGCGACATGGTGGGCGAGGCCACCCAAACCATCCGGGTCGATTCACGCGAGCAATTTGATGCGCTGAAAGCCTTTGGCGCCGAGTTCATGCCCATGGCCGCAGAAAAGTTGCAGCACTACAAGGGCGAGCGCCCGATCTTCGATTTGTTTTCGATCGACGAAGAGATCGAAAAGGCGCTGGGGCGCCGGGTGGACCTGAAGTCGGGAGGCTACCTGATCGTGGACCAGACCGAAGCGCTGACCACCATCGACGTCAACACCGGCGGCTTTGTTGGCGCTCGCAATTTTGACGACACGATTTTCAAGACCAATCTGGAAGCCACACAGGCCATTGCACGCCAGCTGCGCCTGCGCAACCTGGGCGGCATCATCATCGTCGACTTCATCGACATGGTGCGTGAAGACCACCGCGACGCGGTGTTGGCCGAGTTCCGCAAGCAGCTGTCGCGGGACCGGGTCAAGACCATGGCCGGCGGGTTCTCGCAGCTGGGCCTGGTCGAGATGACGCGCAAGCGCACGCGTGAGTCGCTGGCCCATATGCTGTGCGAGCCGTGCGCAGCCTGCCAGGGCAAGGGCATAGTCAAGACCCCGCGCAGCGTGGCCTACGATATTTTTCGGGAGATCCTGCGCGAAGCCCGGCAGTTCAATCCGCGCGAGTTTCGGGTTGTGGCGTCGCCCAAAGTCATCGAACTGTTTCTGGACGAGGAAAGCCAGCACCTGGCGGGCCTGAGCGAGTTCATTGGCAAGCCGGTGTCCCTGCAAAGCGAGGCCGCGATGGGGCAAGACCAGTACGATATCGTCCTGCTGTAGATCGGCTGATTTTCGAGCGTCAACCCAACGTGTCTGAACTGACCCAGAACCGTCACCCGGTTCCTATACTGACCTTTCACCAGATTGCCCCCGCGCCACAAAAGGGCTCGGGGTTTCGCAGTCTGTGTGTCGATCCGACACACTTTCAGCGGCAGATGGCGTTCCTGCACGGGCTGGGCTACCGGGGCCTGTCTATGAGTGCCCTGCAACCCTATCTGCGGGGTGAACGCAGCGGCAAGGTGTTTGGCATCACCTTTGACGATGGCTATCTCAACAACCTGATCAATGCCCTGCCGACGCTGCAGTGGTACGGATTTACGGCAACCTGTTATGCCATCAGCGGCATGCTCGGTCAGACCAATAGCTGGGACCTGGACAAGGGCGTGCCACCTTCCCCGCTGATGACCGCGCAGCATCTGCGCCAGTGGATCGCCGGTGGGCAGGAGGTCGGTGCCCACACGCGCCACCACGTGCGCCTGCCGAGCCTGGATGTGGTAGCTGCCAGCGATGAGGTCGTGCTGTGCAAAACGGATCTCGAGCAGGTTACCGGTAAGGCAGTGGAGCATTTTTGCTACCCCTATGGGGAGTACGGCCCCGAGCATGTGGCCATGGTGCAGCAGGCCGGCTATGCGAGTGCCACCACCACTCGCCGCGGCCGCAGCGCCAGCGGCGATCACATGCTGGAGTTACCCCGCGTGCCAGTGCTGCGCCGCACCAGCCGACCGTTGCTGTGGTGGAAGCTGGTGTCGGGCTACGAAGACAAGCGCCGTTCATGAGTGTGACGGCAGTGACAGAGACAGCGATTGCGACGACGACCGTCGATGCAAAGCGCTTGCGCATTGCCGTACTGAACCGCATCTTCAGACCCACCGGCGGCGGTGCCGAGCGGTATTCGATCGCACTGGTCGAGCAGCTGGCACAACGCCACGACATCCACGTCTTTGCCCAGCAGATGGGCCACCCCACAGACCAGCTTGTGCCAGGGGTGACCTACCACAGGGTGTCCATGCCTTTGGTGCGGCCACGCTGGATCAACCAGTTGTGGTTTGCGCTGGCCACCTGGTGGCAAACACGCACGGGCTTTGACGTCGTCCATTCCCACGAAAACACCTGGCACGGCCAGGTGCAGACCGTGCACGTGGTGCCGGTCACGCACAGCCTGCTGCACGGGCGCAGCGGTTGGCGGCGGGCGCTGCGGTGGGTCAAGATTGCCACCAGCCCGCGCCTGCTGGCCTATCTGGCGCTGGAGCGAGCGCGCTACGCGGTGCGCCCCGCGCGCTGCATTGCTTTGGCGTCTACCACCTTGCTGCCGGTCATGGCGGCCAGCTTTCCCCAGTCGCTGGGCATGTGTGAGGTGGTAACGCCCGGTGTGGCAAGCGTGCCCGGCCCCAGCACCGCGGAGCAGCGCCAGGCCGCCCGTGCCCAGTTGGGTTTGCCCCAGACCGGGCGTTGCGTTCTGTTCGTCGGGAACGATTTCCGCAAGAAAGGACTACCGACACTGATCGCGGCGTTGGCACAACTGCCGCCTGACTGTTTCCTGGCCGTGATCGGCAATGCGGCGCAGAAGACCTTCGTACGGGATGTGCTGGCGACCAGTGGCTCCAGCGCGCGCGTCTTTTTTTTGGGCGCCTTGCCTGCAGTGGATGTTGCCTACCAGGCCGCTGATTGCCTGGCCCATCCCACGCTGGAAGACACCTTTGCCATGGTGGTGCTGGAGGCCCTGGCCCATGGCTTGCCGGTGGTGGTCAGCAGTGCCGCGTACTGCGGTATTGCGGAGCTGCTGACGGCTGATGAGGATGCGCTGCTGTTGGACGACCCGCGTGATGCGGGGGCCCTGGGCGCGGCATTGGGGAGGGTGTTGACGGATGATGTGCTGGCGGGGCGTTTGCGGGAACAGGGCTTGTTGTTTGCGGGGCGGCATGTTTGGGGGCAGATTGCGCTGCAGCAGGAGGCTATTTATCGTCGAGTGGCTCTGTAGCCCCCACTCCCCCTAGGGAGTTTCCCCACTCCCCCCAGCCCCCTCGCCCCGCCGGGCGAGGGGGAGTCTTAACAGCCGATTTTGTTGCTTCGCGCCGGTGGCGAAATTACGGGCGGTGCGCTACCACCGTTGTCTTCGCTCAAGGATTTCGCGCAGACAGTTCCGAGCGTCGGAGCCGGATTGGCGGAGTTTATGTTTTCCAAATTGGCCACTAGCCCCCGTGGAATGGGCGCGAGTAGCTACCGAATGCATAGCAAAATAATCACCCGGCGCTCGGAACTGCCTCTGCTGAATTCTGGGCACGCAATAGCAGCGGCAACCTCACGCCAGTAATTCCGTATTCGGCGCAAGAAAATCAAATCGGCTGTTAAAGCTCCCCCTCGCCCGGTGGGGCGAGGGGGCTGGGGGGAGTGGGGACCGCACCCAAGCCCAATTGATACAGCCTCGCATAGTGCCCATTCAACGCGATCAGCTCCTGATGACTCCCCGTCTCCACAATGCGCCCAGCGTCCATCGCCACGATGCGCGTAGCATGCATCACCGTCGATAAACGGTGGGCGATGACCAGCGTGGTGCGGTTGCGCATCAGGCCTTGCAGGGCGTCCTGAACTGCGCGTTCGGATTCGGTATCCAGTGCCGAGGTGGCTTCGTCCAGGATCAGGATGGGTGCGTCCTTGTACAGCGCCCGGGCGATGGCCAGGCGCTGGCGCTGGCCGCCCGAAAGCTGCATGGCGTTGTGGCCCACCAGGGTATCGAGCCCGTGGGGCAAGCCTTCAACCAGCGCGCCCAGATTCGCCGCCCGCAGGCAGTCCATGACCTTGTCGCGCTGCAGCTCCATTCCTAGGGCCACGTTGGCGGCCATGGTGTCGTTGAGCATGATCACATGCTGGCTGACGAATGCAAACTGCGCGCGCAGGGACTGCAGGTTCCAGTCGCGCAGATCGTGGCCGTCGAGCAGGATCTGGCCACTGCGGATATCGACGAAACGCGGCAGCAGGTTCACCAGCGTGGACTTGCCGGCACCGGATGCGCCCACGATGGCGATGGTCTCGCCACCGTGGATGCTGAGGCTCAGGGTGTCGATCACGGGTGTACCCTCGGCGCCGTACTGCACCACCACGTCTTTGAACACTATTTCTCCGCTGGACCGCGGTGTGGAAAATGTGCCTTGGGTTTCTGCTGGGACATCCTGAATCAGCGCCAGGCCACGCTCCAGCGCTGCCAGACCCCGGGTGATGGGGCTGGAGACTTCGGACAACTGGCGGATCGGCGCAATGATCATCAGCATGGCGGTGACAAAGGCCACAAAGCCGCCGACCGAGGTGTCGCTGGTGGCGCTCTGAACCAATGCCACGGAGATGACGGCCGACAACGCCATGGCAGCCAGCATCTGCGTCATGGGGGTCATGGCGGCGCCGGCCACGGTCGATTTCATGGCTAGGTGGCGCAGGGAGTCGCCCAAGTGCTCAAAGCGTGCGGCCTGGGTTTGCTGGGCTGCATACAGGCGAATGTCGCGATGCGCCAGCACGTTTTCCTCGACCACATAGGCCAGGCTGTCGGTGGCGTCCTGGTTGGCCTTGGTCAGCTTGTGCAGCCGGGCGGTCAGCACGCGCATGACCCAGGCCACGGCCGGAAACACCGCGATCACGATCAGCGTCAGCTTCCAGTTCAAATAGAAAAGGTAGCCGGTCAGCGCCACCAGCGTCAGCGCATTGCGGGTCAGACTGAGCAGCGAGTTGACCAGCATGGACGCGCCGTTTTGCGTCTCGTACACGATGGAGTTGGACAGCGCGCTGGAGGTCTGGTTGGCAAACAGCTGCATGTGGGCCACCAGCAGCTGGTTGAACATGGCCCGGCGCATGGTCATCAGCCCCTGGTTGGTGATGCGCGACAGGCCGATTTGCGCGACATAGCCGGCCAGCCCGCGCACACCAAACACGCTCAGAAGCACTACGGGCACGGTCCAGAGTTCCAGCACGTGTTTTTGAAAACCCAGGTCCAACAAAAGTTTGAACAGTTCGGGGATCATCGGCTCGGTCGCTGCGCCCACAATGGCCGCTAGCACCACCATCAGCCAGGTGCCCGGATACGCCCCGAAGTATGGCCACAGCGGGCGCATGCGCGCGAACAGACTGCCACGTGGCGTCATACAGGGACCTCGGACTGCGTAGTGAGCGGTGGCAACGGCGCCTGTTGCTGCGCGCCGGCCATGCTGCGCGTTCCCAGCGCCATTAGTACACCGAGGGCGACGCAGAAGAAATCACCCATCAGGTCGTCGTACAGCGCGGAGTTGAACAGACAGGCCACCGCGGTGGCGGCCAGCACGGCCAGCGTGGCACGCTGAACGTTCGTTGGGAAGCGCAGGGCGTCGCGTGCCATGCAGGCCAGGGCGGCCAGTAGCAGCAAGCTGCCGCCCACGCCCAGTTCAACACCCCACAACAGGTATTCCTGATGCGGGTTGCTGTGGTTGCCTTCGCCAAAAACCTTGGTCGCTGCGCTGCCTTCCAGCCGTTTGACGGCCGGTGTCCAGGCGCCGACACCGTGGCCCAGCAGAGGTTTGTCTTGCATCGCCTGCAGTGAGCGACGCCAGGCGTTAAGCCGCCATCCTGACGAGCTTTCCATCTGCACGGTTTGTCCTGAGGCATATTCCTGGCTTTCCCGCAGGATCTTGGTGACCCGTTCCTGCACTTGCGCAGAACCCAATGACAGACCCAGTAACAGCACGACCGGTGTGATCACCAGGGTGGCCAGCCGCAAGCGGGGCGGCATGGTCCACATGGCGGCCAGTGCCAACGCGGTCAGGGCGACCGCATAGCCGCTGCGTCCCTCCAGCAGCAGCAGCGTGTTGGCCAGGGCCAGGGCCGCCAGAACGATGCCCAGCCACCGGGGCCAGAGCTTATCGGACCGCAAGTACCAGAACACACTGGCGGTGGTGGCAAACATGATGGACTGGTCCAGATACGTCGAAAAAACGACGTAGGGTGTGGGTGCGTTGGCATGCCATGGCACGGCAATACCGATGAACATAAGCCAGGAACTCAACAACACAAAGGCCTGTCCACAGGCAAAGAAGGTGATGGCCATGCGGGCTTCTGCCGCGCTGCGAATCAGGCTCACCAGCAGCACGACCTCCAGCAGCTTGGCGTGCTTGATGAACGACTCCAGCGCCGACGGCAGGTCGGCACCGGTCCACCACAGGCTGCAGGCCGAGAAAAGCAGCAGCACTGCCAGCGCCCATGGGGTCCACAACTGCCTGATCTGCGTGTCCGTGCGGCGCCTGGCCACGTGACCCAGCAGGACCACCAGCGCCGTCACAAACACCAGCACCTTGGCCAGGCTGATCCATGCCATCGGAAGGCTCACCGACAGTGCGGCCAGACAGACCAGCCCCAGACGAAAACTCCACACCGCTGGTTTGGATTCAGGCATCGGGCGGGGGCGTGGTCGGAGCTTGCCAGGCACTGCCTTTTTGCAGTTCGATGGCCTTGACGTAGCGGTAGAACGTGCCTTCAAAATTGCCAAGGGCAATCACAAAGCCGGCCCAGCCGTCCAGAAACCCGCGTTTGAAGACGTAGTGTTTGACAAAGGACCACAGGCCGTGGGTCAGGGCCGTGGACATGGACAAACGCTTGTCCACGATCTTCTGCGCGCCCAACGTGGAATACCGGTTGGACTTGTGCATGACTTCAGCCATGTTCTTGAAGGGAAACTGCCAGATGGCGTTGCGCAGGTGGCCAATGGGTTTGCTGGACTTCAGCACATAGCCTTCGTGCACGGGCTTCAGGTCGTAGCCCATGGCGCCATTGCGAAACAGTTGCGGCTGGCGGTAATTGGGATACCAGCCCGAGTGCTTGATCCAGCGCCCCATGAAATAGTTGCGCCGTGGCATCCAGTACACATCGAGCGCATCCGCGCTGTTGATGATGGAGCGAATCTCCGCTTCAGCTTGCGGTGTGCAGCGTTCGTCGGCATCGAGGCTGAAGATCCACTCATGGGAACACGCCGCTATGGCATGGTTGCGCAGGTCTCCGAAGCCCTTGAACTCCACCTGCACCACCTTGGCGCCCATGCGCGCAGCAATTTCGGGTGTGCCATCGGTGCTCCACGAGTCAACCAGCACCACTTCGTCGGCCCACTTCGCGCTCTCAATGGTTGCGGCGACTTTTTCGGCTTCGTTGTAGGCGATGATGTAGACGGAAATTTTGCTCATCGGGGGTGGTAGTATTCGGCCACTTATTCGGCTACAGGGCACGCAGCAGACGGTTGCCAGCCGCGTAGTCTAGTTCAAAATGAATGCCTCCCAACTTGTTTCCGTGGTCATCACAACCTATAACCGCAGCGACGCGCTGCTGGCGGTGCTCAGGGGGCTGGAGCGGCAGACGGATCGCAATTTTGAAGTGATCGTGGCCGATGATGGCTCCAGGCCCGAGCACCAGAAGGCCATTCAGGAATCCATCGTTGCGCGGAGTTTGCGGGTCACCTATGTGTGGCATCCCGATGTCGGATTTACCGCCTCGCGTATTCGCAACCGCGGCGTCGCGGCCTCGCGCGGGGACTACATTGTTTTTCTGGACGGCGACTGTGTTCCCGAGGTGGACTTTATTGCCCGGCACCGATCGTTGGCGCAGCCTGGTTTCTTTGTCAATGGCAGCCGCGTTTTGCTGTCACCCGACTTGACGAACCGGGTCGTGTCCGATGGTGAGTCCATCAGTGGGCGCTCGGTGGTGTATTGGGTCGCCCAGCGCATGCGGGGGCAGGCCAGCAAACTCAGTGGTCTGGTGCGACTGCCCGACGGTGGGCTGCGCACGAACCGAAAATTCTCCTGGAAGGGCATCCGTAGCTGCAACTTTGGGGTCTGGCGCACAGACTTTGAGCGCGTCAACGGGTTTGATGAGTCGTTCGTTGGTTGGGGTCACGAGGATGCTGATTTCGTACTCCGGCTGCACAACAGCGGAGTCGCGCGCAAGAACGGGTTTTGCGCCACCGAGGTTTTTCATCTGTGGCATCCGGAAGCGGCCCGTAACCAGGAGTCAAAAAATGCCGCTGTGGTGCGGGCACGAGCGGCCACTACCGTGACCCAGCCCACACTGGGGTATTCACAAGAACGGATCAACGATGATGTGCTCATCACAACACTGGGATAATGCAACGATGTTGAAGCGCCACCTGTCAGTTTTATTGGTTTTAATCACAAGTTTTTTCTGTGGATCCGCCTGGGCGCAGTTTCGCGTGGAGGTCTCGGGGGTTGGCCTGACACAGGTACCTATCGCCATTGCCGCCTTTCGCGGTGAAGACGCAGCTCCGCAAAAGATAGCCAGCATCGTGCAGGCCGATCTGGAGCGTAGCGGGCAGTTCCGCGGGATCGATGCAGGTGCCTCGAGCATGGACGAGGGCTCGCGCCCCGATGTGTCGACCTGGCGTCAAAAGGGCGCCGATGCCCTGGTCACCGGCAGTATCAGCCGCTTGGCCGATGGCCGTTTTGATGTGCGGATGCGTCTGTGGGACGTGGTGAAGGGCCAGGACCTGGGGGGGCAGAGCTACGCGGTCGTGGCGGGTGACTTGCGGCTGGTTGCACACCGGGTTGCCGATTTTGTGTATGAGAAGCTCACCGGGGACAAAGGTATTTTTTCCACACGTATCGCCTATGTCACCAAGGCTGGCCAACACTACAACCTGTGGGTAGCGGATGCCGATGGCGAAAGTGCCCAAAGCGCGCTCAACAGTGCCGAGCCCATCATCTCGCCGTCCTGGGCCCCCAACGGTCAGCAACTGGCTTATGTGTCGTTTGAGTCGCGCAAGCCAGTGATTTTCGTGCACGATGTTGCGTCGGGCAAGCGCCGACTGGTCGCCAATTTCAAGGGCTCCAACAGTGCGCCCGCATGGTCCCCAGATGGCAAAACCCTGGTGGCGACCCTGAGCCGCGACGGTGGCTCGCAGCTTTATGTGCTGGATGCGACCGGTGGAGAGCCCCGCCGCCTGGCCCAGAACAGCTCCATTGATACCGAGCCCACGTTTACCGCAGACGGCAAGTCCATCTATTTCGTCAGCGATCGCGGTGGCGCACCGCAGATCTACCGCATGCCGTCATCGGGAGGCAACGCAGAGCGGGTGACTTTTACCGGCACTTACAATATTTCACCGTCTTTGAGCCCTGACGGAAAATGGCTGGCATATATTTCCCGGGTGAGCGGTGTGTTCAAATTGCACGTTATGGACTTGGCGACAGGTTCTGTCAACGCAATAACCGACACCACCGCGGATGAAAACCCCAGTTTTTCCCCCAACAGTCGCCTCATCATTTATGCCACCCACCAGATGGGCCGCGAAGCGTTGATGACGACGACGCTGGATGGAAAGATCAAGGCCCGCCTGGCAGGCCAAAGTGGCGATATTCGGGAGCCCGATTGGGGCCCGATGCAAAAGTAATTGAATTTCAAAAAGGAGTATGGGATGAATCGATTGATATTGGCGGCTGCAGTGGCTGTGTTCTTGAGTGCTTGCGGCTCGGCCGTCAAATTGGACAACGTACCCGTGGAGGACAAGTCTGGAACGGGTGTGACCCAAACGGGAGGTCCTGCCGCCACGGGTGAGCGGGTAGTAGCACCTGTAGACCTCGGCAACAAGGGCCTGGATGCCATGGCAGCAGCCAATCGCGTGGTCTATTTTGACTACGACAGCTACGCTATCCGGCCCGAGTTTCAGGCCCGCATCGAAACCCACGCCAAGTTGATCAAGGCCGACAAAGCCAAGAAGGTTGCCCTTGAGGGCCATACCGACGAGCGTGGCGGTCGTGAATACAACCTGGCGCTGGGTCAGAAACGGGCAGAGGCTGTCAAGCGCGCCCTGGCTTTGCTGGGTGTGTCCGAAAGCCAGATGGAGGCCGTGAGTTTTGGCAAGGAAAAGCCTGCTGTCATGGGAATGACCGAGGCAGCGTTTGAAAAGAACAGGCGCGTTGAAATCTCCTACCGATGAACGCTGTTTCCAAACTTTCCATCACCGCAGTCTCCCGTGTAGCTGTGGCTGCGCTGGTGATGGCTGCCTGCATGGGCAGTGCTTCGGCCGGACTGTT
Source organism: Rhodoferax sp. (assembly GCA_030645355.1). GTDB lineage: Bacteria > Pseudomonadota > Gammaproteobacteria > Burkholderiales > Burkholderiaceae_C > Allorhodoferax. The sequence goes on along the minus strand of JAUSNJ010000096.1, from coordinate 17,983 downwards.
TGACGACGAGGAAGCGCGCAAGGCCATTCTGGACTTGCGCCAGAAGAACCAGGTCGCTGAACAGAAATTGGCCGAAGAGACGCGTCGGGCGACAGAGGACACGGCTCAACTCCGCCGCAGTCTGATTGAGCTGCAAAACCAGCTTGAGGCGACTCGCGCCGAAGTTGCAAAGCTGCGCGGTCAGGACGAACAGGTGGTGCGCGATCTCGCCGAACTGCAACGTCTGCAGAAAGACACGGCGCAAAGCCTGGACGAGCGCCTGCGCAAGTTCGAGCCCTCCCGCATGACGATGGACGGGAAGGAATTCGTCGCAGACCCGTCCGAGAAGCGGGACTACGATGCCGCGATGGCGATCTTCCGCAAGGGGGAATTCGCAACCGCGCAGCTGGTATTCGTGGACTTTCTGACACGCTACCCCAAGACCGGGTTTCGCCAGTCCGCACTGTTCTGGTTGGGCAACGCCCAGTACGCGACCAAGGACTACAAGGATGCGCTGTCCAGTTTTCGTGCACTCGTTGTCTCCGCACCAGACCACATGCGCGTGCCGGAAGCGATCCTGGCCATTGCAAACTGCCAGCTGGAGCTGAAAGACAACAAGGGCGCACGTAAGACGCTGGAGGAGTTGGTGGCCAACCATCCCGGGTCAGAGGCCGCCCAAGCCGCCAAGGACCGTCTGGCGCGCCTGCGGTAATGGCCTCTTCCGAGGCTTCTGCCGATCTGGACCGGCGATTCTCCGGGTTGGAGCGTCTCTACGGCGTAGACCCCGCCCACGCCATCCGCCACTCCCACGTTGTGGTCGTCGGAATCGGTGGCGTCGGGTCATGGGCTGCCGAAGCCCTGGCGCGCAGCGGTGTGGGGCGCCTGACGCTGATCGATCTCGACCATGTGGCTGAATCCAACATCAATCGGCAAGTCCATGCGCTCAGTACCAGTGTAGGCATGGCCAAGGTGCTTGCCATGCAGGAGCGCATAGCGCTCATCAATCCGGTCTGTGTCGTGAACTGCGTGGATGCGTTTGTGGACCCTGACAACTGGCCGGCCCTGTTGCCCGCCGATGCGGACGCAACGGTCGATGCATGTGACCAGATCAAGGCCAAGACCGCCATGGCCGATTGGGCCCGGCGATCCAAGGCACTGTTCATCTCGGTTGGTGCGGCGGGCGGCAAACGCCACGCGCACAAGGTCGATGTGGCAGACCTTAGCGAAACCACCCATGACCCTTTGCTGGCGCAGATGCGCTACCGCCTGCGCAAGGCCCACGGCGCACCGCGCGACGGCAAGCGCATGGGCGTCACTTGCGTATTCAGCCGCGAGGCGGTGAAGCCCGCTGATGCGTCGTGCGAAGTGGAGCAGGGTGACAACTCACTCAATTGCCATGGCTACGGATCGGTGGTTGCGGTGACCGCAACATTTGGCATGTGTGCAGCCGGTTGGGTGCTCGATAAAATTTCTGAAATCTCACAGAGTAGCTCACAAAAAACGATATAATTGAAAGCTTCGCAGGAAGTCACAAGGTAACTTGTTTCGTTCTGTCGGGACCTTAGCTCAGTTGGTAGAGCAGCGGACTTTTAATCCGTTTGTCGTGGGTTCGACCCCCGCAGGTCCCACCAATTTTTTCCCGGGATCTTAGCTCAGCTGGTAGAGCAGCGGACTCTTAATCCGTAGGTCGAGAGTTCGAATCTCTCAGATCCCACCAGACAGCCCCCGTGGCATATAGAAAGCCTGCTATCTAATCGGTAGCAGGCTTTTTGTTTTGGTCCAACTTGTAGGCAATTTGTAGGCAATTTGGATAAGTCCAAAGCTTGCGTGTTTGGAGAGAGTCGTTCTGTCCGATTGCCCTTTTTTAAGGCGTATCAGGTGCAATGCGGCGGGCAGCCTGCAGACACTCACCATTCGGATTGGTGTCAGTTTCTTTGACTTCAATGTAATTTAGCCCTGGCATGCAGACCATGCGTTTGGCTACCCAGCGGTCTTTTTGATGCGCGACACCAACGGTCTAGAGCGTTTGCAAATCTAGTCAAGCAAAAGGTCCCAAAGACCGTAAGTAGCAGTAGCCCTCCTCATTTAGCGCTATCATGCAAAAAAATGTCCTTCGAGTGCTATGAACCTAATTGATTGGAAGGTTGAGTCCCTTAGAAAAACTTTCATCTTCCATCCGACCCAAGCGCTGGATGTGACAGATTTGTGGAAAAAGATCTTCGGGACTGAACCAAACGACAGAACTGACAAGCCGCTCAATCGGACCACACATGAGTCTGGGGAGTGGAACGGTCTAAATTTGCAGTTGACTTGTCAACCGGGGAGGATTGATCTACTTCTCAGTGGAAGCATATCGGAGCAACCATTGCCCGATGGAGGCAATTTCGAAATCGTGTCAAAAGATTTTGGAAAATTGACACTACCTGCGGGGGTGGGCGCGCCAGTGCGGGTTGCATTTGGTGCAGTTTGCTTTATAGAAAAGCAAAATCATGACGATTGTTATGTGACCCTTCGAGAATTGCTTCCACATGTAGAAATTGGCGCAGACAGCCAAGAATTCTTTTATCGCATAAACAACCGAAAAAAAGCAACGTTTGACGCCTCTCGACTTAATTGCATCAGTGCCTGGCATGCAGTTAGATCGCAAACATTGAACATCACATCAGGCGCGCCAATTGTTACCGAGGCTTTTGCCGTGCGAGCTGAGTTGGACCTAAGTACTGCCGCAGAAATGAATTTACCGCCAGAAATGGAATCGATTGCGGTATTCGAAGAATTGCAGGCTATCGCAAATGAGCTTTTTACGAAAGGCCCACGCCCATGAGCTATTGCAGCTTCAACGCTAGATCGTGGCAAACTGGTCAGACTTTCGGCAGTCCAGTCGCAATGGTTGAAGGCAAATGTGCGACCGTGGCCGCAGCTCCTTGTTCGGTTGACCGTAAGGCGATTGCTGCTAGAACTGTTTCGATTTCAGTGGATGACGTCGGAAGTACTGCGCAAACTACTAACGTCGAAGGACTGAGGGCGCGATCTATAGCTATTTGCGGTTCACTCTATCAATTGTCTCAAGAGGCAAGTGATGTTGCTCTTCTGGAAGCGACATACGACGAAGTAGAGAATGCAATTTCCGCCGATGACTTTCTCCTATTAAATTTTGTGCTAGACAGTATTCAGACTGAGTACGTCAGAACCATTGCTCTAACCGCAATCGCCCGTTCTACTTTTAGGGTGCGAAGCAAAGTCCCAATGTGGCCATATTTCGTCGCGGAAATATGGGGAAAAATTAAAGGTGAGGGCAGAAATGCCAACCACGCGTTACGCGGATTGATTACGGATGATTCAAAGTTTTCTCGCGCGAAACGAAGCCTTAGCTGAATTCAATTCACTGCGCATCGCCTTCAAAAAGGATGGCTCGCACATTGGACTCCTATTTCGGCTAGGAGCTGAAGTCCCGAGTAATCTCTTACATTTAGCGTTCCACCATCTACTTTACTGCGAGCAGACAGCAGAGGTAGCAGACTGGGACGACCAGTACGCAGTGGTAAACCTTGCTGGTTTTGATGTTGATGAGCGCATTCAGCTTGCAGTTTGGCTAAAAAGAATATCTAAAAGTAATGGTCGAAATGTCCCCTATGGGTTGAAGTACAGCGGGCAGGGTTACTTCGATGCTACAACAGGGAAATTCATCTCTTCGGAGACTGGGAGAGGATTGACCTGCTCCACGTTTGTCCTAGCAGTCTTTATTGATTTTGGGTTCAATATAGTTGACTGTGATTCTTGGCCAGTCCGTGAGGATGACACTAAATTTCAACGGGCAATTATGGGTCACCTGCAAGACGGGGTGCAACGTCACTTAGTGCAACGGGAGCATATGGAGGCCCAACAAGCGCACATTGGCACGGCCCCCAGGTTTCGACCACTTGAGACTGCGGCGGGTTGCGCTGGCTATCTCGGGACAACCATTGAGTTCGCGTCTGCGGAGCTTATATCGAAGCACCTAGAGTTAGACATGATTGCATTAGGATAGAGCCATTGGCACTACCTTGAACAACTGGTCGCCGCCATAGACACGGTTCGAAATGGTCCTCGCCACACTCCTTTTGCGCTCTTGATTGCTTCGGGTAGCCACTGCATATTCCACAAAACTTCCACCACGCCACAATAGAGAGAACGATGCGGTCACTTCCCCGGCCCGGACATGTACTTTAGGGGCGCCGGTGGAAGGGCATGGCCACTGTGCTTCGAAGGCAGCGATAGCCTGCGGGTCCTCGACAGCCACACACATCCCGAGCGAGTGAGGGGGACCCTGCATCGCAAGAATGACCCTTGCGGGGACGTAGAACCGCTGTGAACGCGAGAATCAAAAATTTCAAATTTGATTTATGAAAAACGAAATGAAATTGCAGTATTGGAATCGGCGGGGTTCGGAACACTTGAACACATGGAACAGCAGCTTTGCTATTGTTTAGCCGGAGTCCCCCGTACCGGCACATTTACTCTACTTTGTGCGTTTAAGTAGAAAGTCGTGTTCCATGTGTTCCACCCCTTTGAAACCCGCATGGATAAAGGGTTTCAATGGAACAGCGCCTAGTGTTCCAGTAGCGTTCCGATGGTGTTCCAGTGTGCAAACATCGCCGGTTTCGTGCGGCTGCTGCCGACAAAGTGGTGCGTGGAACACTGTGAAATGGTTAGGTGGTGTTCCGATTCAGAACAAGGAAGGGGCCTCGTAACCCCGTTGCCTGCGCCCATCAATCATTGTGTTCACGTCCCGATAACCTAGGCGCAACAATACTTTCTTGATACGCCGCTGGTGTTGGGCTGACTGCTGCGAGTCCGGTAAGCCCATAGCCCCAAACAGAACGGCGCGCGCAGTTAGGTACCTTCTACCACCCGGGCAAACCCCGCTGTGGTCGGGTCGCGACAGCCACTCTTGCACGGCAGATTCCCACTCGTCGTGCGATGTAAACGCCTCGTGTTCCGCTGCTGCCAGGCGCTCGGCATCACGAAACAGAACACCACCGGCCATGAACAGATTGCGCCCCTCTGCCCATAGCTGTTCTCGGTCCCGCGCGATAGCTTCCGGGTCACATGGGCCACACTGGAACGGCAACCACCTACGCTCCCCCGTTTCGTCGGCAAGAAAGTCTCTCTTGTTTGACGTGCCCATAAATACACACCGGCGTGAAAATCGAACCGGCTGCTCTCGATACTTAGGGACCCATTCCTCAATGCCGCGGGTTATGAAGCCTTTAATGTGCTCCGCGTCCCGCGACGCAAGGCCCCTTAGCTCCCCGAGTTCTATGACCAGCTTGCCTCGCATGATGCGCGACAGCTCGTCATCCTTTGCGTTAAGGTCTATGCCGGTGAAGAAATCCTCGGATGGAACCATGGCCGCGACAGATGATGTTTTTCTGGTGCCCTGTTCACCGACCAGTACGGGCACCATATCGCACTTGACGGCGGGAACTAGGACCCGGCCAGCCAGTGCTGTCCACAGGTACATCGACACCGCTCGTGAGTAGTCTGTATCGGACGCTCGCAGGTATTTTTCCAGGAATAGGCCGACCCGTGGCACGCCATCCCAGATTAAGCCGTTGAGCCAATGTTGGGCGGAATCAAAGGCATTTTTCGCGGCAACATAGTCAACCGCGTCCCTAATTAACTCCTTTGGAATGTTCTGGAACTGGCCGCGTTCCAAACGAAGACACAGCTCTGTGTAGTCTGTATCGCGCAAACTTCGCCAACCTTCCGTGTTGTGCTCAGCAATCATCGTTTCACTCCGAAACGTGTCGTGACGAATTTTGAACCCGCACACGTCGGAGCGCGATAGCGCAAGCACGGTGTTTTCCTTCGATGCGCGAATTTGCCCGGCGTTGGTGCGCTTGAACGCTGGCAGTGGTTCCGGGGCACCCGGCACTGTTGGCACGTCATCAAATCCCTCAAGCTGTGCGACTTCATAGGCCCTTTTCCATTCGTCCTCGGCGTGCGCGAGGTCGTCCGAGCAATCGAGCACCACATACGCCGTCCATGCGTCAAATGTGCCGTGAAGCGGGTCGGAGGCATGGTCTGACTGCCAAAGGTCGTCCCGCCCAGGTATCGCGCGCACTGCGGCGGCACCGGTGGCAGTGGGTGGTGCGTAGCGACCGTTGCGGTGCAGCGTGTAACCGTGACGCTCCAGGATGTCCACTACCGAGTTCGCGATGTTGTACGGCACGCGGTGTTCGGACGTGTAGGCCAGTTTTCCGTCTCCGGAGCTGACCGAGAGCTGCACTCCCTCTCCTATGAACAGGGCCTGCTGCCCCCGCAGGTACTCCACGTCGTTCGACATGCGCTCCCACCATTGCAACAGGTCCTGCGAGGGCTCTGGCGCACAGTCGAAGGTACACATACCTGCATAGTCCTGCACCCACGGCCCCGACCCATCTTGTGAGCTGTACGTTGTTCCGGGCAGGCTGTCTTGCAGGTTCGGCGACTCGGCGCGAAGCTCCATAATCGTGCCGTGGTTTTTGCTGGAAAATTTCAGCCAGCGCAAATGGGCACTCACGGGCACCTTGAACGCGACCCGCCCGCCACTATTTGGCCGGGTGCTGGACGTCCACACCCCGAGGTCTCGAATAGTTTGCAGGTCGAGCCCACAACGCTGCAACCCAACCTTGCACAGCGGCTCGTTGTCCACGTCCACACTGCAGATGCCGTTCTTTGCCAGCAGCAGACCGTACCCACCAGCGCTCTCACGCACTTCGCTGACGGCCTTATTGTTCCAGCCATCGCCCACCGGCCGCTTGCTGTTGGGGTGTAGCTCACAGAGCACCATCCCTGCGGCCAGCAGGCGCTTGGCCTCAGAGTGTTTCGCTTGTTCAATCACGAGGTAGCCCTCCGATAGTTGGTACTGGAGGCACGGGGCCAAAGGGAACACGCTCACTTCCAAGCGGCAGCGCAATACGCCATTCGTATACGGCCAGACGCCAGGCTTCGGGGTCGCCAGCAGTCGCCCCATCTCGCACAGCATAGGTGGCAAAAGCGGAGCCTTGACTGAAGCATCGCCGATACGCTTCCTCGATTTCACAGGGGATGCCGTTGTTCTTCTCGGTCATGGTGCCCCCTTCAAAGCCAAAATGGCCGCGAGCCTGCCTATCGGGGTCAGCATGTACAAACCATGCCATCCGGGCTGTCCGAAATTGTCTATGTGGCATTGCCGATGGCATTGCAGGTGCTTAAACCCCAGCCCTCCGCGTCGAAGTTGTGACACAAGCTCGGGCGCATTGCTTACGCTGGCAATCCGGTCTAGGCTTTCTCGGCTCTGTGGCCCTTGGATTAGAGCCCGAAGTACCAACGACTGACGCAGGGTTGGTGTGCCGACAAACATCACGGCGCTCGATTCAACGCTTTGTGTGGTTTGGAGTTTTTTCATTACGCCACCCCCAGCACACGGCGCAGTTCCGATACAGGCCACGCAAGTCGGCCAAAAATGCGAATAGGGCGAAGCGGCCCGTTTTCCATACACGCCCATGCACGGCACGTTTGGGGGCGGCGGTTCAAGTAGTAGGCAGCGGCTGCAGTGTCCACGGTTGGACGGGTCACAGTTTCCAGCGCGGGAAACTGAGGGGCAGCGTATACGGCGCGCCGGGTGTCTACGCGATGTTGCGTTGCTTGCATAGGGTTTGCACTTTCAACCCAGCAGCACAGGCCGGGTATGGTGCATAGCTTTTTCGGGGCATCGCTTGCCCTCAAAGCGAAGCAATCACGCTGTGGCGCGCATGAATGCTAGATATCTCAGGGCAGCGGTTGCCCCAATTTGTTTTGCCCTATTTGCTCCGGCGTATTGATGGCGATAACTGTTTGCCTTGGTCGCTTGATATACCGGTCAATGCGTGACGCTTGATGTATGCGCCTGTCATTGGCTTGCCACTAGCGCCCAAAACGCTGGCGGTACGAAACTCTTTTGCAATTTCGTCTGCGATATCCATTTGGTTTGGGTAAAGGTCTTTTGCTCTTTGGCGAACGATAATTTCACCTGCTCTTTTGCGGGCTTTGTCCTTCCAAGCCTTGTCATCTTCGGTGCTTCCGGCTACTTGGGCCGCAGGGGCCACGGGTTTCTGTGTTGGCTTTGTGTTTTGTTTTTTATGTTGTGCTTCGGTTGCTGCGCTGGTAGTTGGGCCGTCTTCGGGAGGTGCAGCACTGGATACGCCCCGCGTTTCAAACCAATTGCTGATATGACGGGAGGGCCGGTTACCAGATTTGGTCAACCAGTTGGAAAATACTCTGGCTGATATCGCATAACCTGTCGTTCTGAGCGAACGGTCTAGCGGTGCTCGCTCGCCTCCGATGTAAAGAGCTGCCCATCGTTTTGGTTTTCTCCAGGGTAAGCTTCCACTGTCACAATTCGCTTTTAAGTTGGCATATAGGCCAGATCGAAGATTCTTTGAGTCTGGAAATTGAAGAAACACCAGGAGCTCAAGTTCCAGATGCTCGGGCCAACCTTTCTCGCAGTCATAGGCGGAAACCTCAAGTCCAATCGCGTCAAGTGATTCAATAAAACTCATAGCACCTCCCAGTGCTACCCGAAAGAAGAAGCCCCAGCAGACCATCGGGAGTCTGGTTGTTCAGCCCGGTTTCGAAGCGGGCCTAGCTGGGGACAAAACTACTTTGCGTGTTCAATTTGCCTTACGCGGCTTTGAATGGAACAACATTGCTCTCTGGTTCGACTGTCAGCAAATTGAACAGGGCGTTCAAAGCCTCGCGCTTTTCGTCCATGTAGTTGTGTCCGTCGTAGTGGCGGGCCTGCACTCCAGATATGCCGTGAGACTGCAACCGGCCCCGGTGTTCCCCACTGATACGCGCGCTGGCCAAAAGCGTTTCCACTCCGGACCGGATGCGCTTGGTCTGGAATTTTTCGATTCTGGCACCGGCTTGCATTGCCCACTCGCTCAGGGTCGCCGCAGACACATGGGTATTCCCGCCGTCCGTGGACAGGGCGTATGCGCCTTTTGGTTCGCATTCAATGAGCGCTACAGCGGCTTCATGCGTGAGCGGCACCATGTGGGGCCTCGGGGGCTTTCCGGGTCTACCCTTGCCGTCGAATAGCAGAACTGCATCATCCTGCGTGTCGGCAGTTCGAAGCTGAACCAATTGCTCCAGGCGCTGCCCGCCTGTCAGCAAGTGAAGACGAAGTAGGGCGCCCGGGAACCCTTCAATCTGTCGGATGGCCTGCCAATAGGTGCGCAACTCCACGGCGCTCAATGGGTTCTTGTCGGCCTTGTTTGCCGACTCGTCGGGCTCAGTATCAGCCGCAGGGTTTGCCCTCACGTTGTAGGCTTTGAACTCCACTGGGATAGATGCCTTGCTGCGCGAAGCCTTCGCCACTTGGTAGGCAGCGCGAACGTAACTGCGCAGCTTGTTGGCAGTGCGGCCTTTACCCAACTGAATGACCCGGCGCATCATGTCGGCAATTTGCTCGGGGGTCACCACATTGGCGGGGAGGGTGGCTACTTTAGGCCATGCCTCCACCACGTGAAGCTTGAAAATTGAACGGGCATCAGCGTGAGATTTGCGGCCTAACGCTTCTTGTTGGTCGCAGTAGGCGGTTAGCAGGTTGGCAAGCGTGTATCTGTCCGCCTCCAGCTTGGCCACTTTGGCTGCGGCGCTGGCTGCCTGCTTTTGGCTCTCTATTTCGCGCGGGTCGGATCCAGCATCCGTTAACCGTTTTAGTTCTTGCGCTCTGGTGCGTGCCTCACCTAGCGGCCAGTCCGCTACAGCTCCAATCGTGATTCTGACGGTCGCACCGTGCATGCGAGATTCAAAGACATAGGTCTTTCGACCCGTGGGTGTCGCACGCAGTGCAAGCGCTGGCGCTTCAGTGTCCCAAAGAAACGTCTGTGACTTGTCGGCAGGGCACCCAAAGGCATCAACCCGGCCCGCGGTAAGCCTCACCCTTGATGCTTGCTGTTTCATGTTGCAATTCCGAACTTGTAGGCAATCTGTAGGCAAATTCAGCGAATACCGACCTACAATCATCAACACATTTTAAAGCGAAATGGAACGTAAGTTGTTGATTCATATTGATTAAGTCTACATCAATCAACAATTGCAAACACTATTTGATTAGGACTCTTAATCCGTAGGTCGAGAGTTCGAATCTCTCAGATCCCACCAGTCAAGCCTAACGGCAAATATAAAGAACCTGCTACCAAGTCAGTAGCAGGTTTTTTTGTTTGTGGCCCGGGTCGCGCAGTGGCGACCAATATCGGGCCTCAATCCTCTATCCATGATCCGCCTGCAAAACCACAGGCCATCACTTGCACCCAGGTGTGTCCCCATTCATCGGAGATCTGCATAGGACTCTGGCTCTTGAGGGGCATTCGCGATGTCGGTATTGGCCGACACCGTAAGTCATTGATTTCATTGGGTATTCCAAAAAATCAATTGCATCGTGTCTGAAAACACGGACAAGTCGCAGTCCCCGCAGAATCGTAAGTTATTGATTTCAATGGATATTTGATCTGGCACAGAACGTGATAGACAAGATGGCATATTTGTGTAGATGTGTCGGTTCACGGAGATGACCCATGTTTTTTCTTTTCAATCTGATCCTCTTTAGTCTTGTGTTGCTCATGGCGCTGACAATCGCCGTTGCGGCATCGGCGCCACATTCCGTCAATCCAGGAGAAGTCACCTCCGCCGGAGAAGCCCTGGCAGCAACGGGTGTGCGGGCTATTCCAATGCAGTTCAACGAACGCACCTCCTTGACGCCCAAAATGCCCACAGTTGTCGCTGCCGGGTTGCAGTGATCATGGTGACCCCATCAGGTTTTCACACGGGAGTGCGTTCCTGGAGCCACGCAGGTCGAAACCGGTTCTATACCAGCTTTGATTTCCAGCACACACCGTCGGCACATGCTGCGTACCCTTGGGCTGCACGTGAAGAGCAGATTGAACGACAAATTGCGGAACGCACACGTGATCTGGAGCGTGTCATTGCTCAGTTACGTGCTCGCCAGGAGCAACTCGAAGCCGAGTTGAACCATGACAACCTCACCGGTCTGGCAAATCGCAAACTACTGAATGACCGCTTTGAATGTGCCTTGCATCGCGCGCGCCGCAGTGGCAAGGGATTCGCCTTGCTCATGATTGATCTCAACGGATTCAAGGCCGTCAATGACACCCATGGGCACGCGGCAGGCGATAGGGTCCTGGTCACCGTCGCGCAACGCCTTCAGGCCACACTGCGGACCTGTGACACGGCCGCGCGCATGGGTGGTGACGAATTCGTCGTTCTGGTTGAGGCGATTCACACTGCGCAGGAAGTGTCTGACATCGAGCGAAAACTGGTGCATGCGATGGAACAACCTATGTGCATTGATGGCAATGTCATGGTCACGGTCGGTGCGAGTATCGGCCAGGCTCTGTACCCAGACGACGGGCTGGACTTCAACCAGATGCTGTATGTGGCTGATCAGGCCATGTACGAATGCAAAGCTTCAGGCTTTATAAGCCTTGAAAAAATAATGAGTGGAGGCAAAGACATGACACGCAGCGACAGGCAACCATCTTTCGCCGGTATGCAGGGTCTGGTTGCAGACGGTACCTTTGGCCAGCGAACCCTGCCACTTGTGGACGGCAAAGACGTTTCACCGAAAGAGTGGGCCGTCATGATCAACCGGCATCCCAGTATTGTGCACAAAGTGCTGCAGGTCATTAACAGCAGCTACAGTCACTTGCCAACGCCAATCGCGTCAGTGCAACAGGCCGTGGTTTACCTGGGCTTCAATACGGTCCGCAATCTGGCTGGCACCGTTTCCCCAACGTGCACGGCCTGAAGCATTGCGAGGGAAATTTGGGCCAGGTTAGTCAGCGCCCGGGTTTTTGAACTGCGCAGGCTCCAACTTGTGCCTCGCCATCAACGTATAAAAGTCCGTGCGGTTGCGCTGCGCGAGCTTGGCGGCCTGTGCGACATTGCCATTGGTGATCTTAAGGAGGCCAGTGAGGTAGTCGCGTTCAAAAACCTTGCGTGCCTCGTCCAGGGGCAGCAGTTCGCTGCCTTGGGTACTCAGCGCGCTTTTCACCAGCGTTGCGGGGATGAGCTGGCCATTGCTCATCACCACGCACTTTTCGACTACATTTTGCAACTGCCGCACATTGCCAGGCCAGGGGGCCGCGCTCAATTGCTCCAAAGCTCCCGGGCCAAAGCTGCTGGCCGGTTTTCTGTAGCGCAGAGCCAAACCCTGCAAAAAATAGTTGGCCAATAGTGGTATATCTTCGCGCCGGTCCGCCAGGGGGGGCAAAGTCAGGCTGACCACGTTCAGACGATAAAATAGATCCTCGCGAAAACGCCCCGCTGCCACCTCTTCATCGAGGCGACGGTTGCAGGCTGAGATCACCCGCACGTCCACCTTGTGCGTGCGCGCCGCACCTACCGGGCGGACTTCCCGTTCCTGCAATACGCGCAGCAGTTTGACCTGCATGGCAAGTGGCAAATCGGCAATTTCATCCAGGAAGATAGTGCCTTGGTGGGCGCTGGTGAACATGCCGGCACTGTCCCGCACGGCACCGGTGAAGGCACCTTTTACGTGACCAAACAATTCCGATTCCACCAGATTTTCGGGAATCGCTCCGCAGTTCACCGCCACAAAGGCCTGCGCACTTCGCGTGCTGCTGGCATGCACGGCGCGCGCCAATAGCTCTTTCCCGGTACCGCTTTCGCCATGGATCAGCAACGTGGCGTTACTTTGTGCCATGTGCCGCGCCTCGGCCAACAGGTTTTCCATGCGCGGGCTGCGGGTGATGATGGCCTCACGCCAGCTTTCGCCTGGGGCATCTCCCGGCATGTCGGCGCCCAGTGCGGTCGACACCTCCAGCGCGCGGCCCACCTCGCGCATCAGGGCAACACCCTCAAAGGGCTTGGTGATGTAGCCAAACAAGCCCTTTTGCATGGCGCGCACGGCGTCGGCAATGCTGGCACTGCCCGTCAACATCACCACAGGCAACAAGGGAAAGCGGCGGTGAATGGCATCAAACAATTGCATTCCGTCCATGCCGGGCATGTGCATGTCCGTAATCACCAGTTGAGGAACTTCCAGGTCGAGTTTGGACAGCGCTTCGGCGCCACCCATTGCCGCGGTTACCGTATGGCCCTCCAGGCGCAGGCGCATCGACAGGGACTTCAACAAGTCCGTATCGTCGTCGGTTACCAAAATACGCGCCATAGATTTTTACCGCCCTGGTATGTGCCATGTACTCTGCTTGGCGAGCGCATAGTATCAAAAACCCCGCTTGCCCACAGGTCTGCAAGTCCGGCACATACGCTGGGAACAGTTGCGTTGGCTCATGGTGGGCGCTTGACGTTTCGGATTTCATCGCCAAGGCCATTGCCGCTACACTGCCGGAGCTGCGGTCACCTGCCGCATTGACGCTGACCATTTAAGCTGGTGCTGCCTTCACCGTCGCCGCACCAACCGTAGAGTGGATTGATGAAAGCCTTGGCATGAGCGAGACTGACAATTTACCCGACAGGCCGGAGACTCTGGCACAGACTGTACAGGAGTTACGGGACCGTGAGACCCATTTGCTCGGCATGCTGGACTCCATTCCCGACTCCATGTTGGGCATGGACAGCAATGGCATGATCACTGACTGGAATCCCGGCGCCGAGCGCACCTTGGGCTGGAAGCGCGCCGAGGCTATGGGCCGCCGCCTCTCGGAGTTGATCATCCCGCCGCGCTACCGTGAAGCGCATGAAAAGGGGATGCGCCGATTTGTGGAGGCCGGCCACACCCGCGTGCTCAATCGCATTCTGGATGTGGAGGCCTTGCACAGGGACGGCCATACCTTCCCTATCGAGCTCTCAATCTGGACCATTTCTGGCGATCGCGGCGGGGGCTTTGGTGCCTGCGTTCGCGACGCCTCGGAGCGCCATCGTACGCAGGCCTTCCTGCGCAACTCCGAGGAACGTTACCGCTCGCTGGTGGAGCACCTGGGCGAAGGAATGTTTGTGGCGCAATCGAACCGGATTGTTTTCGCCAACGCCCAAGCCAGCCAGATCTTGCACATTCCATATGACGAATTGGTTGGGTCCGATCCTTTGCAGTGGACTCACGCAGAGGACCGAGCAGCCGTCCTGGAACTGCGTGAACGCCTGGCACGTGGGCTGGACGTGGACCCGGTGTATGAGGTCCGCCACGTGGGTGGTGACGGGGTAGAGCGCTGGCTCAGCATCCGACCCAAGTCGGTAGCCTGGGAGGGAGGACTGGCCACCCTGACTTTCTTCTCGGAAATCACCGAGAGCAAGAAGGTTCAGCAAGCCCTGATTCGCTCGGAAGAGCGGTACAGGGCCGTCATTGAGCATGTGGACTCGGGCATGGTGGTGCTGCAGGACAACCATTTGGTGTACGCCAACCGGCGTGCCGCCGAGATTACCCACATGACTGCCGAAAGCATTCTTCAGGTTGGCTTTCTGCATGCGGTGCATCCGGACGACCATGCCATCATCTTGGACCGGCGCCAGCGCCGATTGGCCGGCGAGGATGTGCCCAGTAGCTATGAGATCCGCCTTCGGTTTGAAGATGGCAGCATCCGCTGGCTGGAATTGGGCGTTTCCGTGGTGCCCTGGGAGGGCAAACCTGCCACCATTACATTCTTCTCTGACGTCACCGAACGCAAGAATATTACGTTGGCCCTGGCCCGCTCCGAAGAGCGCTACCGCGCTGTCATCGAACATTCGGGTGAAGGAATGCTGGTGGTGCAGGATGGCAGATTTGTATTTGTTAATCGCCGCGCAGCGGAACTGGTGCAAATGACCCGCGAAGATATGTTGCGGGAAGGCTACCTGCATCGCGTGCACCCGGATGACCGGGCCCTGGTGGACGACCGCCGAAAGCGCCGCCTGGCCGGGGAAGATGTGCCCAACCGCTACGAGATCCGCCTGCTGCTGCCTGGCGGCGAAGTGCGCTGGATCGACATTGGTGTAACCGTGGTGCCATGGGATGGCGTGCCCGGCACACTGACATTTTTTTCTGACGTGACCGAGCGCAAGCAGGCCGAGGCGGACCTGCAGCGAAACTCGTCCGAGCGCGAGGCGATTCTCAATAACGCAATGGTCGGAATTGTGTTGTCAGTCAACCGGCGTCACCAATGGGTGAACCAGAAGTTCGCCGACATGGTGGACTATCCGCGTGAAGAATTGATCGGCGAGGACTCCCTGCATATTCACAGCGACCGCGAAACCTGGGAGCAGCTAGGTGCACAGCAACGCGCGGCACTACTGGCCACTGGCACTTTTTCCAACGAGCGGCAACTCAAGCGCCGCAATGGCGACTTGTTCTGGGTGCAGATGTCGGGCCAATGCGTGCGCGGCAAAGACCCGGACTCCGGGGTGATTTGGACGTTTCTGGACATCACTGACCGCATCAAGGCTGAGCAAAACACCCGTGCCGCCCTGGAGCAGCAAAAAGAACTCAACGAACTGCGTACCCGATTCGTCGCCATGACCAGCCACGAGTTCCGCACCCCGTTGGCCACCATTCTGTCATCTGCCGAACTGCTGAAATACTATGGCGACCAGCTGCCGACCGAAGAAAAACTGGAAGTCCTTCAGACCATTGAAAACGGTGTGCATCGCATGACCCGGATGTTGGACCGAGTCCTTCTACTGGGGAAGGCCGAGGCGCAGATGCTCGAATTTGCGCCCCGCGCTTTGGACCTGATTGCACTGTGCAAAAGCATGGTGGACGACGTCCGTGTGCAATTGCCAGAAAGCCGCTGTAGTGTCGTCACGCAATTCACACCTCCCTCCAGGTCGCGCCTCTACGATGAAAAGCTCTTGCGCCATATTTTTGGGAATCTACTGTCCAATGCCATCAAGTATTCCCCCAACGGCGGGCAAGTCACATTCAGAGTGCAGCCGGAGGGTGAAAAGATGTTGATGACTGTGTCGGACGAAGGCATTGGTGTTCCGGCCGATGAGCTGGCCCATTTGTTTGAATCCTTCCATCGCGCAAGCAATGTGGGCGACATCCAGGGTACTGGCCTGGGCTTGGCGATTGTGAAGAACTCGGTGAATCTGCACGGTGGAACCATCACCGTCCGGAGTGTGGCGGGCCAGGGAACCACATTCACCGTGCTACTGTGACTTCCTGAAAACACATACAGAACCGACTATGGCACGCATTCTGGTAATTGAAGACGAAGCTGCGATACGGGCAAATTTGCTGCGTTTCTTGCGGTTGGAGGGGCACACGCCACTGGAAGCCTCCAATGGTCGCGCCGGGCTTGACTTGGCACTGGCCGAGAGACCGGACCTGATTTTTTGCGACCTGATGATGCCGCTGATGACCGGAAACGAGGTGCTGGCCGCCATTCAGCTTGAGCCCCAGTTGCGTGCAACGCCATTCTTCTTTTTGTCGGCAAGCGCGGAGCCTGAGCTGCTGGAGCGCGCTCTACAAATGGGCGCCAGTGGCTACCTGACCAAACCTTTTAGCCTGGCACAACTGCGCGCTGTGCTGCAACACCACGTGCAAGCTTGAACCTGCGCACATCTTCCCATCCGCGCAGCGGACTTGTCTCGCTACTTACAAGCCAGCCTGCTCAACAAAACATCAGAGCTATCAATGCCGCATCGTCGGCCCAATTGAGCAGGGCGTAGCCTGCCCACCGGTAGCCCAATGCCAGCGCCTGCTCCACCAGGCACTCGAGACTTTGCAGCCGGCTATCCACCCGGTCAGGCTCCGGTCGTTTCCACGCGGCTGGAGAGTTCCAGCCAGCGGTCTTCGAGCTGCGCGATTTCGTCGTTGACCAGCTTCAGGTTGCGGCCAATTTCAGCAATCTCCGAGGGGTGCGGGTTGGTCGAGAGTTGGCTTTCCAGCGCGGTGCCCTGGTCGTTGAGCGCCTGCAGGCGGGCTTCGACGTCCTGCAGATCTTTCTTGGCCTTGGGTGAGGTATCGCCCTTGGATTTGGACTTGGCAATCGGGGTGGCTGCCACAGGCTTGACTGGCGCCTTGGCAGCTTCCTTGGCCTCTTCGCGCTGGCGCTTGGCCTCGTCCAGCAGGTAGCGCTGGTAATCGTCCAGATCGCCATCAAACGGCTCCACGCCACCGCGCGACACCATCCAGAACTCATCGCACACCGCGCGCAGCAGGGCACGGTCGTGGCTGACCAGCATCACGGTGCCTTCAAACTCGTTGAGCGCCATGGACAGCGCCTCGCGAGTGGCCAGATCCAGGTGGTTGGTGGGCTCATCCAGCAGCAGCAGGTTGGGGCGCTGCCACACAATCATGCACAGCACCAGGCGGGCCTTTTCGCCACCGCTCATGCTGCCCACGGCCTGCTTGACCATGTCGCCACCGAAGTTGAAGGTACCCAAAAAGCTGCGCAAATCCTGCTCGCGCGTGGCCTGTCCTGCTATCTTGCCTGCGGCCGTCAACTCCTTGACCAGGCGGATCATGTGTTCCAGTGGGGTGTCGGCCGGGCGCAGCACGTCCAGTTCCTGTTGGGCAAAGTAGCCGATGTTCAAGCCCTTGCCCTCGGTGATTTCGCCACCGATGGCCTGCAGGTCGCGGGCCACCGTTTTCACCAGCGTCGATTTGCCTTGGCCGTTGGCACCCAGGATGCCGATGCGTTGGCCCGCCAGCACCGATTTGCTGACGTTGCGTACGATCACCGTGTGCGGCGTGCCTTCGGGGGCGTCTTCGGGCGGCGGGTAGCCAAAGCTGACGCCGCTCATGGACAGCATCGGGTTGGGCAGGTTGGCCGGCTCCTTGAACTCGAACGTGAAGTCCGCCTCGCTGAGCAGCGGTGCGATCTTCTCCATGCGATCCAGTGCCTTGACCCGGCTTTGCGCCTGTTTCGCCTTGCTGGCCTTGGCCTTGAAGCGGGCGATGAACTTCTGCAGGTGGGCGATCTTGTCCTGCTGCTTGGAAAAAGCGTTTTGCTGCAGTTCCATCTGCTCGGCGCGCAGGTCTTCAAACTTGCTGTAGTTGCCGCCATAGCGCACCAGCTTGCCGGAGTCGATGTGC